>NZ_CP110644.1:1207500-1531590 GCF_026153515.1 Pseudomonas sp. KU26590
CCCCTGATAAGGGTGAGGTCGGCAGTTCGAATCTGCCCAGACCCACCAATTTTTGTGTGGGAAACGCCTGTAGAACACCTACGGGGCCATAGCTCAGCTGGGAGAGCGCCTGCCTTGCACGCAGGAGGTCAACGGTTCGATCCCGTTTGGCTCCACCACTTACCGCTGTTTCGTTGTTAGAGTTTAGAAATGAGCATTCCGTGCTGGCACGGTGAATGTTGATTTCTAGTCTTTGATTAGATCGTTCTTTAAAAATTTGGGTATGTGATTGAAATATAGACTGGGCACCTCTTTCACTGGTGTGTGTCCAGGCTAAGGTAAAGTTTGTGAAATGCAAACTTTCGGCGAATGTCGTCTTCACAGTATAACCAGATTGCTTGGGGTTATATGGTCAAGTGAAGAAGCGCATACGGTGGATGCCTTGGCAGTCAGAGGCGATGAAAGACGTGGTAGCCTGCGAAAAGCTTCGGGGAGTCGGCAAACAGACTGTGATCCGGAGATATCTGAATGGGGGAACCCAGCGGTCATAAGACCGTTACCTTACACTGAATACATAGGTGTATGGAGCGAACCAGGGGAACTGAAACATCTAAGTACCCTGAGGAAAAGAAATCAACCGAGATTCCCTTAGTAGTGGCGAGCGAACGGGGACCAGCCCTTAAGTTGATTTGAGATTAGCGGAACGCTCTGGAAAGTGCGGCCATAGTGGGTGATAGCCCTGTACGCGAAAATCTCTTGTCAATGAAATCGAGTAGGACGGGGCACGAGAAACCTTGTCTGAACATGGGGGGACCATCCTCCAAGGCTAAATACTACTGACTGACCGATAGTGAACCAGTACCGTGAGGGAAAGGCGAAAAGAACCGCGGAGAGCGGAGTGAAATAGATCCTGAAACCGTATGCGTACAAGCAGTGGGAGCCCACTTTGTTGGGTGACTGCGTACCTTTTGTATAATGGGTCAGCGACTTATTTTCAGTGGCGAGCTTAACCGAATAGGGGAGGCGTAGCGAAAGCGAGTCTTAATAGGGCGTCTAGTCGCTGGGAATAGACCCGAAACCGGGCGATCTATCCATGGGCAGGTTGAAGGTTGGGTAACACTAACTGGAGGACCGAACCGACTACCGTTGAAAAGTTAGCGGATGACCTGTGGATCGGAGTGAAAGGCTAATCAAGCTCGGAGATAGCTGGTTCTCCTCGAAAGCTATTTAGGTAGCGCCTCATGTATCACTGTAGGGGGTAGAGCACTGTTTCGGCTAGGGGGTCATCCCGACTTACCAAACCGATGCAAACTCCGAATACCTACAAGTGCCGAGCATGGGAGACACACGGCGGGTGCTAACGTCCGTCGTGAAAAGGGAAACAACCCAGACCGTCAGCTAAGGTCCCAAAGTCATGGTTAAGTGGGAAACGATGTGGGAAGGCTTAGACAGCTAGGAGGTTGGCTTAGAAGCAGCCACCCTTTAAAGAAAGCGTAATAGCTCACTAGTCGAGTCGGCCTGCGCGGAAGATGTAACGGGGCTCAAACCATGCACCGAAGCTACGGGTATCACGCAAGTGATGCGGTAGAGGAGCGTTCTGTAAGCCTGTGAAGGTGAGTTGAGAAGCTTGCTGGAGGTATCAGAAGTGCGAATGCTGACATGAGTAACGACAATGGGTGTGAAAAACACCCACGCCGAAAGACCAAGGTTTCCTGCGCAACGTTAATCGACGCAGGGTTAGTCGGTCCCTAAGGCGAGGCTGAAAAGCGTAGTCGATGGAAAACAGGTTAATATTCCTGTACTTCTGGTTATTGCGATGGAGGGACGGAGAAGGCTAGGCCAGCCTGGCGTTGGTTGTCCAGGTTTAAGGTGGTAGGCTGAGATCTTAGGTAAATCCGGGATCTTAAGGCCGAGAGCTGATGACGAGTGTTCTTTAGAACACGAAGTGGTTGATGCCATGCTTCCAAGAAAAGCTTCTAAGCTTCAGGTAACCAGGAACCGTACCCCAAACCGACACAGGTGGTTGGGTAGAGAATACCAAGGCGCTTGAGAGAACTCGGGTGAAGGAACTAGGCAAAATGGCACCGTAACTTCGGGAGAAGGTGCGCCGGTGAGGGTGAAGGACTTGCTCCGTAAGCTCATGCCGGTCGAAGATACCAGGCCGCTGCGACTGTTTATTAAAAACACAGCACTCTGCAAACACGAAAGTGGACGTATAGGGTGTGACGCCTGCCCGGTGCCGGAAGGTTAATTGATGGGGTTAGCTAACGCGAAGCTCTTGATCGAAGCCCCGGTAAACGGCGGCCGTAACTATAACGGTCCTAAGGTAGCGAAATTCCTTGTCGGGTAAGTTCCGACCTGCACGAATGGCGTAACGATGGCGGCGCTGTCTCCACCCGAGACTCAGTGAAATTGAAATCGCTGTGAAGATGCAGTGTATCCGCGGCTAGACGGAAAGACCCCGTGAACCTTTACTATAGCTTTGCACTGGACTTTGAATTTGCTTGTGTAGGATAGGTGGGAGGCTTTGAAGCGTGGACGCCAGTCTGCGTGGAGCCAACCTTGAAATACCACCCTGGCAACTTTGAGGTTCTAACTCAGGTCCGTTATCCGGATCGAGGACAGTGTATGGTGGGTAGTTTGACTGGGGCGGTCTCCTCCTAAAGAGTAACGGAGGAGTACGAAGGTGCGCTCAGACCGGTCGGAAATCGGTCGTAGAGTATAAAGGCAAAAGCGCGCTTGACTGCGAGACAGACACGTCGAGCAGGTACGAAAGTAGGTCTTAGTGATCCGGTGGTTCTGTATGGAAGGGCCATCGCTCAACGGATAAAAGGTACTCCGGGGATAACAGGCTGATACCGCCCAAGAGTTCATATCGACGGCGGTGTTTGGCACCTCGATGTCGGCTCATCACATCCTGGGGCTGAAGCCGGTCCCAAGGGTATGGCTGTTCGCCATTTAAAGTGGTACGCGAGCTGGGTTTAGAACGTCGTGAGACAGTTCGGTCCCTATCTGCCGTGGACGTTTGAGATTTGAGAGGGGCTGCTCCTAGTACGAGAGGACCGGAGTGGACGAACCTCTGGTGTTCCGGTTGTCACGCCAGTGGCATTGCCGGGTAGCTATGTTCGGAAAAGATAACCGCTGAAAGCATCTAAGCGGGAAACTTGCCTCAAGATGAGATCTCACTGGAACCTTGAGTTCCCTGAAGGGCCGTCGAAGACTACGACGTTGATAGGTTGGGTGTGTAAGCGCTGTGAGGCGTTGAGCTAACCAATACTAATTGCCCGTGAGGCTTGACCATATAACACCCAAGCAATCTGCAGAAAGATGGCAGGTTGCGGTGTGTGAAGACGCATGAAGACGAAAGTTTGCGAACACACAGGCTGTACCTTGATCACATACCCGATTTGCTGAAGCGTTCGAGAGAACGAGTCAGCACCCGAATTTCTTGACGACCATAGAGCGTTGGAACCACCTGATCCCATCCCGAACTCAGCAGTGAAACGATGCATCGCCGATGGTAGTGTGGGGTTTCCCCATGTGAGAGTAGGTCATCGTCAAGATTAAATTCCGAAACCCCATTTGCGAAAGCAGATGGGGTTTTGTTTTTGCGCGCAAAAAAGTTCTCGGCCTCGCCAACCACCAATCGCCGCGAATCAGCGCACACAAAAAAGCCCTGCATCGCTGCAGGGCTTTTTGCTTTCAAGTGGTTTAATTACTCGCTAAGGGTTTCAACTGCTTGGGCTACGTTCACCGGAGTAGCCTCGTCACGACGTTGAATGTACTTCCAGTCCGCCTCGTCGATATAGATCCCGGCAGGCCCACTGCCGCCTTCCAGGTCAATAGCCACATGTGCCGACACTTGTGGCTTGACGCTCGCCAGAATCGGTACAAAGCCCAGCTGCAAGCTTGTTTCCAGCAGCGCGGCCTGATTCCTTTCATCGATGTCAGCGGCTTCGTCGAGGTAGTAGGGCAGACGAATCCGTCCGGCCTGCTCGCGATCCATCAGGTGCAGCAAGAGATACATGTTGGTCAGGGCCTTGATGGTCATGGTCGTCCCGTTGGACGCCGCCCCATCGATGTCGGTGTGGATAACCGGCTGGCTGTTGACCTTGGTGATCTCGAACGCGAGTTCGAACAAGTCCTTCAAGCCGAGCTGGTTGTGGTTAGCCGCAACCAGGCGGGCCAGATACTCCTTGGCATCCTCGTTCTTGTTGTCTTGCTCGGCGCTCTGGCTCAGATCAAACACCGACAGTGTCTCGCCTTCTTCGTACTGACCGGCGCTGTGGATGATCTGGTCGATGTGCTTGAGCGCTTCCTTGTTCGGCGCGAGCACAATGCGGAAGCTCTCCAGGTTGGAAACCTGCCGGCGGTTGATCTCACGGTTAAATAACGCCAGTTGATGCTCAAGGCTGTCGTAGTCGCTGCGGATGTTACGCAGCGTTCGAGCGATGTCGGTCACAGCAGCACGGCGTGCCTTGCCCAAGGTAAGCGCTTCATCCGTGCGATGAGCGTAAGCGTTGATCAGCAATTGCAGACGCCGCTCCATGTCGTCTTCGCTGTCGAACTTCGCCACGCCTTTCAAGCGAACCTGCGCGTACAGCGCTTCGATCTGACCATCGCAGCGCAAGAGGCCCTGCGAGCTGTCCTGATAATCATTGAGCAGCGGCAGCAAGTTTTCCAGCGAGTCATCAACCGGCTCCATGAACGGCGTACCAAAGGGTAGATCGGTCGGGAGCAATTGGCGACGACGCAGTGCGTCATCCAGCGTGCGTTGCTTGGATTCAAGATCGCCGATCTGACGACCGACCAGCTGCAGCTTGGCTGACAGCTGTTGAACGCGCTCGGTGAATGCATCACTGGAGCGTTTTAGCTCATCCTGGGCCGCTTCCATCTGGGCCAACTGCTCAAGCTTCTCGCCCTCTTCGGCGCTCAATGTCTGAGCGCGACGGAAGTCTTCGAGCGCTTTCTGCGCATCCAGCACCTGCTGGTACAG
The DNA here is from genome assembly GCF_026153515.1 of Pseudomonas sp. KU26590. Lineage (NCBI taxonomy): Bacteria > Pseudomonadati > Pseudomonadota > Gammaproteobacteria > Pseudomonadales > Pseudomonadaceae > Pseudomonas > Pseudomonas sp. KU26590. Next base: position 1,212,476 of record NZ_CP110644.1, read on the forward strand.
TGCTTCAGTCTGGGTTTTACTCGCCGCACGGTCCGCTGCTACGGCTTGTTGAGTCTTCAGTTGCTTGAGCTCCTTCTCCAGGCGCTCTTTCTGATCGCGCAGCGCGGCGCGATCGGCCAGCGCTTGCAGCGCAGGGGGCTCGATGTTCGACAGATTGACAGTCAGGCCGGGGACTTCGAAACGTTCGCCCTTGAACCCATCGAGAATCGCTTCGAGGGATTTGACCCACGCATCGCCATCATCCAGCGCGATACCTTGGTCGCCCAACGGCAAGCTGAACAGCGCGCTGTTAAACAAGCGCATCAGACGCTCTACATCAGGCTGCGAGAATTCTTCGCGCAGGCGGGCATAGCTATTGTTGTCCGCATGATCGAGCTGTTGCTTCACTGACTTCAGACGTTTTTCCAGATCACGCAGGCGCTCATCCAGATCCTCGGCGCTGAATTGGCGCGACTGTGCGAGAGCACCGGCCAGTTCATCGTGGGCGTCTTTTGCAGCCAGTAACTGTTGTTCAAGAACTTTAACGTCGTTGACCAGCGCAAACCGGTTCTTCAGTACTGCCAGTTCGCCAATCCAGCGCTGGATGTTGCTGATCTCACGCTCCAGTCGCATCAGCTCTTGAGTGCCGCCACGCTGATCGTTCTGCAGCGAATCTTGCTCGTTACGGTAGTGCTCGCTCTGAATGACCAGCTCTTCTTTGCGCGCATTGGAGTAGTCCTGCCATGTGCCCAGCAACGAGTCGAGCAATGGCGAGAGCCGATGCAGCTTGCCGCGCAGGATGTCGCGCTGTCTGACGCCATTGGCCAACGCTTCGACCAATGGGCCGGCGAGGACCAGAGCGTTGTAGTCCTGCTCCATCCTTCGTACGTCGCGGAACGCTTCTTCGCACGCCGCTATGTAATCGACGCTGCCGGAGCGCAGGCTGTGCTCAAAGGCGTCGAGAAACAGCTGCTTCAATTTGGCCGCGGTGATCTCGCGCATGTGCAGCAAGTTGATGAAGAGTGCGCGGAAGGTCTTCAGGCTCTGTTCACTGGTCGAGCGCAAGGGAATCAGCGTCAGGTCCAGGGGGATCGACGTATGGCCACCGACCAGCAAACGACGCAGTTCATCGGGCTTCAGCTCATAAGCTTTCAGGCCCTGGCTTTCCAGATTGGCAAACAGCTCCTTCTGGCGCAGGCAGGTGTCGTTCTTCTGGTAATGAGCCAGGTCCAGCTTGCCGGCGTACGCGAAAAACTGGTGACCGAAACCGCCGCCCGGGCCTCGACCGACCACGCCGATCACATGAGGACCGTGGGGCAGGGATACTTCGACGAGGATGTAGCTGGTGTCGGAAGCGAAATAGAAGCGGCGCGATTGATCAAGGCTGTATTTGCCGAAGCTCATGTCCGACATGCGCGCCAGAATCGGGAACTGCAAAGCGTTGATCGACGCACTCTTGCCCAGGTTGTTCGCGCCGTAGACCGACAGCGGATGCTCCAAGGGAAACAACCCAAGGCTGTAACCGGCGGTGTTCAGCAGCGCGAAGCGGCGTATTCCGTAGCGTTCCTGGCTCATGCGTCATGCTCCTGTTCTTCAGCGATCGCCCGGGCTAGCGCTTGCTCTTCGGTTTCTGCTGATTCATCGAATTCGGTGAGGTCCAGCGGGTCGTCCGTTTCCAGCAGTCGCTCATCGCTGTCTTCGTCAATCAGTACCGGGGCCGGCAACGGCAGGGCGCTGTGCAGGCTGGCCGCCAGATCACGGTCTTGCTGTACCGAGAGGCAGACGTCGAGGAAGCGATGCATCGGCGGCAGGAAGCGGTAGATGCCGACTTCTTCGGCGGCGAATCCCAGCTGGGTCATGCGGCGCATGATTTTTTCTTCGAGCTCTTCCTGGGTCTGGACTTCAGCCTGCAGGAACAGATCGCGGTACTTTTCCAACAGCGAGGGCAGCTCGTCACGGCCCAGGCTGCCGCCGTCGAGCACGGCGACCGGGTCGCGGCCCTGGTCGGCCAGGTGCTCGACGAGGATGAATGTGAACAGGGCCAGACGTTGCGCGGTCTTGTTGACCTGCGCGGCCGCCAGATCAGGCACGAAGTAGTAGAAACCACGGGTGTCGCAGACCAGTTCGAACCCCAACGCTTTGAACAGACCGCGGTACTGATCCTGAAGATTGGAAAGCTGTGCGTACAGCTCGGGGTCGCGGCGGCTGACGTGGTAGCCCTTGAACAGCTCGCGGAAGATCGGCGCCAGCTGGGTCATTTCGGATAGATCAAGATGCATGGGCGGTGCCCTCGGAATTCTCTGGGGTGGCGTCTTTGCTCGAGAGCAGGGCGAAGGAGCGCAGGCTGACGCGGTGCTCCTGGGTCAGGTATTCGCGGCGCTCAAGGCGCTCGCGCTTGAAGCGTTTGTCCCGCGACAGGCGCGAAAACCAGTACAGCAATTCGTCGGTCGCGCCGGTGGGCTCTTGCTCCAGCAGCCAGACCATCAGATCTGGCATCGGCAGGGCGTCTTCGCAGCGCTCGACCATTTCCCTGACCGTACGCGGTGCGCGCGGCGGCTCGCCCTTGCGGGTGACATTGGCCTTGGGAAAGCGCGCCGGTTTCGGCTCGAAGCGCGCCAGCGCATAGACATACGCTTCAACCTGATTGGCACTGCCTAGGAATGTGCTCTGCGGACGGGTGAACATCGGCATCGCCGCTTGCGGCACGGCATCGAGGCCCCGTCGACGAATCGCCGACAGCGCCAGGGCAGCGCCACGAGTCACGGCGTTGTGGCGACGCGCTTCTTCACGCAGCGGCAGCAGCAACTCGCGCGCATGACGCAAGGTCAGCTGCGCGCTGGTCTGCATTTCAAGGATGCGCGCGTGGGTGCGCAGGAGCATGTCGTCGTCAACGAGGTGGCCGAGACGCTGCTGGTCCGTCAGCATGCGCAGCAGCACGTTCTCTACCTTGCGCACGCCCTGTTCGAAGGCGCCATCGGCGTTCACCAGCTGGATCATCGGCTCGACGTATTCATCCCAGGTCGCCAGCACTTCCGCGTATCGCTGACGCAGGGGAATCTGCCGGTCACTGGTCTTGGCGCGTTCGGCCACGGCCACCAGCGCCTGCTCGTCGTTGGCGAGCTTTTTCAGTACATCCCGCACGCGCATGTCCAGCAAGCGCAGCTGCCGAGCGAGGTCATTGGCGTCGCGGGCGTCAAAGGCTTCCTGTATGTAGCCGGCCAGCCGTTCGAGGTGGCGAAGGTACGCTTCGATTTCAAGGCACAGCCCCAGACGATGCTCGCGACGCAGGTACGACAGGAAATCGTGGATCTGCGCGTTCAGCTCGAAACGGTTCGGGCTTTTCGCCACCGGGACCAGTATGTCGAGCCGAATCCAGACGTCCAGCAGAGTGGTGATGTCCTGGGGCGTGCTCTCCAGTTGCTGGGCCGCCAGTTGCAATCGCAGTTCGCTCAGGCTCAAAGTGCCCTGGTCGAAGTGCTCGCAGAGTGGCTCGAGAAGCGCCCAGTGTTCGGCAAGGGCGCGCAGGACGCGCTTAGGTTCGATCATCGGATGGTCGCTGACTGGCAAATAAAAGCGGCGATTGTACTGCATCGCCGGGCTCGTTTTTCACCCTCAGTCGATCAACAGCGGCGGGAAACGGTGAAGGCCTGTAGAATCTTTCGCCTGACTTTATCCACAGGTAGCTGACCTTTGCTCAACGAGCCTCGTCGTCGCGCTTATCTGACCGCCATGCAGGTGGTCAGCTGGCTGCCGCGCACTGAATTGCCTTTTGCCGCGCCGTCGCGTCCCGAGTTGCTTGCGCCGATGCCGCAGATTGTAGATGCGCCCGCGCCGGTTATTCAGGCGGATACCCCTCACGCGCCGGAGCGCGATTCGCCCGCCGTCGCGCCGACGCCCGCTGCGCGTATAGTCGAGCGGCCGAAGATCGATATACCTCGTCCATCCAGCGCGCCCAAGCCAAAGCCTGTGCAGCAAGACGAGGCTGCACCGGCCGTGGTGAAAGCGCCTGTCGCGCCGCCGCCGCGGTTTGCCCTGCAACTGCTGCGCGCCGGGAGTTGCCTGCTGCTGGTGGAACTGGTGACCGGCGAGCCGTTTCAGAGCCGCGACCCTTCCTATCTGTTGCTCAAAGACATGCTGCGTGCCGCTGGCCTGCCGGACAGCCCGCAGATCATCGGCGAGCCCGTGCGCTGGCCGCTGCTGGTGCGCGGGAAAATGGATCAAGGGCCCGAAGCGGCACGGGATTTCGTCCAGGGTTTTCTGTACGCACGCGTCGAAGAACAACCCTGCACCTGCCTGTGGCTGATCGGACTCCCGGCGCTGCGTTTTGCGGCTGAAACGGACGCCGAATCCTACAATCTTGAACTTCAGGTTGATGGCCTGGGGTTAGCCTGGGCGCTGCCGGGTCTGGAACTGTTGATGGACGAGCCGCAGCGAAAGGCCGAAGTGTGGCGCTCCATGCGTCAGTTGATGGGCCGTTGGAAGACCGTAGATGAATGACGCAGTAACGTTTCGCCGCATGACCGAAGCTGACCTGGATGCCGTCCTGAAGATTGAGTACGCCGCATTCAGTCATCCCTGGACGCGAGGCATTTACCTCGATGCGCTGAAGTCATACGAAGTCTGGCTTATGTTCGAAGGCAGTCAGCAAGTGGGGCACGGGGTGATCAACGTGATCATCGATGAAGCGCACTTGCTCAACATCACCGTTAAACCGGAGAGTCAGGGCCGTGGCTTGGGGCTGGTGCTGCTGGAACAGTTGATGAAGCGTGCCTACGAGATCAATGGCCGGGAGTGTTTTCTCGAACTGCGAGACAGCAATCGGTCGGCCTACCGTTTATATGAGCGCTATGGTTTCAACGAAATAGGCCGACGTCGGGATTATTACCCGGCAGTGGGCGGGCGTGAGGATGCGATCGTCATGGCCTGCACGCTGTTCGAATGATCCAGGGGCCACTGTGGGGCGAACCTGGTTCGCTCCCACAACACTCAAGCCGCTGATCAGACGCCAGGCTTGCCGTCCAGCGGATCAAGAATGGCCATTTCTTCTTCATCCAGACCAGCGCCAGCACCGATGTCATCTTCATCGACGACGCTCAGAGCCTGGTCAGCCGGGCCATCTTCGCCGGCTTCACGGGGCGAGCGTGCGCCATCTTCACGGATCAATGTTTCAGGGCTCATGTCGTCGTCCGTCGGGTTGTGATCTGCGGTGGATGCACCGGTCAGCCCTGCTTCACGTACGCGTTCATCAGGGATCAACGTTTCAAGTTCATCCTCAGGAATGACGTCGCCAATGCGCCCGCTCGGCTCATTGTTGTCGTTGAAGTTGAGCTCTTCCATCGATCCCATGCGGTCTTCGTTGTCATCGATGGGCTCGGGTTGAGTGGCATCGAATGGACGGCGTGAATCGTTCATGGCAAATCCTCAATAGTGTCGGTCTTAATGGGTGGACCGGACGACATGGCGAAGATTCCATCCGCTTCCTGATCGGTCATCGCCGATCGGACGATCGCCCGCGTGACCTGAAGCGCCGAGCCCCAGTCATAGCTGAGCACCATTTCCGAGGCATCAACGCATGAACGAACTACAAGACTTGATCGACAACAACGAACGTTGGGCTGCCGCTATCAAGGAAGAAGACCCCGAGTTCTTTGCCAAGCTGGCGCGCCAGCAGACGCCGGAATTCCTATGGATCGGTTGTTCGGACGCCCGTGTCCCCGCCAATGAGATCGTCGGCATGCTGCCGGGGGATCTGTTCGTGCACCGCAACGTGGCCAACGTCGTGCTGCACACTGACCTTAATTGCCTGTCGGTGATTCAGTACGCCGTCGACGTGCTCAAGGTAAAACACATCCTCGTTACCGGCCACTATGGTTGCGGCGGCGTGCGCGCGTCGATGCAGGATCGCCAGTTTGGTTTGATCGATGGCTGGCTGCGCACCATTCGCGACCTGTACTACGAAAACCGTGAGCTGCTGGCCCAGCTGCCGACGGAAGAAGAACAAGTCGACAGGTTGTGCGAGCTGAACGTGATTCAGCAGGTCGCCAACGTCGGCCACACCAGCATCGTGCAGAACGCCTGGCACCGTGGGCAGAAGTTGTCTGTCCATGGTTGCATCTATGGCATCAAGGATGGGCGCTGGAAGAGTCTGAACGCGACCATCAGCGGCCCGGAGCAGTTGCCGCCGCAGTATCGGTTGCGTCCGCAGGGGGAGTGATCGGGTAGGGCAAGCGTCCATCAAATTGTAGGAGCGCGCTTGCCCGCGAATGCATTCTTCCAGATATCACAGTGGTGTCTGGCAAAACGCGTTCGCGGGCAAGCGCGCTCCTACACAGGCCGAGGCTTTACAGCTTGGTCTGCTTCATCTCCGGCAGCGGCTTTTGCAGCAGTTTGATCTGCCGCGACACCTCGCCCGTGCGGCATTTCGCTGCCGCCTGATCCGGCGTCAACTTGCGGACTGTGGTGAAGAACAGTTTGCAGGTTTCAACTTTGTTGGTCACCTGCCAGTTGGTCGTGCACTGGTTCAACAGCGCCGCCGGATCGGTGGTCGGTTTCTGGCCCATGCCGGCTTGCCAGCACGCCGCGCTCAGGTCCTGGCCCATGACTTTCAAACCGGCTTCATCCGCCTTCGCTTCGTCCCCGCCGTAATTGCTTTTGTCCGCCGCATTCCAGATATAGCTCGGGTGATTGGAGCCCAGCACGGCGACGCTTTGGCCGGTGGTCGGGCTGATGCTCGCCAGGCCCAACACCGGAACCGTCACGTTGTATTGCTGCTTGAGCCAGGCGCGTACCGGCGCACCGAACGCGACCATCGGCAGCGATGTGCCCGCCGCACTTTGCGTCAGCTGCTTGACCATGTTGGTCTGGTAATCGGTGAAGTAGCTGTAGACGTTTTCGAGGTCCTTGCCGGCGTTGGACGGCGCAGCAATGGGCGCGATGTCGATGATGGTCTGATAAGCAGGCGTCTGCTCCTTGGGGATGCCGTTATCCGTGAGCAGCTCGGACCAGCGGTCGGTAGTGGCCGAGAAAAGATAGTCCTGAGCCTGCGTCAGTGAATAGTCCGGCGGGAAATGCAGCAACTCGACGCTCTTGCGGTTTTCCAGCGCCATGCCCAATGGCAGAAACAGATACCAGTTGTAGGCAAATTTGTTATCGGCGTTGAGTTTGTTCGCGCCGGCATAGGCCAGGTCGCCAGCGTCGAGCAGCGCTGAAAGGGGTTTGTCGTAGCCGTCCGGCACGCCGGTAATGTCGGCGTAGATAACGTCGTTGTCGTTGTGCACCGCAACCTTGGCAGCCGCGTAGCCGTCACGCTGCACGCTTTGCGTGAGGTAGTGCTCGACGGTCTGTTCCAGCGTCCAGTTTCGGAAACAGATGACATTGCAGTTGTTCGGGTAGGCAAACAGGTGTGTGACGCGCTCCTTGCTCCCCAGTTTGACGTTGACGTCAGCCTGAGCGGTGAGGCTCAGCGTCAATGCGGTGAGGGCGATGCTCAATGCAGCTGTTTTTTTCATGCTCATGTCCTTGTTGGCGTAGTCACCCCTCTGCGTGGGTGGTGTTTCGATAATGAAACACTTGGACATGACTGGGAATGGCTTACAACACGAATCGCTGAACCATCGTGTTCAGGTCAGTTGCCAGCATCGACAGCGCGTTGCTCGCTACTGTGGTTTGCTCAGCGCCGGACGCCGATTGCGACGACAGATCGCGAATGCTGCTCAGGTTACGATCAACTTCATTAGCCACTTGAGCCTGTTGTTCGGCGGCGCTGGCGATCAGCATGTTCCGGTCGCTGATGGTCGAGGTTGCGCTGATGATGACGGTCAGTGCGTGACCGGTGGCAGCGGCCTGCTCCAGGGTCAGATTGGCCTGGGCAGCGGTGACGCGTAGCGTTTGCGCGGTCTCCTGAGTGCTTTTCTGTACATCGTTAATCAGCGTTTCGATCTCGGTGGTCGACGCGCTGGTGCGTTGGGCGAGGGAGCGTACTTCATCGGCGACCACGGCGAATCCGCGGCCCGCTTCGCCCGCCCGTGCGGCTTCGATGGCGGCATTCAGTGCAAGCAGGTTGGTCTGGTTGGCAATCGCGCGAATGACTTCGAGAATCTTGCTGATGCTCAGCGTGCGCTCGGCGAGACCGTCGGCCTGGTGAGAGGAATCAAGAACGTTGTCGGTCAACTCCTTGATCGAGTCAATGGTGCCGGTCAGGCGCAGACGTCCCTCGGCGGCCGCTTCGTTGGACGCCTTCGATTCGCTCGACGTGCTGCTGGCGTTATCGGCGACTTCCACGGCCGCCTGACTCATCTGGTTCACCGCCACCGCGGCCTGCTCGATCTCATCGTTCTGCAGTTGCAGGTTCTTGGCGCTGGCTTCGGCAATCGCGCCCATTTCCTGGACAGACTGGCTCAACTGGCCGGCGGCGGCGTAGATCTGATCGATCGTGCCGTGCAGATTGGCGCGCATCACGCCCAGGGTCTTCAGCAGTTGAGCCGTTTCGTCCTTACCCTCCGGAATCGGCTGCGGGCTTAGATCTCCTTGAGCAATGGTGCTGGCAATGTGCAGCGACTGACGCAGGGGGCGAATGATGCTCAGGCTCAGTCGCCACGCGAGCAACAACGTGAGCACCAGCGCCGCCACGATGGCGCTGACGGCGATGATTCGGGTCTGCTGGAACCGCGCGCCGGCAGCGTCGACGGTACCCGCCGCACTTTGCTTGTTCAGCTCGCGCAGCAACTGCACCTGCATGTCCATCAAATCACCCTGCAGGCTCAGCGTGGTGTTGAGCAGCATGCGCGCGTCGTCGAGCTTGCGTTGTTCGATCAGGGTGATTTCGTCTTGCAGCGCCGGCATAAAAGCGCCATAGGCATCTTGAAGGGCCTTGATGGAATCCCGCTCGGTGCTGTCGGTGGCGTGGGCGAGATAGTCGACGAAGCCTTTTTCGACTTCGTTCTTCAGTTGCTCGACGTTGATCTTGCTGGTCACCACAGCACCGGGGTCGTCGGCATTGGCGATCAGCCTGGCGCTCTCGCCGCGCAACTTGATCAGGTCGATGGCGATCGCGTCGGCCATGGCAATGCTGGGCAGCGACCCACTCTCAACCGCTTCGCCCTGATCGCGGATGCTCTGCATCTGCAACAGACAAAAAACACCGAGCGCTACCAGCAACAGTGCGGTCACGCCGAAGCACAGCACCAACCGCTGAGTAATCCTGAAGCGACGCAGGAAAGCGGGCCTGGAAGAAGGACGGACTACACGACGCAATAACCTTTTCACTGCCAATCATCCCATCGACGAACACACCGGAGAGATGGTTATAGAGGGGTTCCATGATGTCTTTGTGACATTGCTGTAAATGTTTCGGAATTGTTGCGATTACCCTATTTGCTGAAAGGGATCAGCGTGAACCTGGACATTTTACGCACCAATCTCCTCCATAAACTCCCGCAGAAACCGCTCCGCCCGTGCATGCCTGACCTGCGCCATATGCTGCCCCTTGGCCGTTTGAAATCCCTGCGCCAGGGTGAAGATCTTGGTTTTGAAGTGATCGACGGCGAAGCGTTTGTCGTCCAGATCACGCTGTTGCGCCTGCGGGTCGGCGGGGTCGTAGAGTTGGCTGCCCATGCGCCCGGACACGTAGAACAGCCGCGCCACGCCGACCATGCCGAGGGCGTCGAGACGGTCGGCGTCCTGCAGGATTTTTGCTTCCAGCGTGGTGGTTGCGATGTTGGCCGAGTAGCTGTGGGATTCGATGGCATGGGCGACGGCCTGGGTGCGCTCTTCGTCCCAGCCCATTTCTGCGAGCAGCTCGGTCGCTTTTGCCGCGGCCAGACGCGAGGCGCTTGAGCGAAAGGGCGAGTTCTTTTCCACTGAAACGCAGTCGTGGAGCAGGGTGGCGGCGAGCAGGATTTGATGATCACCGCCCTCCGTGTCACGAATGGCGCAGACGTTGCTCCAGACCCGGTGCAGGTGCGAAACGTCATGGGAGCCGTCGAGCCTCTCCGCCACGGTGTGGGGAATCAGCAGGTCGGCGAGGGACTGAAATGGCGCGAAGGAGAGGGTGGTCATGGATCATCCTGTCGATGTCGGCGGACGGTGCGCCAGCATACAGATTGACCCGCGCCAGCGCTGCCGGTTCGCTGAGCCGGGTCGCTGATCCCTGCCACGCACGGCGCGCAGCAGAGATCAGTGAGCCGTCGCGACGTTACGTCACTGGCCTTTCATGGCCGCTGCCAGCTTGTCCACGTTGTAGCGAAACATCGTCACATAGGTCGCCGCCGGGCCGTCTGCGGGTGACAGCGCTTCCACGTACAGCTCGCCGCCCGGGTGCGCGCCGCTGGCTTTGGCGATCTGTTGCACCAGGCGCGGGTCGCCAGAGTTCTCGAAGAAGTAGGCGCTAACGTGCTCCTGCTTGATCTGATTGATCAGCTTGCCGACGTCAGCCGCAGAGGCTTCGGTTTCTGTGGAAAAGCCCAGCGGCGAGAGAAAGGTCACGCCATAGGCATCACCGAAATAGCCGAAGGCGTCGTGGGACGTCAGCACCTTGCGCTGTGCGACCGGGATGGTACCGATCTGCGCACGGGCATAAGCGTCCATGTCCTGCAGTTGGGCGATGTATTTCTCACCGTTGGCTTTGTAATCGGCGGCATTGTCCGGGTCAGCTTTCTGCAGGGCCTTGATGATATTTCTGACGTAAACGACGCCGTTCACCGCACTGTTCCAGGCGTGCGGGTCAGTGATCTTCTTGCCGTCTTCTTCCATGCTGCGGGTCATGATCCCGTCAGACAGCACGACGGGCCGGCCTTTGTAGCCGGAGGCGGTAATCAGCCGATCCAGCCAGCCCTCCAGATGCAAGCCGCTGACAAATACTACGTCGGCTTTTTTCAGTGCCTGGGCGTCATTGGGGGTGGGCTCGTAGACGTGAGGGTCGCCGTTGGGCCCGATGAGCGAGGTCACGTGTACGTGATCGCCGCCGACGTTGTGCACCATGTCGGCGATGACGGTGAACGAGGCGACGGTTTCCAGGGTTTTTGCCTGGGCGAAGTTGGCCAGGCCCGACAACGCCAGCGCGGCGGTCAGAAGCGTGAAACGTTTCATGGTGGTTTCCTTGCGGTAAGAGGACGATCAGCCGGACAGATGAACCCTCGGGAACAGCCGGCGTACAAAACCGCTGCGTCCAAAGAACAGTGAGAACCCGTAAAAGGCGCTGGCGGTGAGCACGATGGCCGGGCCGGAGGCGACGCTGGCGTGGTAGGAGACGATCAGGCCGATGAAGCCCGAGAGCGTGGCCACCACGGTCGAAATCACGATCATGCCGGTGAGCGAGCGCGCCCAGAACCGCGCGACCGTGGCGGGCAGCATCATCATGCCGACGGCCATCAGCGTGCCCAGCGCTTGAAACCCCGCCACCAGATTGAGCACCACCAGCAGCAGAAACAGCACGTGATACAGAGACCCGCGACCGCCCACCGCGCGCAGGAAACCCGGGTCGAAGCATTCGAGGATCAACGGACGGTAGATCAGCGCGAGCAGAATCAAGGTGAACGACGCGATGCCGCCCACCATGAAAATCGCCTGATCGTCGATCGCCAGGATGGTGCCGAACAGCACGTGAAGCAGATCCACGTTGGAGCCGTGCAGGGACACGATCAGCACGCCGGCCGCCAGAGACGTCAGGTAAAAGCTGGCGAAGCTGGCGTCTTCACGCAGTGATGTGTAACGGCTCACCAACCCCGACAGCAATGCGACCGCGAGACCTGCGATCAGGCCGCCGAAGCCCATCGCCGGGAGCGACAATCCGGCGAACAGAAAACCCACGGCGGCACCCGGTAATACCGCGTGGCTCATGGCGTCGCCCACCAGACTCATGCGCCGCAGCATCAGCAGCACGCCGACCGGGCCGGAGCCGATGCCCAGCGCCAGGCACGCCACCAGGGCGCGGCGCATGAAACCGAAATCGACGAAGGGCTGGATCAACAGGCTATAGAGCGTCACAGCGTCTGCTCCGCATCGGCGTCGCACGGTTGCGCGTCAGGGTTCCAGTGCTCGGCCATGTTCTTGGCGCGGCGCAGGTTGTCGTCGTTGAGAATGTCGGCGGTGTCGCCCCACGCAATGATTTCCCGGGCCAGCAACAGCGTGCTCGGAAAATGCTGACGCACTTGCTCGATGTCATGCAGCACCGCAATGACGGTGCGGCCCTGGCCATGCCAGGTGCGGATCAACTGCAGCAAGTCCCGCGTGGTGCGTGCGTCGATGGCCGTAAACGGCTCGTCGAGCAAAATCACCGAAGCGTCCTGCAATAACAGTCGGGCAAACAGCACGCGCTGAAACTGACCGGACGACAACGAGCTGATGCTGCGTTGCTCGAATCCAGCCAGACCCACAGCTCCCAGCGCGTCCTGGGCCTGTTCAGCGTGCTTTCGTGTAGCGCCCCGGAACGCGCCGATGCTGCGCCATGCCCCCATCATCACCGTGTCGGCCACGCTGAGCGGAAAGCTGCGGTCGATCTCGGCAGCTTGCGGCAGATAGCCGATGTGCCGCGTCGCCAACTGGTTGCGCTCGACGCGCCCGACAGCGGGTTTGAGCGTACCGGCGATGGCTTTGATCAGCGTGGATTTACCGGCGCCGTTGGGGCCGACGATCGCCGTCAGGCTGCCTGCGGCGAAACGGCCGTTCGCGTGATGCACCGCTGGCCGGCGTTCGTAGGTCAGTGTCAGGTCGTGGAGGTCGATGGCGGCACTCATGGAATCGCCACCGCCCAGGCGACGCCGATCCACAGCAGGACCAGCATGGCGAGAGAAATCAACACGCGCTTGCCGGCCGATTGAGCCAGCGCCGACGTTGCAAGTGAGGGAGAAAGCCGGGAATCGCGTTTCACAGAAAGGGCAGCCTGAAATAATTTGTTATAGTATTACATCACCTTTGGCTTGATCTGCAAAGCGCGATTTGGGCGAAGTTCAGGGAGGCGACAGTTTCCCTCTCGCAGGGGAGGGTGGCGTTTCCCCGGCGCGATAAACCCTGTAGTTTTCGATCACTTTTCTCTTTGCCAGGATGATTTCCATGACGGCTTCTCACCGGCGTCCCGTACCCCTCGCCAAATGCTATCGCCTGCTCAACCACGGCCCGACCGTCTTGATCAGCGCCGCTCACGACGGGCAGCGCAACATCATGGCGGCAGCGTGGGCGATGCCGCTGGACTTCCAACCGCCGAAAGTCACCGTCGTGCTGGATAAGTCGGTGTGGACGCGGCAGTTGCTCGAAAGCTCCGGGACGTTCGTGATCAACGTGCCGACCCTCAGCCAGATCGATATCGTCGAAACGGTCGGCTCGACCTCAGGGCTGGACATCTCCCAAGAGCAGGGCCTGGATAAATTCAAAGCGTATGGGCTGGAGACTTTCGCGGGCTCCCACGTTGAGGCGCCGTTACTGGAAGGCTGTGCGGGCTGGCTGGAGTGCCGTTTGATTCCCGAGCCGCACAACCAGAGCGCGCACGATCTGTTCATCGGCGAAGTGGTCGCAGCGTGGGCGGATGAGCGCGTGTTTTCCGAAGGGCACTGGCATTTCGAGGGCCATGACGCGCTGCGCACCCTTCACCATGTGGCGGGCGGGCATTTTCTGGTGATTGGCGATGGGGCGGATGGCAAGGTGCTGCAGCGATCGGCTGACTGACTATGCCCCGCTTGCTACGACCGCGCCCCTGATTGGAAGGGCGCGGTGAAGCAGGTTCAGTGGCCGGACGTGGATGCAGCTCAGTCCTTTGACAACTCGCCGTTGACCAGGCGCCAGGTCTTCAACGGATTGCTGGCTTTCAACGCAGGGGGCAGCAGCGAGTCCGGCACGTTCTGGTAACAGACGGGACGCAGGAAGCGATCAATGGCTGTGGCGCCCACCGAGGTACTGCGGCTGTCGGAGGTTGCCGGGAACGGCCCGCCGTGAACCATCGAATAACTCACTTCGACGCCGGTCGGGAAGTCATTGAACAGAATCCGTCCCGCCTTGCGCTCCAGGATTGGCAGCAGCGACTGAGCGGTCGCCTCGTCGCCGTCGTCGAACTGCAGCGTCACGGTCAGTTGCCCATCGAAGCTGGCAGCGACTCTCTGCAGATCGGCGACGTCGGTGCAAACAATCAGCAGTGCGCTTGGTCCGAAGTTTTCGTCCTCCAGCGCGGGATTGGCGAGGAACGTGGCCGAGTCGGTGCGGAAGAAGGCCGGGCGCGCCTGGAATGAACCTTCGGCCTCCTGACCTTCCGCTACCAGCGTCACGCCTTGCGCGCTGTGCAGATTATTCAGACCGTTGCAGTAAGCGCCGTGGATGTTCGGCGTCAGCATGGTGGTCGGTAGTTTCTCGGACAGCGCCTTGGCCGATGCCGACACGAAGGTTTCCAGCGCGTCGCTTTCCAGTGCCAGCAGAATGCCGGGGTTGGTGCAGAACTGCCCCGCGCCCATGACCAGCGATTCGACAAAACCCTTGGCGATAGTTTCGGCGCGGGCCAGCAAAGCGGCGGGCAGCAGGAACACCGGGTTGATGCTGCTCATCTCGGCATACACCGGGATCGGCACCGGACGCGCCTGAGCGGCCGACACCAGCGCCAGACCGCCACGACGGGAGCCAGTGAAGCCCACGGCTTGAATCAACGGGTGACTGACCAGCGCCTGGCCGACAGCAATGTCTTTATCGATCAGCAATGAGAACACGCCTTCTGGCATGCCGGTATCGCGCGCGGCTTTCTGAATCACGCGCCCCACCAGTTCGCTGGTGCCCAGGTGAGCCGGGTGTGCTTTGACGATGACCGGGCAACCGGCCGCCAACGCAGAAGCGGTATCGCCGCCGGCGACCGAGAAGGCGAGGGGGAAGTTGCTCGCACCGAACACCGCCACCGGGCCGAGTCCGATGCGCCGCAGACGAAGGTCTGCGCGGGGCAAGGGCTGGCGCTCCGGGAGTGCGGTATCGACCACGGCACCGTGCCAGCGTCCGTCACGCAGCAGGCTGGCAAACAGTTTGAGCTGATTGACCGTGCGCATCCGCTCGCCTTCAAGGCGTGGCTTGGGCAGGCCGCTTTCGACATGGACACGCTCGGTCAGCACATCGCCCAGATCCAGAAGACCTTGGGCGATGGCTTCAAGGAAGCTGGCGCGTTGGTCGTCACTCAGTTGCCGATAACGGTCGAATGACGCTTCGGCCAGTTCGCACGCCGCGTTGACGTCATCCAGCGTGCTGGCGCCAAACGACGGTGTAAGGGGTTCGCCCGTGGCGGCGGCGAGGGCGAACACCTCTCCTGCCTGGCCCCGCACAGCGCGTTGTCCGATGATCGTTTCACCAAGAATCTGCATAGCTCAACACCTCTTGAGGGCGGCGACCGTCAGGTGGCACCGCAGTGGCCAGCCCCTGAGGTTACATCATGGCGCTACGATCGCCACCGGTCCGGGTGTTGAGCTTGCTGTTGAGCTTATGGCCGCGCTTATTGCTGCAGCCTATTGCTGAACGGCGCTGAACCCTTCAAACGCAGTTTGCTGCTGGATCGCGCTGACAATGTTCTTGCGCGTCGCAGGCTGCTGGTTGCCCTGATTGTCCACGAACACCTCGCTTTGCAGCTCCGCCTCATCGCCTTCACCGATGAACGTGAAGCCCAGGAATTCAAAGGCTTCGCGGTCAGCGTTGGCTTTCGAGCGTGGCGTGCGCAGGGGCAGGGTGACGCTGGCGCCGTCCTTGCTGATGACGAAAACCTCGGCTTCCTTCTTCGGCCGTGCCGCTTTGCTCTTGCCGCCGCTCGGGTTACTGACCGCTTGATGCGTCTGGTTCAGCACCTTCAATGCCAGGCTGTAGACGAGTTCCTGGAAGCTAGGGTCGTCCTTGTAGCTGGACAGAATCCGACTGATCGGAAACTTCGCGCTCAGGT
Organism: Pseudomonas sp. KU26590; assembly: GCF_026153515.1. Classification (NCBI taxonomy): domain Bacteria; kingdom Pseudomonadati; phylum Pseudomonadota; class Gammaproteobacteria; order Pseudomonadales; family Pseudomonadaceae; genus Pseudomonas; species Pseudomonas sp. KU26590. The sequence continues at coordinate 1,228,338 of NZ_CP110644.1, forward strand.
CTTCCAGCGCGGCCATGTCGGCGGCTTCTGCATCCTTGAGCTGTTTAAGCTGACCCATCAGCGCGTAGGCCTGGTCGTCATCGAATCGGTCATGGGCGGCGCGTATGGCCAGGCGCAAGTCGCGGATCTGGTCGCTTTCCTTGGCGCTCTGGAAAGCGTCGAGCACCATCTCGCTGATGGTTTTGGCCTGAGGCACATGCTGTGAAAGGTTGATGGCTTCTTCGTAGGCTTGCTTCGACGACACGGCGTTTGCGGCCGGATCGGTATGGGAATCAGACATTGAACATCCACTACTTCGTTGACTGGGGTTGAGGCGCGAAAAGCTCGGGGCGTTTCGAGGGGCGTAATCTATTGGACGAAGGCGCAGTTGTCACGGATTGCCGGTTGCGCACGGACCGCAGGGCGATTGGCGGTGGATGATCGCAGAGCGCAGCATCAAAAAGCCCGGCGCTTGCCGGGCTAGTTTTAAACGCAGGTGCCGCCTTTATGGTGCGACCCCGTTCCGCCGGAAGGATGCGTCCCTTTCGGGCACGCCGATGCGGATAAAGAAACGATTGAAAGCAGAGCGACCAGTCCAGCGATAGCTATCTTTTTCATATTGCCTCCGTGCACTGCGAGATGCAGTACAGGGCTATCGGCGTTTTGGGATCCCACTTTAGCCATGGACGCCAGAAACAACCAAGCCCGCACGAGGCGGGCTTGGTTGAGTTCCTGACGGCACAACTGGATTTGGCCTCAGCCATTCAACGGCGGGTTGGCGGTGGCTGTAGCCAAGGAAAACTTAACGGAATTCGATGACCCATGCAGTTCGGCTTGTGAGCGAGCTACGAAATGTTATTGGTCTGGTTTAGAAGGAGTTCTGCACGAACGCCACCCCTTGCCAGATTATAGATATGTAAGGTGCCGCCAATTTTGCGAGTTACCATCTGTACTATGGCTAATCCCAAGCCCGCGCCATTGGCATTGCCTCTGCTATAAAATCGCTCAAACAGTCTTGCAAGTTCCCCTTCCTCGATTCCCGGCCCTGCGTCCTCAACCCTTAAGCAGGCCATGCCTGCCTCGTCCTTTCGCACCACTACAGTGACCTCGCCCCCCGATGAAGAAAAGTTGAGGGCATTGGTCACCAGATTCTGCAGTGCAATAGCTAACGCTGCCGGCTCGGTTTCTACCCAACACTCTTCGTCCCCTTCCAGCACCAGTTCCACGCCTTTTTCCATGGCCAGGGGCGTCAACTCGGCCAACTCTTCACGGACCAGTTCAGTGAGTTGCACGGGGCTGCGCTTGAGGTTGTTCAGTTGCGGTTCGATGCGGGCCATGGTCAGCAGCTGGCTGCCGATGCGGGTGGCGCGGTCGACGCCGTTGACCAGAAAGTCCAACGCTTCGCGCCGTTGCTCGGCCGTTGCCGCACTTTGGGCGTTTTGCGCGTGGATACGCAGGATGGCCAAGGGCGTGCGCAGTTCGTGGGCGGCGTCGGCAACGAAGCGGCGTTCGCGCTCCAATACATCATCCACTTGGACCAACAGGCGGTTGAGAGCGGTTTGCATCGGCTCAAGGTCGGTGGGCAGGGGCTTGAGGTTAAGTGGTTGCAAGGTCTCGGCAGTTCGCCCGCGAATCTTGCGGGCCATGGCGCGCAGGGGTTTGAGGCCCCAGCCGATGACCAGCCAGATCAACACGGTGAGCAGCGGCACGCCGATCAGGGTGGGCCAGAGGGTGTGGCGCATGATGCGCTGGATAAGATCCTGGCGAATGTCGTCGCGTTCGCCCACCCAGATGAGCAGGCCCTGTTGCGGGTCGGCAAGGAGGAAGGCGCACCAGTCGTTGCCGTTGTCCATGATGTCGTGGAAGCCGAGGGAAGCCGGCGGCGCGACCAACACGGGCGCTTCGGCGGACCGTACCAGCAAGTGACCGTCATTGCGCCACACCTGGAACGTCAATCGGGTTTCGTAAGGATGGGCCACGCCCTTTGTACCCACGCGGCTCATGGCTTGGTCAAACGCCTGGTACAAACGGTCCCAATCCGCCTCGCCAGGGTCGCGCTGGCGCAGCACGCCTTGTAGCAGGCGTGCGCTTTGCGCGAGTTGAGCGTCGTAGACTTCCTCGATTTCGTGGTGGCTGTCACCCAGTACCAACCAACTGATCAAAGCGTCACCAAGCAGAATCAGCATCAGCACCGGGACGAGAATACGTGTGCGTACGGAGTTCATGGTTTGAGCGCCAGTACATAGCCTACGCCGCGCACCGTGCGGATCAGCTCGGTGGATAACTTTTTGCGCAGGTTGTGAATCAACACTTCCAATGTGTTGCTTTCGACGCGGTCCTGCCAGCCGTACAGGGCGCGTGACAGGCGTTCGCGGGTCACCACTTTGCCGGGGCGCACTATCAGTTGATGCAGCAGCTGGTATTCCATGGGGGTAACGATGATGTCCTCACCGAGGAAACGTACTTGCTGATTGGCCGGATCGAGGCTAATGCCAGCGTGTTCGAGCATGGGTTGCGCGCGGCCCTGGCTACGGCGCAACAGGGCACGCACGCGAGCCTTGAGCTCTTCGACATCGAAGGGTTTGACCAGGTAGTCGTCGCCGCCCGCATCTAGCCCGGCGATTCGCTCGGCGGTGCCGTCGCGGGCGGTGAGGATAAGCACCGGCAAGTCGTGCTGTTCGGCCCGCAGTTGCTGCAACAGGTCGAGGCCGTCCAGGCGCGGCAGGCCGAGGTCGAGCAGTAACAGGTCGAAGCTCTCCGTGCGCAAGGCGTGCAGGGCCGCGACCCCGTCCTGCAGCCAGTCCAGGACGTAGCCCTCGGTGCCCAACGCCACGCGAATCCCCTGGCCGAGAGCTCGATCATCTTCGACGAGGAGTAAGCGCATAGCAAAAATCTCTGTAGGGAATCGGCGGCATCATGCCGGGTTCTGGGCGGCGCTATTTCAGCAAAGATGTTACGGCTCGTTGCCAACTAAGGTTGCTTTAAGGTTGGTTTTGCACTGTGCAGTTTCCCGCACCTGCCGAGAGATTTTCCATGCGCAAAATTCTGCTGCTGTCCCTGATCATTGCTAGCCCCCTGGCCGTCGCCGGCCCGCAATGCACCACTGCCGAGCGTTCGCAATGGCAAGACGAAAAAGCCTTCCAGGATAAGCTCAAAACCGAAGGCTACGAGATCAGCAAGTTCAAGGTTACCGACGGCAACTGCTACGAGATCTACGGCTTTGACAAAGATAAGCGCAAAGTCGAGATCTACCACGACCCGGTCACCGGCAAAGCCGTGAAGACTGAGATCAAAGGCTGATGCCAGGGAAATCCCTGCGCCTGTGGGACCCGCTGGTAAGGCTGTTTCATCTGTCTATCGCCGGGGTCTTCATCGCCAATTACTTCTTTAACGAAGCGGGCGAGGACTGGCATGTCTGGCTGGGCTACTACGCCATGGCCTGGCTGCTGGTGCGTGCAGTATGGGGTTTCGTGGGGCCGCGCAGTGCGCGTTGGGTGGATTTTTGGCCCACATCACAACGGCTCAAAACTCACCTGCGCTCTCTGCTGAATGGCCGGCCGCAGCATCGCCTGGGCCATTCTCCGATTGGCGCGCTGGTGATGCTGTTGATGTTGCTGGCGCTGCTGTGCATCGGCATCAGCGGCTTCCTCATGCAGGAAGTCGACGCGCTGTGGGGCGCCGACTGGCCGCTGCAAATTCACGAAACCGCTGCCAATGTGCTGCTGGGCCTGGTCTGCGTGCATGTGCTGGCGGCGGTGTTTGAAAGTTTCCAGGTGCGGGACAACTTGCCGTTATCCATGCTCACCGGTCGCAGGAAGCGCCTGCCGGCCAAGCGCGTGCAGTAATCCTCAATCTGACAGGTCCCCTATGCGCTCCGCCCTATTGATTTGCAGCCTGCTTGCAGTGTTTTTCGCTGCATGGCAAAGCCACCCGTCCCATGTGCTGGCGCCGTTTGCCCAAGCCACCCCGAATAACTCCAAAATGGCGACGCCGGCGCAGTACAGCAGCCGGTTCGTGTCCACACAACTCACCGACTTTGTGCATTCTTCGTCCGTCACCGCTCTGCCCAACGGCGATTTGATGGCGGTGTGGTTCGCCGGCTCCCGTGAAGGCGCGGCTGATGTGCAGGTGCGCACGGCACGCTTTGATGCGCGCAGCGGTGAGTGGGGCGGCGAGCAGGTGCTGGCCACGCGCGAAAGCACCCGCGAAGGCACCCGGCGCTACATTCGCAAACTGGGCAACCCGGTGATTGCCATGGGGCCGGATCAACGCCTGTGGATGTTTTATGTGTCCGTGTCGGTGGGCGGCTGGGCCGCCAGTGCGATCAACCTGATGGTTTCGGATGACCTTGGCGTCAGTTGGTCGGCACCGAGACAATTGGTGACGTCGCCTTTTTTCAATATCAGCACCCTGGTGCGCGCCGCGCCGGTGTTCCATGCCGATGGATCAATTGGTCTGCCCGTGTACCACGAATTTATGGGCAAGTTTGCCGAATATCTGTACTTGAGCGCCGACGGCGCAGTGATCGACAAATTCCGCATCAGCCGGGGCAAGAACTCACTGCAACCGACTATCGTGCCGCTGGATGGCAAGCGCGCCGTGGCCATGCTGCGTTATGCCGGCGACACCCATCACCGCGTGCTGGCCAGCCGCACCGAAGACGCCGGGCAAACCTGGAGCGAACCGTACCCCCTGGAGCCGGCCAACCCCAATTCGTCACTGGCGGCGGTGGGAACGGTGGACGATGGTTTGCTGGTGGCCCTTAACGACTTGCAGGACGGGCGCTTCAAACTCAGCCTGTACGGCACCGACGCCCAGCTCAATAACTGGCGCACCGTGGTGCAACTGGACGAGTCGCCGGACCCGCTCGGGCAACCGTTCGCTCCCGAGGCCTACAAGGAGATCATCGGTCAGGGTTTCCGTGCCTCCAGCGGCGCAAAACGCCTGCCATTGGCAGAGCGCTTTCTCAGCAGCCTGGATTACCGGGTGTGCAAACCTGCGGGCTGCGACTTCGAATACGAATACCCGTACTTCAGCCGTAGCCCGGACGGTATGTATCACTTGGTGTACTCCTGGAATAACACCTTTATCAAACATGTCAGCTTCAACGAAGCCTGGCTGGCGGAGCGTCTCTGATGTTTTCTCTGTGGCAGGCCCATTTGAGTTTCGTGCTGCTGGGGTTTGTGGCCCTGTGCGCGCTGCGGTTTACCGCGCCCATACGACCTTGGCTGCTGCCGGCGCTGGTGGCGGTTAGCTTTATTCCGGTCAATGAGTTGCCGTTGGCGGCGTATGTGCGCAGTTTTACCGATGACCTGGCCATCAGCACCTTGGTGCTAATGGCGTGGGCGGGGTTGTGCCGGTTGGGGCTGGTTTCGCCCATCAGCCGTCAGCACCAAGTGCAGATATTGCTGCTATTTGGCCTGCTCAGCCTGGTGCTATACCCGGCCACGCTGGGCCTCACGTACGTCGATCCCTACCGCTGGGGCTTCAATCCTCGGCCGATGATTGCGCTGATGGCCGCAACCGCGCTGCTAATGCTGTGGCTGCGCAATGCGCTGGCGGTGTGGATGTTGGCGATAAGCACCTTGGCGTTCGCCTTGCGGCTCAAACCCTCGGAAAACTATTGGGATTATCTGGTCGACCCGCTATTGACCGGTTATTGCCTGATCGCCGGTGCGGGGCTGTTGATCAGTAGCGCCTGGCCCCTCCTTATGAAATGGCACAGAGGTCAATGATGGGTGCGTTGCAATCACGCCGCCTGCGCTACGGCGCGGGCGCGATCGGATTGGTATTTGCGTTGCTGGCGGCGTTGCGGCTGGTGTTTGTGCTGGGTTTTTCCGGCTTGCCCTTCAACACTCCGACGCTGCTGGAAACTCTGGGCGTCGGCCTGCGTTTCGACCTGCGCCTGGCCGTGTTGCTATTGCTGCCGCTGGCCGTACTGGCGTGGTTGCCACGCTGGAACCTCACCACGGTACCGGCCCTGCGCTGGCTGGCGCGCGGTTATCTGGTCACCGCGCTGGCGTTAATTGGCCTGGTCTACGTCATCGACTTCGGCCACTACGCCTACCTCGGTGTGCGTATCAATGCGACGGTGATGCGCTACCTGCAAGATGCGCAGATTTCACAACAGATGGTGTGGGAAACCTACCCTGTCCTGTGGATAACCGCAGGCTGGCTGGCGGTCGTGGCGTTTTGGGTATGGGCGTTGATCTGTTTGGAGCGAGTCACCCTGCAGCGCTCCCCAGCGCCCATCAGCAAGTGGGCACTGGCATCGGCCTCGGTACTGGTAGTTGTCGCGGTGCTGTTGGCTTTGCTCGGCCGCGTCGCCCATCTCAATCTGGAAAACCCGGTGCCCCTGCGCTGGAGTGATGCGTTCTTTTCCGGTAACAGCCAAGTGGCCGCCGTGGGCCTGAACCCGGTGCTGTATCTGTATGACACGCTCAAGATCGGCCAATCGCAATTCGATGAGGCCAGCGTGCGCGAGCACTACCCGCAAGTCGCCGCTTACCTGAGGGTTGAGCAACCCGACGCCCAGGCACTGGATTTCGTCCGTGAACAAGGCGTGCAGCCTTATCGTCTGGTTGGCGAGCGTCCGCCAAACGTGATCTTCGTGATGCTCGAATCCCTCGGCACCAGCGCCGTCGGGGCCTACGGCAACCCGCTCAATCCCACGCCAAACCTGGACAAACTGGCCGCACAAAGCTGGTTCTTCAAACACTTCTATGTGCCCGTCACAGGGACGGCCAAAACCGTATGGGCCAGCATCACTGGCGTGCCGGACGTAACCCGCCAGGATACCGCTACGCGTAACCCGCTGATCACGCGGCAGAAGACCTTGATCAATGCGTTCGAGGGGTACCAGAAGTTCTACATGATCGGGGGCAACGCCGGCTGGGCGAATATCAACGCGCTGATCCGCCAGAGCATTGACGGTGTGCAGCTCTATGATGAAAGCCACTGGCGCTCGCCCCGAGTGGATGTGTGGGGCATCTCCGACCTGGACCTGTTCAAGGAAGGTGATCAACTGCTGCGCGGTGTGCCCAGGGACCAGCCATTTTTCGCCTATCTGCAAACCTCGGGCAACCATCGGCCGTTCACCATTCCCAAACAAAACGACGGCTTCCAGGTAAAGGAGGTGAAGCTGGAGCAAGTCCAGGCCGCGGGCTCGCGTAGCGTCGAGCAATACAACGCCGTGCGCCTGCTCGATTACAACATCGGGCGCCTGATGGAAATTGCCAAGGCGGGTGGCTATTACGACAACAGCATTTTTGTGTTCTTCGGAGACCACAACACGCGTATCAGCCAGATCCCGCACATGGCCCCGGCTTTCGAACAGCTGGGCCTGGAAAGCAACAACGTGCCGCTACTGATCCATGCGCCCGGTCTGCAACCTCGGGTCATCGAAGAGGCCGTCGGTCTTGTGGACCTGCTGCCTACGGTGGCCGGCATGGCGGGCATACCGTTCAGCAATGGTGCAATGGGTCGGGATATCCAGCAGCCGGCACCAGAAGGCGAGCGTGTGGTGCCGCTGGTACTGCGCGAGGGCATGTTCCCGATCATCGGCGGTGTTACCAAGGACTTCCTGCTGCAGATGCAGCACGACGGCAGTTCGCCGACCCTACATGATCTGGCGTCATCCACGCCGCGTGACGATGTGGCCGCGCAACACCCTGAGGAGTTTCGTCGCTTGAGTGGGCTGACTCGGGGACTGCATGAAACGGCTCGGCTGATGCTCTATCGCAATATTCCCTAGCGCCGCGGTTCTCTGCTGGATGACTGAGAGCCCTGTCCCGTCCTGGCACTGGGTGGCGTTCTTGGTCTTGCGCAAGCAGTAGCGGTAGACAGAGGTGGAAAGCCAGAAACAAGAAAGCCCGCACGAGGCGGGCTTCTTGAGGTGATCTATAGACTGCTGTAGACATCTATGGATCGGTACTTGGTGGCTACACAGGGACTTGAACCCCGGACCCCAGCATTATGAATGCTATGCTCTAACCAACTGAGCTATGTAGCCAAGTGGCGCGCATTATTCGCTCAGATCAGATATGTGTCAAGCGTCTCTTTCAAAAAATTTATCCACGCGATCAATCGGTTAGCCTCCCCGCTCTTCAACCCTTCCTCATCCCTGCACGTCGGTGACAGTTTCTCTCCCTACGCTGAGTGCTTTTGCCCCACTTTCGCGCACGCCGCGTGCACCGTCCTCGGTCTCGTGCCCGGTTTGATGGCTTCGTGCTATCGGTCCAGTTCTTGCTTATGCCTGCCGCAACGCTGCCGTTATAGATGGAAGCGGCAGCAGATCTCGATAAGCCCTCATGCGCCACTTGTTCCAAAGATGGGCGGTTATCGTTTTCAAAACACAGACATGGCATTTCGCCGGTAAGAATGTAAGGCAGGGCAGCGATGATCATTCGTCGTTTAGCGTTTGTCGGTGAGGAGTAGTCGGCTATGCAGAGTCTTTTGTCGCCAGGCATCCGCCTGCTCGGACGTCTCGGGTTTGCGCGCAAGTTCCAGGTGCTCTTCTTTCTGTTCATTTTGCCGCTCGCGGGCAGCCTGTGGATGATTGGCCAGGATTACCGCAGCAAGCTGGAGGTGATTTCTCAGGAACAAGCCGGTGTGCGCCAGCTCCTGGCGCTCGATGCGCTGGATGTGCAGCTGACGGCCCAGCGCAACCGCGCCGCGCGCTGGAAGGCCGCCGACATTCTTCGTGATCCGACGCCGGCCGCGAAGGCAGCCATGAGCGCGCTGGATGCTGCGAACCCTGAGCTGACCCGATCTCTTGCATCCCTTGGCGATGAGCTCAAGGCACAGGACGCCAGCGCCGACATCATGACGCGGTATCAGGCGCTGCAGGCCTCGGTCAAAGGAATGGATTCGGCATCCCTGCGCACGGTCGGCTGGTGGCCGGACGGCTACGACCGTTTTACCTCCTCGCTCACGGCGCTGCAGAGTCTGCGTGAACAGATCGCGATGGACAGCGGCTTGATCCTCGATCCGTGGCTTGAAACCTACTTGCTGATGCAGATCGCCACCCAGCAGGCGCCGGACCTTGTCGAGCGGGTAGGGCGCATGGCGAGTATCGGCCAGTCGTCGATCGCGTCCGGGCAGTTCTCCCTCCAGAGCCGGCTTCAGATGCGCGACCTTCGAAGTCGCCTCGGCGACGCCCGTGATCAATTGGTCAAAGCCGTGGGTTCCCTGAAAGCCAAGGCTTATCCCGGCATGGAGGTCTGGACGCGTCAGTATGAAGACAGCCTTCAACGTCTCGATACCGAACTGAAAGTGCTCGATGACGGTGTATTCGGCGGCAGCATCAAGCTCGCCCCGGCTGACTTCGAGCGCAGCGTCGACAGCGTGAGCGAAGGCCTGGCGGCCTTACGCAAGCAGTCACTCTCGTCACTGACCAGCCGGCTCGATTATTACCATGAACAGGCCACTCAGCAGTTCGTGCCGGTGGCGGCAATTTTCAGCATTCTTGCCCTGGCAGCGCTGTATCTCTTCATGTGCCTCCAAGCGTCGATCCAGCGCAGCGCCAAGGGCATTACGACCTTGGCCGAGTCCCTGCGTGACGGCAATCTATGCGTCGAAGTCGCCGTCGAAGGGCGTGACGAACTCGCTGCCATCAGTGCTGCGCTCAACGTCGCGGTGGTGCAACTGCGCACCAGTCTGTTGGGCGTCAACCACGAAACCCAGCAACTGGGCTCTGCGGTGCTGACCCTCAATGCGCAGTCCGGCAGCACGCTCAACGAAGTCGAAGATCAACAACAGCAAATCAGTCAGATCGCAGCTGCGGCCACCGAGCTGGCCGCGACGTCCATGGGCGTTGCCCGCAGTTGCGAAGCCGCATCCGGCAGCGCGCAGGCTACCCGAAGAATCGCCGAAGACAGCAGCCGCGACAGTCAGCGCACCACGGCGAGCATTCAGCAGTTGAACCAGAAGCTGACCGACACCGCCAACGCATTGGGCAAGGTCAGTGAGCAGGGGCAGCAGATTCAGTCCGTGGTGGACACCATTCGCGGCATCGCCGAACAGACCAACTTGCTGGCGCTCAATGCCGCCATCGAAGCGGCGCGTGCGGGAGAGCAGGGCCGTGGCTTCGCCGTGGTCGCGGACGAAGTGCGCAGTTTGTCGCAGCGGACCCAGGCGTCCACGGCGCAGATTGCCGGGACCGTGGACAGCCTGCGTTCGACCGTCAGTCAGGCCGTCAGCCTGATGGAGGCAGCGTGTGGCCAGGCGATGAGTGATGCGCAATCGGTGACCGGACTGGGCGAGCGGCTGGAAGAGATCGCCAGCGCGGTTCAGATCGTCACTGACACGCTGGCGCAGATCGCCACGGCGGTCGAAGAGCAGGCCGCGACGGCGGATGAGGTGAGCGGCAACATTCAGCAGGTGGATCAGGCCGCTGGCCGGTTGCTGGAAGGTGCGCGAGCCGTCAATCAGGCCGCGGACACCTTGACCAAAGGCAGTCGGGCCTTGAGCGACAACACGGCAAGATTCCAGTTGGGGTAAGCCGAGCAGGCAAAGCATGGAGCCGTCATTTCGCGATCGGCGCACTTATTCATGCGCTTCAGTGCGGCGTGGGTTGAAAGAAGAAAGCCTGGCGACGTATAAGACTCGTCGCTTTCTCATCGTCTTCTGATACCCATCGCCGTAGGGGATTTTTCCATGACCGACAGCAGTGCCGCAGGTGCGGCGGTTTATTCGCCCCTGACATTAGCGTTGTACGACGCCTGGGTGCTGGGCATTTCCAATCGGTATGCCTGGCGTTGCCCGACTAATGACGTGTTGTTGCCGTTCTTCCGCGCCAACGTGCGTGCCCACCATCTGGATATTGGCGTCGGCACGGGTTATTACCTGGCGAAAGCCAAGCTGCCGACGAACACCCAAATCACTCTGATGGACCTCAATCCGAGCAGCCTGGCCGCTGCCAAGCGCCGGATCGGCCGGCCAGACACGCGCACCCTTCAGCATGATGTGATGACGCCGATCCCCGGGAGCGAGCGCTTCGACTCGATCTCGCTGTTTTACCTGCTGCATTGCCTGCCAGGCCCGCTGGAAGCAAAGGCGGCGATCTTTGCTCACCTCAAGCACAACCTGAATCCGGACGGCGTATTGTTTGGCGCAACGATTCTGGGGGACGAGGCGGGGCACAACGGATTCGGGCGCAAGCTGATGGCGGTCTACAACAAGAAAGGCATCTTCGGAAACAGCCAGGACACCCACGCCGGTTTCGAGGCGCATTTGCGGACTCATTTTCGCGAGGTAACGCTCAAGCGTGAAGGGGTGGTTCTGCTGTTTCGCGCAGCGCAGCCGATCGTCTGAGCCGCGACACGAGAGATCAGCGCTACAGGCAGATGCAAGCCGCTGAAAGCACAAAGCCCGCGGATCACCGAGTGATGCGCGGGCTTTGACGTTCAACGAGGTTCGTGGAGGTCCACGAGCGCGTTCGACGTTAAATCCTAATTGTAGCTGAAGAGCACTATTTTTATTTGGGGCTTGCGTGAACGAATCGAATTTGTAGTCACCACCGTATATACTTTAGTGGAGCGTGCTTCTGGTAATGTATCTCCTGAATGTCCGACGCCCTCCTCGATACCCAATTATTGCTGACTGCTGCCTACCTAGGTTCGGGCGAAGCAACAAAGTATTTGCTTTCCAAAAGTGCGGTAAATTCAAAGGTGTCGTACAGACAGAAATTTACCACGTACCGTAAAATTTCCTTTCCTGAGGAATCCAATTCGGTTCCTACATCATAATAGAACACATCTTTGTGTTCACCTTTCGCATCATCACGGACGAGCTGACTGCTGTAATGTTTGCTTATAAACTTCTCGTCTTCGCTTGCCTCCTCGCGAAGGAAGCTATGTGGCAACAAAACAACCTTGCCAAGCCATGCCCAGTCTGACTCATGGAAAAATAATCCCTTTGCCATTGACTTAAAGAAGTTATTAAACCTTTTGGTGTCGAAGGCATACGAGATGGTTTGCTGCTCATTGCCATCGTTGTCGAAAATTACCTCGTCTCGGTAGTCAACTGAAAGTAAGCCTAGCAACCCAGTACCTATTCCAGCCTGAGCCAGTTCGGAAAAACTCTTCATACCAGCGGCATGGTCATCTTTGAATTTTTCTGCAATCTCAAGAAATTTCTGAAAATCTTCCTCGCTCTTCAAGCGTCCCGGAATTTGCTCACCTGCGCGATTTAAGGCTCGAAGATGGACCTCAAATAGCGGGGCTAGTTGCTCCTTGCCATCCAACTTTGCAGATGAGAGTAATACCGCCCGTACGTACTCGTCATCCTTCGATTTCTGCTGGTTGTGAACGTCGCAGGATGGTACAGAGATCAACCCATCCCTCTGTCCCTTTATGAAAAAACTTTGCGGCGGAACATGCTCCATCCCCGTCGCGGGTTTCTCACAGTAATAACAAGACATGACCACTTACCTTCTTTAGACGACACATTAAAAATTGAGGCTGCTCGTGACAGCATTTTGCTATGTTTTGAGTTCGTCTTGGTAGGTTTTGGGTATTTTCTGCTGAAATATCTCCAGATTTTCATCTTCATCTTCATCTTCATCTTCATCTTCATTTTCTCCGAATGAATTACCAACTCTCAATTCGACGTCTTGCCGTCGGAACATCCCTACCCTCGATTACACCTTGCATTCTGAATGAGCCGCCTGGTTGTGGCGTCACAGGGGATCAAGCAGGTACTCGTCAAAGAACCGCCATCCGCTTTTCAGGATTTTCAGTGTCATGCCCTGGTCTGATTGGCCTGGCGCAAGGCGACGCTTGCTTCATTACTTTTCGTACAGAGCGTAATCCGGTGTGTCACGAAATTCTCCGTGCAAAAATATGTGAGTGCAAATCCGTGACCGCTCTCTGCACTATCTAGAAACTCCCAGTATCGAAATTAAATGATGTTGGAGAAAACGAATGCAAAAACTGAGGCGTAAGGCGGTCTGCGAAAAATTGGGCGACATAAATCCTGTAACTTTGTGGCGTATCACGCGAAATGATCCATTATTCCCAAATGCAGTTCATATCAATGGCCGTGTAATAGGTTGGTTAGAGCGTGAGTTAAATGCTTGGCTGCAACAGCGAGCTGCGAAGAGGGTGTCAATTAAAACATCTGAAACGGATGCACAGGGGTGAATGACGGAAACGTCGATCTAATGAAGGGCGGCGTAAATCTGCTTGGTCGGATCGACACCATGCAGAAGAAATACCTGCGCAGGAAAGAACTGAAAAGCGCCGGGGGAATACTCCTATTAGAAAAGGTTGTCGATGAGGCTGAGACAGAAAGTTTTCGGTCGCAAAGCATGGTTTCGAAACAGGCCTAAATTTGACATGAATATACCGGCTATTCGGGTGAAAGATATCCGCTTGGCTATGGATGTAGCAATATTTAGGATTGGTAAGAAAGATAAGCGCGCAGGTGAGATAATGCGTCACGAACTAAATGATGGCTATGTTGAGGTAAAGGCAGGGCCAGATGGGATGGCCTCAGTATGGGATTACGATATTATTCTTATGCTGACTTCACTTCTAGCCGAGTCTATAAACCTGTACAAGCAGGGTAAAGCAAAGAAGCCCGGCAAGATTTTTAGATCCGGTGTTGGTGATATTTTAAAGTTCTGTAGGAAAGGCGATGGCGGCAATTAGGCAAGTACCATCGAATCCGCATTGGATAGGCTTAAAGGCACTACGCTCAAACTAGTAAGGCTAAATAGGAATATAGATGGTCGTCCTGTTCGTGAGGTGCTAGCTGAGGGGCTTATAAGCTCCTACTCAGTTATTTCGTATACAAGGTCTGGAAAAGTAGGAGAGGTTCAAATAGAGGTTCCAGAATGGCTGTTCTGTCAGATTTGCGAAAATGATATAGATGTTTTAACTGTGCATCCAGACTATTTTTCCATAGAGTGTGGTGTGGGGAGGTTTGTCTATCGGCTAGCACGGCGTGTAGCCGGTCGAGATCTAGCTCGGTGGACATTTAAAAAGATATATGAGCGAAGCGGCAGCTCTTGAAAGCAGAAAAAATTTAATTATTTTCTCCGGGTTTTGATAAAAAACAACTGTCTTCCCGAGTATGAGCTTCATGAGGAGCGAGGAAAAACAGGCCCCAGTCTTGTCATGGAGAGAAGGGTTTACACGACGGTTTAGCGCTTTCTCGCAGATGGGGATTTTCAGGGGTTCTCAAAAATAAGGATAGTTACTTCTTGGTCACGTACATAAGGAACCCAGCTCGTCTATTAGGAACCGTATTCCGTACAATAGGGTCTGTTCTCCGTATATCTGGAACCGACCGATTGTGTATTGCATTGTTTTGACTAAGAAAAAATCACGCTTACGAAGCTAAAACGATTGAAACGTATAAAACTCCTTATTGCAGGTAACCCCCCCGCGCAGCATTCGGAAATGCCTCAACCAGGCACACTTTGTTTGCATCACTGGCGTCTGAACCATCCTAATTGGTTGACGTTGCTCTCATCGTTGTCTTAGTTTTTCCGGAGCCAAGCAATACTCGAAAAAGGCGGTCTCACGCTGCTCTCAGTAATCACGGCCATGTCCGCTCGGTATGTCATACGGTGAGAAAACTTGATGCGATGTACGAGATCACTATGTAGCTGCTGGTTTGCTGAGTGGGTGACGTGCCGGCACCATGGCCCCGTTGGCATCCACTGAATCTTACTTCGATTTGTAGACCCGTCTAGGGTCGCAATGGGTAGACCATTGAAGTCAGTAAGGGCTGCGCCGGCTCCAAGGCGAGGGCCAATTAGAGAAAACCCTAATGACATCTGCTGAGGGCTCGAGGTCCCAACGGTTTCCGTTGAACCTCCTGAGAGCATCTATAGACGCTCACCACCAAGCAGCGTAGATTGATGTCATTGGGCCAGCTCGAATCGTGATCTCAGCAGGCTGATGGATTCCAGAACCGGCCACCACCTAAACGTGGCTCTTCTCAGAAAGGACGAGAGAAATGATCGAGTCGATACGCCTAGCCAATATTGCCAGCTATGGCAGTCCTGTGACGGTAGACAAGCTAAAAGAGATCAATTTCTTCTACGGCGCCAATGGAGCCGGGAAGACCAGTATCGGAAGGCTAATCTGCGATCCATCAGTATCAGACACCTCTCAAGTGAATTGGCTCAAAGGTTTACCTCTAGAAACTCAGGTATACAACAACGACTTCATCGAGAAAAACTACACATCTGTTTCAAACCTGAAAGGGGTGTTCACTCTGGGCGAGACCCAGCAGGCCCAGCTCGACCAGATAGCCGCGCTTAAAAAAGAGATAGGCACCCTCGGTGAGGGTAGAGACAAGTATCAAGACAACTTGGGCGGCCCTGATACAAAGGGCGGAAAAGTAGCCGAGCTTACTGCTCTTGAAGCGGCCTTCAAAGATAAGTGCTGGGCCCAAAAGCGCAAGCACGATGATGTATTCGCAGTTGCATTTAGCGGTCTAAGAAATAATGCCGACTATTTCAAAGTTAGAGTCATATCGGAAAAAGGCTCTAATACATCCGATCTATTCGACATTACAACCCTTACTGAAAAAGCGAAATTACTTTACGGGGACGCACCCGCTCTGCTCGACAAGATCCCCTCGCTGAACGCTGAATCACTTGTTCTGGTTGAGGCAGATCCAATTCTTGAAAAGAAGGTCTTGGGTAAAAGCGATGTCAATATAGCTGCAATGATTGCCAGGCTGAATAATAGTGACTGGGTAAGGCAAGGTGTAGCGTATTTTAAGGAAAATGGGGATAATTGCCCTTTCTGCCAGCAAAAAACTTCTGAGAGCTTTGAGAAAAGCTTAAACGAATATTTCGATGAGTCATTCGAAACTGATACGGCAGCAATCGAAAAATTGCGCAACTCCTATCAGCAAGGTGCGGATTTGCTAAGTCAGCAGATAGGTCGACTAGCTGATGTACAATCAGAATTCGTAGACAAACAAATACTAGAGGCAAGTTTAGGGCTACTACACTCACTTATCATCATAAATCTCCAACGTATTGACAACAAAAAATTAGAGCCCAGTTCCGAAGCTCGGCTCGAACCAATTCGCCAGGTTTTGTTAGATATTGCCAAAATTATTGGCGACGCCAACGCTAAAATTTCCGAGCAAAATGGTATAGTTGCAAACTTCAAGTTTGAACAAACAAAACTCACGGGTCAGGTTTGGAGATATATCCTAGATGCCGAGCTAAAAGACACTATTGCTGATTATGAAAAAAACAAAGCCGCTTTGGTCAAAGCCATCGCTGGCCTCACTGCTCAGGTGGATAAAGTTAAACTGTCCATCCTTGAGAAAGATAAAGAACTTAAGGAGCTGGAAAGCAAGACAACCAGCATTCAGCCTACGGTAAACGCCATTAATCGTCTTTTAAAGAGCTTTGGCTTCAAAGGGTTTTCACTCGCGCTTACGTCCACTGGCGACTCCTACCGACTTCTCAGGGCCGATGGCACTGACGCTAAAGCGACCTTGAGCGAGGGTGAGAAGACGTTTGTTACCTTCTTATACTTCTATCATCTGTTGAAGGGGAGCCCCACCACATCAGGTATGACGGCCGACCGTGTTGTGGTGATAGATGACCCAGTCTCCAGCTTAGATAGCGACATCTTGTTCATAGTCGCCAGCTTGATCAAGAAGCTGTTCACCGAGATTAGGGAGGGTAAAGGGTATCTCAAACAGATCTTCATCCTCACCCACAACGTGTATTTTCATAAAGAGATCACGTTTCATCACAAACGAAAAGCCAAGGGCAATGCCTTGGCGGACGAGTCCTTTTGGATCATCCGAAAGCCTGCTCAGAACTCGAAGGTGGAGCACTACACTACCAACCCGATCAAAACCTCTTACGAGTTGTTGTGGGCAGAGCTGAGAAAACCTGACCCGCAGAATCTGACCATCCAAAACACCTTGCGACGCATCTTGGAAAACTATTTCAAAATCCTAGGAGGCATTGATCTACAGGACTTGTGGGAGCATTTTGAGGGCGAGGAAGCTGTCCATTGCAAATCCCTAATCTCCTGGGTCAATGACGGTTCTCATTTTGCCCATGATGACCTATACGTGGTTATCGACGAGCCGATGGTCGACAGCTACTTGAAAGTGTTTTTCAAGATATTCAAGCAAACCAAGCACATACCCCACTACCAGATGATGATGGGCGAGCAGTACGTCGATCTTGACCCTGACGTCGCTGAGGCCGACGCGGGCGTGGAACCAGTCAACGCACCTCAAACAGGGGTAGCGTCCCTTCAACTGGCTGACAGCTCAGGGCAGGTCACCCATGAGGCGCAGGAGTCTCTGCCGAATGACCATGTGCTTCCATTTGCATCCCTAAGCATTGCGATACCTCCGGCGCCAATGGATCAGGAGCCGCCCTTTTGATTGATCAGCGCATTCCTTCGCGACTCCAATGGTTGCCCCGGGAAACTATGAGGTGGGTTTGACCCACCTCATGGTTTCTGGCCACGTTATGGCTTCATCAACCAAGTCTTTTGTTTGCGCTAGTTTTTGATGCTTCACTGTCGTCTTTGGAGGTGCGCTTTCCGCGGTTTTTAGCAGATGTGCGTTTGCATTCATACACCAACACTCCAAGTGTGAAACCGATGGATAGCGTTACGCCATAGTTTGCGTACGAAACTCCTAATATTTTTGCTATCCAGCTGAACAGAAGGGCAGCAAGCCCGCCTGAAAATAATTTGATTAAGTTTTTAAGATTGTCCCAATCACTTTTGTGCGTTGGTTCAGTTGCCATAGTGTTGTGGTTCGAGATGTTTGCTATGTCAATAGTCCTCTGTTTTTCGTCATGATTATAGTTGGCTTTATAAAGTTTTCGCGACTCTATTTCTTGCTCGATTAAATCGTGGGACGGTAAAAAATCTAATTGGTTCCAGTAGTATGTCTTAACTCCATAGGCTGAGAGTAGTGTGCTGGAGGTCTGAGGGCTGGGTAATAGTTGTATATATCGATCATCCAATAAAGCAAAGGTGCTTCTGTTACTCTTGGGGGCGTTAATTAACTTCATCCGCTCTGGGGCAGGATAAGTTTCCTCCCTGACTTTTGCTGAGATCATTCTGCGGTGGCGATGCATTAACGCGACCCTGTTTTTCCCTTCGTGTGCCCAGATAATACCTAATGGTTTCACCCATATGTACTCGGCGGTTTCAAGCCCCATGCTGTCAGGATTACCGCTAAAAAATTCTAATAGTTTGTCTAGTTTTTCAGATTTAACATCATCAGGTTTCCACGCTATGCTGGCCCCTAATACGAAAGATGGATCGACGGATGCAATAGTGTAAGAAGAGTTTACGGATTCTGTTTTTAGGAATGGTGCTATGCGGTAAAGGAAACTGAACCCGTGATACGCGCATGTATTCCCAGATTGCATCCAATCATCAATAAACTCTTGGCCCACAAGCGAGCGGCTCTGAAGATCCATGCTGATTTTCTTATCAACAATACGTCGAACTATATTAAGCAGCCTCAGGTTCGTCCCCATTTCTAGGCTTGGTAGCTGAACCTCATCCATACGTAAGTTCCTTGTAATTCTGCGACGGGAGTTAAAATTCCGTTTATTAAGCAATCTCGCAATGCTGGTGTATGTGTTTTTCACTGGCAAGCACCATCCCGTTGCGACACTGGCCGGGTCAAGGGGTTGGTGCGGCCCGCAGCACCGAAGGGGCGAGGACTTGAACTGGCCTAATGATTTTGGACATCTCAATCGGGCGCTTCACACTTATCCCGAGCATTAGCTAACGAGATTTCTGGATAGTCGCCTAGGGCGAACCACGAAGCCTTGCCGCTCAACTTGAAGCGGTATCACCATGCTCGTACTCCGTTAGGCTTCACCTCAAGGTAGAGTCCCCTAGCGTCGTTGATGCGATACAGCTTGTCTTTGGGCTTTGCGGCTCGGCAGTGAGCATCGGTGAGCATGAGATGATCTGTATTTTTAGGATATCTGCATCGTATACACCTAAAAATGCCTGTCCAAAAAACGTATACACCTATGTAGTCGATTTTTTTGTATATGGGTCAGTAGTCTCATGCAAGCTATAGAAACGAAAAAGCCCCGAAATTCGGGGCTTTCACGGGTTTTCAGGGGGCTGATGTAATCTACAGAAATCTCCTGAAATGCCAGCTACAATTTAGACGTTGAAACGGAAGTGCAGAACGTCGCCGTCCTTGACGATGTAGTCCTTGCCTTCCAGGCGCCATTTGCCCGCTTCCTTGGCACCGGCTTCACCCTTGTACTGGATGAAGTCGTTGTAGGCGACGCATTCGGCGCGGATGAAGCCTTTTTCGAAATCGGTGTGGATCACGCCGGCCGCCTGTGGCGCGGTGGCGCCGACACGGACGGTCCATGCACGAACTTCTTCGACACCGGCAGTGAAGTAGGTCTGCAGGTGCAGCATCTCGTAGCCGGCACGGATCACGCGGTTCAGGCCAGGCTCTTCAAGGCCCAGGGCCTCCAGGAACATGTCCTTTTCTTCGCCGTCGTCGAGTTCGGCGATTTCCGCTTCGATCTTGTTGCAGACCGGCACCAGCATGGCGCCTTCTTCTTCGGCGATGGCGCGAACCACGTCCAGGTGCGGGTTGTTCTCGAACCCGTCTTCAGCGACGTTGGCGATGTACATGACCGGCTTGGTGGTCAGCAGATGGAAGCCCTTGATGACGGCTTTCTCATCGGCGTTCATGCTCTTCATCAGGCTGCGCGCGGGTTTGCCCAGCGTGAAGTGAGTGATGAGTTGCTCCAGCAGGCCTTTCTGGACCACTGCGTCCTTGTCGCCGCCCTTGGCGTTGCGCGTGACTTTCTGCAGTTGCTTCTCGCAGCTGTCGAGGTCAGCGAAAATCAACTCCAGGTCGATGATCTCGATGTCGCGCTTCGGGTCGACGCTGTTGGAAACGTGAATCACGTTCTCGTCTTCGAAGCAGCGAACCACGTGAGCAATGGCGTCGGTCTCGCGGATGTTGGCGAGGAACTTGTTGCCCAGGCCTTCACCTTTGGAGGCACCGGCAACCAGCCCGGCGATGTCGACGAATTCCATCGTGGTCGGCAGGATACGCTTGGGGTTGACGATGTCGGCCAGGGCCTGCAGGCGCGGGTCCGGCATTGGCACGATGCCGGTGTTCGGTTCGATGGTGCAGAAGGGAAAGTTCTCCGCCGCGATACCGGATTTGGTCAGGGCGTTGAACAGGGTGGACTTGCCGACGTTGGGCAGGCCGACGATGCCGCAGTTGAATCCCATGGTGTTTCCCCTCGAGTGATGTCAGGCCTTCTGGCTGTGCAGGACGCGCATCGCCTTGGCGAAGTCGCCAGCGAGTACATCCGGCAGCACGCCGAGGGCAAAGTCGATGCTGGCGTCCAGTTTTTCCTGCTCGGCGCGTGGCGCTCGACCCAGGACGAAGTTGGACACCAGACTGGCGTCGCCCGGGTGGCCAATGCCAAGCCGCAGGCGGTGGAAGCCGTTCTGGTTGCCGAGCTGCGCAATGATGTCGCGCAGCCCGTTATGCCCGCCGTGCCCGCCACCCAATTTGAGTTTGGCGACGCCCGGAGGCAGGTCGAGTTCGTCGTGAGCCACCAGAATGGCTTGCGGAGGAATCCGGAAGAAACCCGCCAGAGCTGCGACGGACTGGCCGCTGCGGTTCATGTAGGTGGTGGGAATCAGCAGACGAACGTCTTGGCCCTGATGACTGAATTTAGCCGTCAGGCCGAAATATTTGCGGTCAGCGGTCAGATTGACACGCTGGGCGCTGGCAATGCGCTCAACGAAAAGAGCCCCTGCGTTATGCCGGGTCTGTTCGTATTCGGGGCCTGGATTTCCCAGGCCGACGATCAGTTGGATGGCGGTCACGTCAGGGGCTCTTCCTTGGGTCGAGTGTGATGATGGCGAGCATCATCACGGGTTCAACCGGCTAGCGAGTAATAATTACTCTGCTTCGCCTTCTGCGGTGCCTTCTTCGTCTTCGTCCTGGACAATGCGAGGAGCGTGGACGTTAGCGATGTCCAGGTCCTTGTCGTGGGCCAGAGCGACGAATTCAACACCTTTAGGTGCCTTGATATCGGACAGGTGGACTTTGTCGCCGATTTCCAGCGCGCCCAGGTCAACTTCGATGAACTCAGGCAGATCTTTCGGCAGGCAGGTCACTTCCAGCTCAGTGGTAGTGTGCGAGATCTCGCCGCCTTTCTTGATCGGTGCTTCTTCGTTGATGAAGTGCACTGGAACGATAGCGGTCAGTTTCTGGCCAGCTACGACGCGGATGAAGTCAGCGTGCATGATGAACTGCTTGGCAGGGTGACGCTGCATCGCTTTAACGATGACGTTCTGCTTGGCGCCAGCAACGTTCAGCTCGATTACGTGGCTGTAAGCAGCTTCGTTTTCGAACAGTTTGGCGAGTTCCTTGGCTTCGATGGTGATCGAAGTCGCTTCCTTGCCACCGCCGTAAACAACGGCTGGGACAGAGGCGGCGAGACGACGCAGGCGGCGGCTCGCACCTTTCCCCAGGTCAGTACGCGCTTGGGCGTTCAGAATAAAATCAGTCATTTTGTATCTCCAATATAGCCATGACCGAGCGGCGTTTGCGACCAGCGCCAGACACGGTATGGGCAAAAAAGCCCCGCCCCGGCATTGAGTGTCGGGGCGGGGCGCTTTTCGTCAACGGATGGTTCGGCAGGGCAGGGCCCTTATCGGAACATCGCGCTGATCGATTCTTCATTGCTGATGCGACGCATCGCCTCAGCGACGACCGGTGCGATATCCAGTTGACGGATACGGTCACAGGCCTGTGCTGCAGCGGACAACGGGATGGTGTTCGTCACCACCAGTTCGTCCAGCACGGAATTTTCGATGTTCTCGATCGCACGGCCCGACAGAACAGGGTGTGTGCAATACGCGAAGACCTTGGCAGCGCCGTGTTCTTTCAGCGCCTTGGCCGCATGGCACAAGGTGCCGGCGGTATCGACCATGTCGTCGACGAGAATACAGGTACGGCCTTCGACATCACCGATGATATGCATCACTTCGGAGTGGTTGGCCTTCTCGCGGCGCTTGTCGATGATGCCCAGATCAACGCCCAGGGACTTGGCAACAGCACGTGCACGCACGACGCCACCGATATCCGGGGAGACAATCATCAGGTTTTCGAAGCGTTGGTCTTCGATGTCATCCACCAGAACCGGGGAGCCGTAGATGTTATCTACCGGAATATCGAAGAAGCCTTGAATCTGGTCAGCGTGCAGGTCGACAGTCAGCACACGGTCGATACCGACGACAGTGAGCATGTCCGCAACCACTTTAGCGCTGATGGCAACACGTGCAGAACGCGGGCGGCGATCCTGACGGGCATAACCAAAGTAGGGGATTACAGCAGTGATACGAGTGGCCGAGGAGCGACGGAAGGCGTCAGCCATCACGACGAGTTCCATCAGGTTATCGTTGGTCGGAGCGCAGGTCGGCTGAATAATGAAGACGTCTTTACCGCGAACGTTTTCATTGATCTCAGCGGTAATTTCACCGTCGGAAAACTTTCCAACAGAGATGTCACCGAGAGGGATATGCAGCTGACGTACGACACGCCGAGCCAGATCGGGGTTGGCGTTCCCCGTAAAGACCATCATCTTGGACACGCGCAGTACCTGGAGGCTTAGGGTATGCCTGGATGACTATAGGAAAATGGCAGGGGCGGCTGGATTCGAACCAACGCATGGCAGGATCAAAACCTGCTGCCTTACCGCTTGGCGACGCCCCTGTATCTGTTGCACGAGTGCCTAGCACTCGGTTCCTGTTAGAGCAGCGCTTGTAACTTCCGGTGCAACATCGAGATGTTTGCGCCTTTTGCTACAAACCCTGTAAGGGTCTCTGTAAGAAGGGCCGAGACTCTATCAGCTTCAGCTTTGTTTGGGAAGGCCCCAAACACACAACTTCCAGTTCCGGTTAATTTTGCTTCGGTAAATTTACCTAACAAATTCAAAGCGTTACCAACTTCTGGATATCGCCTCGTTACAACCGGTAAGCAGTCGTTTCGACTGTTTCCCTTGGGAACGGGGCGCACTTTAATGGGCGGAGTGTCACGTGTCAACAGTGGATCTGAAAAAATTTCTGCTGTACTTACAGATACTTGCGGCACTAGCACCAGATACCAAGGTTCTTCGGGGGTTACAGGGGTCAGGATCTCGCCGATGCCTTCGGCAAAAGCGGCATGCCCGCGCACGAAAACCGGCACGTCAGCCCCGAGTTTGAGGCCCAGCGCCGCCAGACGATCTTCATCCCAGCCAAGCTCCCAGAGATGATTCAAACCGAGCAGCGTGGTTGCCGCGTCGGAGCTTCCGCCGCCAATGCCGCCGCCCATGGGCAGGACTTTTTTCAGCCAGATATCAACGCCGAGCGGGCAACCGGATTGTTCCTTGAGCGCGCGAGCCGCTTTGACGATCAGATTGCTGTCGTGGGGGACGTCAGCGATTTCCGTCTGCAGGCGCACTTCCCCGTCGTCACGAAGCGCGAAACTGAGTTCGTCACCGTAATCAAGAAACTGAAACAGCGTCTGCAGTTCGTGATAACCGTCGGCACGCCGTCCGGTGATGTGCAGCATCAGATTCAATTTGGCAGGGGCGGGCAGTGTCAGTCGTGCTTGCGACATGCTCATTGCCCCAGTTTGCGAGGTTGCCAGTCCTTGATGACCAGCGTGACATCCAGATCCTGACCGTGCAGCTTCATGCGTTCGGGCAACCAGAAACCGTTTTGCTGCGTGTAACTCAGGTATTCGATCTGCCAGCCATCCTGCTCAAGGCTGGACAGGCGACTGTCGCCGTCCAGCGTCAGGCTGCTTTTGCTGTCCGGCGCGGGGAGCCCGCGAACCCACCACACAAGATGCGACACCGGCAGTTTCCAGCCGAGTTGATCCTTGAGCAGGGTTTCCGGGTCCTGCGCGTCGTAGCGGCCCTGATTGGCGACTTCCAGCGACACGGCGCCAGGGCGACCGGTGAGGCGGGCAGCACCGCGACCCAGCGGGCCGGACAGGCGAATGTCGTAGTAATCCTGGCGTTGCAGCCAGAACAGCGTGCCGCTGCCGGAATCCTTTGGCGCGCGGATGCCGACCTTGCCGTTGATCTGCCAGCCATCAATGCTGCTGAGTTGTTCTTTGTTCACACGCCATTGATTGGCGTCGCCCTTGCCTTGCACGGCTTCGCGGGAGGACATGCCGGCACAGCCGGCGAGCAGGGCGATCAGACTGAATACGAGTACGTGGCGCAATTGCATAAATTCAAAGGGTCTCGGCGCCGGTCAGGCGTTTGATGGTGCTGCGCAGGACCGGGCTGTCAGGTTGTTGTTCAAGGGCCTTGGCCCACACTTTGCGGGCTTCACGCTGCTCGCCTTTGGCCCACAGGACTTCGCCCAGGTGCGCGGCGACTTCGTGGTCCGGGAAGCGCTCCAGCGCCTGGCGCAGGAAACGTTCGGCCTCATCCAGATTGCCAAGGCGGTAATTGACCCAGCCGAGGCTGTCGAGCACCGCCGGGTCTTCCGGGTTGAGCTGGTGCGCGCGTTCGATCAGTTCCTTGGCTTCGGCGTAGCGCGTCGTGCGGTCCGAGAGCGTGTAGCCCAGGGCGTTCAGCGCCATGGCGTTGTCCGGCTCGCGCTTGAGAATGGCCCGCAGGTCACTCTCCATCTGTTTCAGATCGTTGCGTTTCTCGGCCAGCATCGAGCGGGTGTAGAGCAGATTCAGATCGTCCGGGTACTGTTTGAGCGCCTGGCTCAACACCTGCCAGGCGCGATCGCTCTGGTTGTTGTTGGCCAGGGTTTCGGCTTCGACCAGGTACAGCTGAATGGCGTAATCGGGTTGATCGGCACGTGCCTGGGCCAGCCGCTTCGACGCCTCGGCGGTGTTGCCGTTGCTCATGAGGATATCGGCCTGACGCAGCTGCGCAGGCAGGAAGTCATTGCCGGGGCCCACCTGGGCGTATTCGGCCAGCGCGGTTTGTGGGTCGTTGCGCTCTTCGTAGATACGACCAAGGTTTACGTGGGCCGAATCGACATGGCTGCCGCGAGAAACGAGGTCTTCGAGATAACCCTGCGCTTCGTCCCATGCCTTGTTTTCCAGGCACACGAGGGCGAGCGAGTAACGCAACTCGTCGTCATCCGGGTACTGCTGAACCAGGCTGGAGAACTGCACCTTGGCGTCTTCCATGCGGTTCTGTTCCACCAGCATGCGCGCATAGGTCAGGCGCAGACGCTTGTCGTCCGGGTACTTCTTGATGCTTTTTTCCAGCAGCGGGATCGCTTCCTTGCCGCGGTTCATGCTTTGCAGCAAGCGAGCGCGCAGCAGGATCGGCGCCACTTCGCCTTCACCCGGCGGGTTGTCTTCGAGCAGTTTCAGGGAGGCGGCACTGTCGCCTTCCTGCTGAAGGAGCAGTGCCTTGCCGAAGATCAGCTGGCCGTTCTTCGGGTACTTCATCAGCAGCCGATCAAAGCTGGTGATCAGCCCCTTGCGCGTATTGGAATCGGTTTCCGACGCCGACAGCGCGAGGAAGTCAAAATGCGTGTCGCCCTGGCCCTGAAGGACCTTCTCCATATAGCGCATGGAATCGTCGTAGCGCCCGGCCCGCGCCAGCTGGATGGCGGCCGCGCGCTGTGCCTCGAGATTGGTCGGGTCGTTTTTCGCCCAGATCATCGACGTGTCGAGGGCGGCCTGATCGGCGCCCAGGTACTCGGCGATGCGGAAGGCACGCTCGGAAATCCCCGGATCCTGGGTCTGGATCGCCTGGGTCACGTAGTTATCCAGCGCGATGTCGAAGCGGTTGCGCTGGCCGGCAAGCTCGGCGGTCAGCAGGCTGACGACGGTTTCCTGAGTAAACGAGCCGTACACCTGAGGTTTGGCCTCGGGCGCGGGCGGCGCTTCTTTCGCGGGAGCAGAAGGCTCCGTAGAAACGGAGGCCGTAGACTGGCAGCCACTCAGAGCGACAAGGGCAAGGAACAACGCGGAGGATTTATTCATATAGAAGAGGGGCGGCTTACCTGCGGTTTGGAAGCATCATGACACAAGGCCGGGAGCAAACCCACAGCCCGCGCGAAATCTGGATACGCTCAATCTACAGCCTGCGCGCAGACATTTTGTCGCAGGCCGGACGCGCTGATACGCAACCTGTATAGGGACAATCGTGCGCTGCGGACGTTCTGAATGTATTGCGGTGGTTGTCCTGAATCTACCGAAGTAGGACAATTGCCGGCTTCACGTCACCATCTGCGACCTTAATGGCCTTTCTTGCTCTGGGTATCAACCATAAGACTGCATCAGTTGATGTCCGCGAGCGCGTGGCATTTACGCCTGAGCAGCTGGTTGAGGCGCTGCAGCAGCTCTGCCGCCTGACCCAAAGCCGGGAAGCGGCCATTCTCTCCACCTGCAATCGCAGCGAACTTTACATCGAACAGGATCAGCTGACCGCCGACGTCGTGTTGCGCTGGCTGGCGGATTATCACCACCTGAATGTCGATGAGCTGCGCGCCAGTGCTTATGTGCATGAAGACGACGCGGCGGTGCGTCACATGATGCGCGTGGCGTCGGGGCTGGATTCGCTGGTGCTCGGCGAGCCGCAGATCCTCGGGCAGATGAAGTCGGCCTATGCCGTTGCCCGGGAGGCCGGCACTGTCGGCCCGTTGCTTGGGCGTCTGTTTCAGGCCACTTTCAGCGCTGCCAAACAGGTACGCACCGACACGGCCATCGGCGAGAACCCGGTGTCCGTGGCTTTTGCCGCCGTGAGCCTGGCCAAGCAGATTTTCAGCGACCTGCAGCGCAGTCAGGCGCTGCTGATCGGGGCGGGGGAGACCATCACCCTGGTTGCTCGCCACCTGCATGAGCTTGGCGTCAAACGTATCGTCGTTGCCAACCGCACCCTCGAACGCGCGAATATTCTCGCCGAGCAGTTCGGTGCCCACGCAGTGCTGTTGGCCGACATCCCGGCCGAACTGGTCAACAGCGACATCGTGATCAGCTCCACGGCCAGCCAGTTGCCGATTCTGGGCAAGGGCGCCGTTGAAAGCGCGCTGAAACTGCGCAAGCACAAGCCCATCTTCATGGTCGACATCGCCGTGCCGCGCGACATCGAGCCCGAGGTTGGAGAGCTGGACGATGTCTACCTCTATACCGTCGATGATCTGCACGAAGTCGTTGCTGAAAACCTCAAGAGTCGCCAGGGCGCGGCGCAGGCGGCCGAAGAACTGGTCAGCGTGGGCGTCGACGATTTCATGTCGCGGCTGCGCGAACTGGCGGCGGTCGACGTCCTCAAGGCGTATCGTCAGCAGAGCGAGCGCCTGCGTGACGAAGAATTGCAGAAAGCCCAGCGCATGCTCGCCAATGGCAGCAACGCCGAAGACGTCCTTATGGCGCTGGCACGTGGCCTGACGAATAAATTGATGCACGCTCCCAGCGTGCAACTCAAAAAGCTCTCCGCTGAAGGCCGCGTCGATGCGCTGGCCATGGCCCAGGAACTCTTTGCCCTCAACGAGGGCTCCACGGATAAATCCACGCAATGAAAGCTTCACTGCTTAATAAGCTGGACGTGCTCAGCGACCGTTTCGAGGAATTGACCGCGCTGCTCGGCGATGGCGAAGTCATCTCTGATCAGACCAAATTTCGCGCGTATTCCCGTGAGTACGCCGAAGTCGAGCCAGTGATTCAGGTTTACCGGCAACTGCAAAAAGTGCAGGCCGACCTCGAAGGCGCGCAGGCGCTGCTCAAGGACAGCGACCCTGACATGCGCGAAATGGCAGTCGAAGAAGTCCGCGATGCCAAGGATCAGTTGCTGGTGCTTGAGGCTGACCTGCAGAAAATGCTGCTGCCCAAAGACCCGAACGATGGCCGCAACGTGTTTCTGGAAATTCGCGCCGGTACCGGTGGCGACGAAGCAGCGATTTTCGCGGGGGACCTGTTCCGCATGTATTCCCGCTATGCCGAGCGACGTGGCTGGCGTGTCGAGATCCTGTCCGAGAACATCGGTGAACATGGCGGCTACAAGGAAGTCATCGCGCGGGTCGAGGGCGAACACGTCTACGGCAAGCTGAAATTCGAGTCGGGTGTGCATCGCGTGCAGCGCGTCCCGGAAACCGAATCCCAGGGGCGCATTCACACGTCTGCGTGTACGGTCGCGGTGTTGCCGGAGCCTGACGAACAGCAGACCATCGAGATCAACCCGTCCGACTTGCGCGTTGACACCTATCGCTCCTCCGGCGCTGGTGGTCAGCACGTCAACAAGACCGATTCGGCCATCCGCATTACTCACTTGCCTTCCGGCATTGTGGTGGAGTGTCAGGAAGAACGATCGCAGCACAAGAACCGTGCGCGGGCGATGTCCTGGCTGTCGGCCAAGCTCAACGATCAGCAGACCGCTGCGGCGGCCAACGCCATCGCCAGCGAGCGTAAATTGCTGGTAGGTTCCGGGGATCGCTCGGAACGCATTCGTACGTACAATTTCCCACAGGGGCGAGTCACGGATCACCGCGTGAACCTGACGCTCTATTCCCTTGATGAAGTTCTGGCCGGCGGAGTCGATGCAGTGATAGAACCGTTACTTGCCGAGTATCAGGCAGATCAACTTGCGGCACTGGGTGATTAAATGACCATCATCGCCAGCTTGTTAAGAAGCGCCGAGTTGCCGGATTCTCCGACAGCACGTCTGGATGCAGAATTGTTGCTGGCCGCTGCCCTGGGCAAGCCGCGCAGTTTTCTGCACACCTGGCCCGAGCGTATTGTCAGCACCGAAGCGGCGCACGCATTCGACGGCTATCTCAAGCGTCGTCGAACCGGCGAACCCGTCGCTTATATCCTGGGCCTGCAAGGGTTCTGGAACATCGACCTGGAAGTCGCGCCCCATACGCTGATCCCACGGCCTGAAACCGAGATGCTGGTGGAGACCGCGCTGGAGCTTTTGCCCGGGGCGATTCCTCACACGCTGCTTGATCTCGGCACTGGCACCGGCGCCATCGCGCTGTCGCTGGCCAAGGATCGTCCGCAGTGGCGCGTCACGGCGGTGGATCGCGTTGAAGACGCGGTCGAGCTTGCCGAGCGCAATCGCCAGCGCCTGCATCTGGATAACGCGAAGGTCTTTCACAGCCACTGGTTCAGTGCCGTTGAAGGGCAGCGTTTCGACCTGATCCTGAGCAATCCTCCCTACATCGCTTCCAACGACCCGCACCTGGTCGAAGGTGACGTGCGCTTCGAGCCAAGCAGTGCGCTGGTCTCCGGCGCCGATGGCCTGGATGATCTGCGTTTGATTGTGTCCCAAGCGCCCGCGCACCTTGAAGCCGGCGGCTGGCTGTTGCTGGAGCATGGCTACGATCAAGGCGCGGCGGTGCGC
The DNA here is from genome assembly GCF_026153515.1 of Pseudomonas sp. KU26590. Taxonomy (NCBI): domain Bacteria; kingdom Pseudomonadati; phylum Pseudomonadota; class Gammaproteobacteria; order Pseudomonadales; family Pseudomonadaceae; genus Pseudomonas; species Pseudomonas sp. KU26590. The sequence continues at coordinate 1,257,658 of NZ_CP110644.1, forward strand.
GAGCTGTTGCTTGAGCACGGATTCGAAGAGATCAAGACCCGCCGCGATCTGGGCGACCACGAACGCATCACCTTCGGGCGAGTGCCGTGCTGACGGACGAGGAACTGCTGCGCTATAGCCGGCAGATCCTTCTGCAACAAGTCGACATCGACGGTCAGCTACGCCTCAAGCAGAGCCGCGTGTTGATTGTCGGCCTCGGCGGACTGGGTTCGCCGGTGGCGTTGTACCTGGCGGCGGCGGGCGTCGGCGAGCTGCATCTGGCAGATTTCGACAGCGTCGATCTGACCAACCTGCAACGCCAGATCCTTCACGACACCCCGAGCGTGGGGCTGAGCAAAGTCGATTCAGCCATCATCCGGCTGACCGCCATCAATCCACAGATAACATTGGTGGCGCATCGCGCGGCCCTTGATGTCGACTCACTGGCGGCAGCCGTTGCCGGGGTCGATGTGGTGCTGGACTGTTCGGACAATTTCTCGACGCGCGAGGCGGTCAATGCTGCCTGCGTCGCCGCGTGCAAGCCACTGGTCAGCGGCGCCGCGATCCGCCTGGAAGCGCAACTGTCGGTGTTCGATCCGCGTCGTCCGGAAAGTCCTTGCTACCACTGCCTGTACGGGCACGGTAGCGAGACCGAACTGACCTGCAGCGAGGCTGGCGTGCTCGGCCCGTTGGTGGGGTTGGTCGGCAGTTTGCAGGCCCTTGAGGCCCTCAAGCTGTTGGCCGGCTTTGGCGAACCGATGGTGGGCCGACTGCTGCTGATCGATGCCTTGAGCACGCGATTCCGCGAATTGAAGGTCAAGCGCGATCCTGGCTGCAGCGTGTGCGGTAACGGTCTGCGAGCTGCCACCGAGCATGAATAGAGACAGCGACGCGCCGGTGGCGGTGTTTGATTCCGGCGTCGGCGGGTTGTCGGTGCTGGCGGAAATACAGCAACTGCTGCCACAGGAATCATTGCTCTACGTCGCCGACTGCGGCCACATTCCCTACGGCGAGAAAACCCCCGAATTCATTCGTGAGCGTTGCGCGACGATTGCCGAGTTCTTCCACCATCAGCGCGCCAAAGCGCTGGTGATCGCCTGCAATACGGCGACGGTGGCCGGCATCGCTGACTTGCGCGTCCGCTATCCTGACTGGCCGCTGGTGGGCATGGAGCCAGCGGTCAAACCTGCCGCCGCGGCGACGCGAACCGGTGTCGTCGGTGTGTTGGCGACCACGGGCACTTTGCAAAGCGCCAAGTTCGCCGCGTTACTTGATCGCTTCGCGGCGGATGTTCAAGTCATCACGCAGCCTTGTCCGGGGCTGGTGGAGTTGATTGAAACGGGTGATCTGGTCAGCCCGACGATTCGCCATTTGCTGCAGGGTTACGTCGCGCCGTTACTCGCTGCGGGATGCGACACCATCATTCTGGGCTGCACCCATTACCCGTTTCTCAAGCCGTTGCTGCGGGAAATGATCCCGGCGTCCATCACGCTGATCGACACCGGCGCCGCTGTAGCCCGGCAGTTGCAGCGGTTATTGAGCGAGCACGAGTTGTTGGCGAGCGGTCATCCTCGGACTGCTCAGTTCTGGACGACCGGCGATCCAGAAGATTTCAGAAACGTCCTACGCGTGCTTTGTATCAAATCCGACAATGTGCGAAGCTTCGTTTCGTGAAAAAAACGTGAATCGCTTCGTCTGTGGGTGAACTAACGTTCAGCCGCCGGCTTCTACAGCACTTCTGTCGATATAAAAAATTTCTAACTGCTTTCGAAAATAGGATGTTTCAGATGAAGCGACTGTTTTGTTTGGCTGCGATTGCGGCTGCGTTGCTGGGTCAAAGCGCAATTGCTCAAGCTGATGGGGTCGAGCTTTCCGTAGGACACACTGGCGAATCCACGATGACGTATCGTCTGGGCGCGCAATTTGATTGGGATCAAAGCTGGTGGCAAACCGGTGTCGGTCGCCTGACCGGTTACTGGAGCGGCGCTTACACGTATTGGGAAGGCGACAAGAGCTCAAGCAACAACAGCCTGTCGTTTTCCCCGGTATTCGTTTATGAGTTTTCGGGTGAGAGCGTCAAGCCTTACATCGAAGCCGGTATCGGCGCCGCTGTATTCCAGCGCACTGAAGTGGAAGGTAACAAGCTGGGCAGCGCGTTCCAGTTTGAAGACCGTCTGGGTTTTGGTCTGCGCTTCGCGGGCGGACATGAAGTTGGCCTGCGCGCCACTCACTATTCCAACGGCGGCATGACCACTAACAACGACGGCATCGAAAGCTACGCGATTCATTACACGATGCCGTTTTAAACGCTACACCGCTTTATTGCAGAGCGGGCCTGACCGCAATGGCAACGTATTACCCGATTGTTCCCGGCTGAAGCCGGTCCTACAGACGCAGTACGTGCACTTGGTTTGACTGGCTGAAGCCGGTCCTGCTGACACAGCACCTGTTAGGACCGGCTTTAGCCGGGAATGTGTCAGCCAGCGCAGCTGGTGCAGACAAACATCAAATCCCGGGCTTCCTGCTCACCTCGACCATTACAAATAAGCCGTCGCAATCCCTTCGCGCTCGGCAATACACTCCGGCGCACCCATTTCGAACTCCCTGCAAATCAAGGGCCGACGGTCGTAGATCGTGCACATCATCGTGTCGCGATCCAGTGCCGCGCACCAGCCATCGTCCAGGCGCAGCATGACTTCGCCGCCCCAGTCATCGGTGTCGATGTAACGCTCGGGCACACCGGTGTCGGTGATCAACATGACTTCCAGCTGACAGCAGCAGGCCGCGCAGGTGGAACACGTGATAGCGGGTTCGGCAGGGAGTTGAAGCGAGGGGATAACAGTCGTCATGGGCGGCAGTTTAAATCACCGCGCAGCGGACAGCTAACCGGGGTGACGAATGCTCACCCATTCTCCTGCGTCTCGGCCTGTCGTTGCGGCAGCGACTTGAACGCTTGCAGGGCGCGCTCGCGGCTGGCTTTCAAATCGACGATGGGCGCGGGGTAACTTTCCACGCCGAACAGCCCGCCCAGCGCGGCAGGGTTATGAATGTCGCGCTTGTTCAACTCAGCCAGTTCAGGCACCCACTGCTTGATGAATCGACCTTCAGGGTCAAAGCGCTCCGACTGACTTTGCGGATTGAAAATCCGGAAGTAGGGCGACGCGTCAGTGCCGGTTGATGAACTCCACTGCCAGCCACCGTTGTTCGAGGCCAGATCGCCGTCGATCAGGTGCTGCATGAAGTAGCGTTCACCCTCGCGCCAGTCGATCAGCAGATTCTTGGTCAGGAACATTGCCGTAATCATCCGCAGGCGGTTGTGCATCCAGCCGGTTTCAAGCATCTGGCGCATGGCTGCATCGACAATCGGCAGCCCGGTCCGTCCCTGTTGCCAGGCTTCGAGATCCTTCGGCGAATGGCGCCATTTCACTGCTTCTGTTTCCGGGCGGAAGGCGCGATGACGGGAGACACGGGGGAAGCCCACCAGCACATGCTTGTAGAACTCACGCCAGAGCAGCTCGGTGATCCAGGTCACTGAACCCGGATTACCGGTTTCAAACTCGCCATTATTGCTGCGCAGTGCCGAATGCAGGCACTGGCGCGGGGAAATCACGCCGGCCGCGAGGTACGCAGACAGCTGGCTGGTGCCAGGCTTGGCGGGGAAGTCGCGTTCTTGATCGTAGTAATGCACTTGCTCGTCGGTGAAGTTGTGCAGGCGATCACGCGCTTCATCTTCGCCGGCGGGCCAGAGCGAGCGCAGGGTGTCAGTCGGCGCGGCGAAACCCTTGACCGCATCCGGAACGGCATCGCTTTTGATAGACAGCTTCTGCTGCGGCTTGGGCCGTGCAACCAGCGCCGGCATCGAGTAATGCAAGCGGGCATAACAGACCTTGCGAAACTGGGTGAAAACCTTGAAATAGCCACCGCTTTTAGTCAGCACGCTGCCCGGCTGAAAAAACAGCTGGTCGAGGTGACGACGAAAGAGAATGCCGGCGCCGTCGAGTGCTGCCTCCACCTCACGATCACGTCTGGTCTCATTGATGCCGTACTCGTCGTTGACGTGCACGCTCTCGATCCCGTGCTGCTGACACAATTCAAGGATCGCCTTCGGCGCCTGCGCCCACGTGTCTGCATGGACAATCAGCAAAGGGACGTTCAGCGCTTCAAGCGCCTTGCTCAATTCGCGGAGGTTGCGCAGCCAGAAATCGACTTTGCATGGGGCATCGTCATGGCTCTGCCACTGGCCGGGGCTGATCATGTACACGGCGAGGGTAGGGCCCTGCTCCATGGCAGCGCTCAGCGCGGTGTTGTCGTGCACACGCAGGTCGCTGCGCAGCCATATCAATTGCATGGTCATTCCTTAGATGAGCCCCAGTCGTTGCAAAGCGGCTTGGGCGGTCAAAGGGTCTTCAGCCAGAGAAAGACCGGCGACTTCGCCCTCGGCTGCGGATAACTCCGTCGAATGAATGCGCACCGCGGGCCCGACGATCAGCTTCGGGCACTCGATGTTGTGCAGCAGGCGGGGCAACTGGCCGACGTTCAGCGACTTGCTGGAATACAACAGCACCGCGCGCGGCTTGAGGTATTCGCAGGCCAGGGCCAGCTCGCCGGCCGGCAACGGCCAATCGAACACTTCCACCGGGCACTCGGCGCTGCTGAGTAGCCATGCGGTCAGCCACAAGTGCGGTTCGAGCGGCAGATCGGACTGGTTGACCAGCAGCAAGGGCGCGCCGCTGACCTGACGATTGTTGTGGTACAGCCGCGCGCCGAACTTGCTGCGCAGCCACGAGTAGAAAAACACCCGCTCCAGCTGCGCGCCGAACTGGCCCTGCCAGCGCTGCTCAAGGGACGCCAGCAGCGGCAGCAGCAGTTGTTCACAGAGCGTGCGCGGCGGATACAGCGACATCGCGCGGTTGAGCGAATCATCGAGGCGTCGCTCGGCCAGGGCGCCAATCGCTTCCTGAAGGGTCTGGCGAAGAATGTCCCAGTCGTTCTCGACACTCGGCGCTGGCGCCTGCTGGTCGTCGATCAACTGCTTGACCTGACTGACCGACACGCCGCGGTTGAGCCACGTGAGGATGGTCAGCACGCGGTCCACATGCTCGTTGCTGTAAAGCCTATGGCCCTTGGGCGTGCGGTGCGGAACGATGAGGCCGTAACGGCGCTCCCAGGCGCGCAGCGTTACAGCGTTCACGCCGGTCAGGCGGGCGATTTCGCGAATCGGCAGCCAGCCATTTTCAAAGGCGCTCGCGGGGTCTTGCGGGTCGCCTTCCGGCGGTTCTTGCTCAATAGGGGTCATGGTCAAATCGCGTTGCGCAGACTGAGGTTTTCCGGATGCGGCTGCAGATAAACCTGCAGCGCAATGTACGGATCGGGGTGTCGGCGGAAATGGTGTTTGAGCAGCGTCAGCGGCACCACCAGCGGCACAATGCCTTGGTGGTACTGATTGATGACGCCCTGGATTTCTTTCTTGTCGGATGTACTGAGTGTCTGGCGCAGATAGCCGCACAGATGCTGCAACACGTTGGTGTGGGTGCGCCGGGTCGCCGGCTTCTTCAGCGCGCTCATCAACTGACTGAAATAGCGCGGGGCAATTTCGGCCGGGTCATTTCGGCCCATGGTGCCCAACAGATTCCCCAGCGCCTTGTACTGAACCGGGTCGTTTGCCATCAGCTGATATTTATAGCGGGCGTGAAACTCGGTGAGCGCACGGCGAGTGATGCCGCTTTTCAGCAGCGTCTGCCAGGCGGCATAGGCGAACACGCGGGTAATGAAATTCTCCCGCAGAACGGGGTCATTCAAACGGCCGTCTTCTTCGACCGGCAGATCAGGCTGACGCGTGCAGAACGCCTGGGCATAAATGCCGCGTCCGCCGGTCTCGAACGGCACGCCGTTATCGCGGTAAACCTTGACGCGCTCCAGGCCACACGACGGGGATTTCTGCATGAAGATGTAGCCGCAGATGTCGCTCATTTCGGTAGCCATGTGCTCGCCGTAATCGGCCAGTTGCTGGGTGACATTCATCTCATGATGAACGCTGCCGATCGCCTGTGGGTGATCGGGGTCACCCACCAAACGGATGGCTTCGCGAGGAATGCCCATGCCGATGGCGACCTCAGGGCAGGCGGGCACAAAATCGAAATATTCGGTGAGGGCCCGGGTCAGAAGGTGCGATTCCTTATGCCCGCCATTGAACCTGACCTCCACACCCATCAGGCAGGCGCTGACGCCCAGCTTGGGTTTGGAAGCTTGCTCTGATGAATGATCGAGTACAGCAGACATGACAAACCCTCGATGAACTTCTTATACAGATCCGTTTCTCTGTACAACATTTGCCCATCATAGGTTTGTCGCAGTGCAAGTCAAATAATTTGTACGAGATCGGCGAATGAAGCGACAAGGTGCGGGAAATCAGCCGCATTTACAGGGTTGTGCGGCGATTTTAGGGCGATTTACTTCCAGCCCATGTGCCAGCTCTGGCCATTCTGCAGGGTCTGCCAGGCCAGCTTCTGACTGCGCTTGGTCATCACAGCTTGCAGTTCGATCTCCAGCACCGTGCCTTCCTCGTCACAAAACAGCTCGGTGACCAGAAAGTGCTTTTCACGGTTTTGAGGGGACGCTGCCGTCCATTTCGACAGCAGCAGTTTGCGCGGATTGATTCTATTCATTTGAGGTGCTCCAGCAAACGCCGCGCGGCTTCCTGGCCACTCAGCCAGGCGCCTTCGACTCGGCCCGACAGGCACCAGTCGCCGCAGACGTACAGACCCAGATCTCCGTCGGAGAACGCGCCGACTTCGCGCCCGCCAGCCGGTCTTGCGTACAGCCAGCGGTGGGCGAGGGTGAACGCCGGGGCCGGTATCGCGCAATTCATCAGCTCGGCAAATGCACCGTGCAGCTGGTCGATGACCTCTTCCTTGGGCATGTCGACATGCTGGCGGCTCCAGGCGCTGGTGGCGTGCAAAATCCAGGTGTCCATCTGACTGTCGCGCCCGGGTTTGCTGCGATTGCGGGCCAGCCAGTCGATGGCGCTGTCCTGCACGAAGCAGCCTTCGAGCGGCGTGTCCAGCGGGGTGTCGAAGGCCAGCGCGACCGCCCAGGTCGGCTCCATCTTCACGCCAGCGACGACGCTTGCCAGTTTCGGTGCGTCGGCCAGCAGGGTGGTGGCCTGGGGCGCGGGGATGGCAATCACGACCTGACTGAACGGGCCATGGCTTTGGCCGTCGGCGTCCAGCAGATTCCAGTGTTGTTCGCCACGAAAGACTTCAGTGATGCGGCAGGAAAAGGTCACCGGCATGTCGCCGAGCATGGCCCGGGTGATTGCACTCATGCGCGGCGCGCCTACCCAGCGCACTTGCTCGTCGGGTGACAGGCTGAGTGTTCCGCCGTGATAGTTGTAGAGCAGCGGCTTCCACTCGGCCACGTGGCCCTCGGCCTGCCATTGCTGCACGGCGGCGGCGAAGCGACGGTCGCGGGCAGTGAAGTACTGCGCACCCATGTCCAGTGCGCCGGCATCGCTGCGTTTGCTGGACATCCGCCCGCCGCTGCCTTGGCTTTTGTCGAAGAGATGAATGCTATGCCCGGCAGCTTGCAGCGCCTGAGCGGCGGAGAGTCCGGCGATGCCGGTACCGATGATTGCGATGGGGACAGTCATAGGGGCCTCGTTACCTTGTCTGCACAGACTACGCCTCAGGCAAAAGCTGTACAATGCCGTTTTTCGGTATAAGTTGTCGCCCTGCACACGCAGGACGCAGACCTTTCCAGGGGCTCGCTGACAAGTCTGACGCTTTACTTCAATCGTTCAACTGCGCGATCGGGCTGTCCTAAAGAGCAGCAGTGGAGTGGATCGCCGTAACCTGACCTAAAGTGGAGTGATGACTCCGCGCACGAGCTCATGGCTTGTGCAGAAATAGACTCCGCAATTGCGATGAACGCCACGTAAGGAACTCAGTCATGCACATCTTGCTGACCGGCGGTACAGGCTTGATAGGGCGTCGTTTGTGTAAACACTGGCTCGCGCAGGGCCATCAACTGACGGTCCTGAGTCGCAAACCCGATGAAGTGGCGCGGCTGTGCGGCGCCAATGTTCGCGGGGTTGCCCACTTTGATGACATTGGCAGCCAGCACGTCGATGCGGTGGTCAATCTGGCGGGCGCGCCCATCGCCGACCGCCCGTGGACGCGCAAACGCAAAATATTGCTGTGGGACAGCCGCATCACCCTGACCGAGCAACTCGTCACCTGGCTGGAGCGGCGCGAGCAGAAGCCCGAGGTGCTGGTTTCAGGTTCGGCCGTCGGCTGGTATGGCGACGGCGGTGAGCGCGAGCTCGACGAAAGCGCGCAACCGGTCAGTGAAGATTTCGCCAGCCGCCTGTGCATTGCCTGGGAAGAGACCGCGCAACGTGCCGAAACCTTGGGCATTCGCGTGGTGCTGGTGCGCACCGGTCTGGTATTGGCCGACGAAGGCGGCATGCTGCAACGTCTGTTGCCACCGTTCAAGATGGGCATGGGCGGGCCGATCGGCAACGGACGCCAATGGATGCCGTGGGTTCACATCGAGGATCAAATCGCCCTGATTGATTTTCTGATGAACCGGGACGACGCACGAGGTCCTTATAATGCCTGCGCGCCATCACCGGCCCGCAATCGGGATTTCGCCAAGACGCTTGCGTCTGTGCTGCACCGCCCGTCATTCATGCCGATGCCGGCCGTCGCGCTTCGTTTGTTGCTGGGCGAGCTGTCGATCCTGCTGCTGGGCGGTCAACGCGCTCGGCCAGACCGTCTGCAAGAGGCGGGTTTCACTTTCCGATTCACTGATCTGCGCGCGGCCCTGGAAAATCTTCTGGGCCGCCACTGACATCAAGGTGTTGCATGACCGATCACGCTTTATTGCTGGTTAACCTGGGCTCACCGGCGTCCACGTCGGTCGCTGACGTGCGCCGCTACCTCAATCAGTTCCTGATGGACCCTTACGTTATTGACGTGCCGTGGCCAGTGCGTCGCCTGATCGTCTCACTGATTCTGATCAAGCGCCCGGAGCAGTCCGCCCATGCTTACGCGTCAATCTGGTGGGATGAGGGTTCGCCGCTGGTAGTGCTGAGCAAGCGACTTCAGCAGGCCATGGTCAATGAGTGGAAACACGGCCCGGTCGAACTGGCGATGCGTTACGGCGAGCCTTCGATTGAAACTGTGCTCACGCGCCTGGCAGCCCAGGGCATCAAAAAGGTCACGCTGGCGCCGCTGTATCCGCAGTTTGCCGACAGCACCGTGACCACGGTGATTGAAGAAGCCAAACGCGTTGTCAGTGCCAGGAAGCTGAATTTCGACTTCTCGCTGCTGAAGCCGTTCTTCAATCAGCAGGAATACCTCGATGCCCTGGTGGCCAGTGTGCGGCCGCATTTGCAGCAGGATTACGATCATCTGTTGCTGAGTTTTCACGGTCTGCCCGAGCGGCATCTCACCAAGCTCGACCCGACGGGCAATCACTGTTTCAAGAGCGGCAACTGCTGTGAAACGGCGTCGCCTGAGGTGCTCGCCGTCTGCTACCGCGCGCAGTGCATGCGTTCAGCGGTAGAGTTCGCCAAGCTGATGGGAATTCCCGATGGCAAGTGGTCGGTGTCGTTTCAGTCGCGTCTGGGCCGCGCCAAGTGGATCGAACCCTACACCGAACCGCACCTGGCCGAGCTGGCGGCTCAAGGCGTGAAGAAGCTGCTGGTCATGTGCCCGGCGTTTGTCGCGGACTGCATCGAGACGCTGGAAGAGATCGGTGATCGTGGTGCCGAGCAGTTCAGGGAAGCGGGGGGCGAGGAGCTGGTGCTGATTCCATGCCTGAACGATGACCCGAACTGGGCGAAGGCGCTGAATACATTGTGCGAAAAGGCACCGGCGATGGTCGTGTAATAACGCGAGCTCAGGTGTTTGCAAAATCCACTGTAGGAGCGCGCTTGCCCGCGAAGGCGTGTGTCCAGTCGCCATCTATGAATCTGATACATCGCATTCGCCAGCAAACCGGCTCAGATTGGGCATACGCTGACTGTCTCAGGTGTGAGCAAGATCCACTGTAGGAGCGCGCTTGCCCGCGAAGGCGTGTGTTCAGTCGCCATGGATGTGTCGCGACACCCGCATTCGCCAGCAAGCCGGCTCCTATAGATTGGGGATACACCGACTGTCTCAGGTGTGAGCAAGATCCACTGTAGGAGCGCGCTTGCCCGCGAAGGCGTGTGTCCAGTCGCCATCTATGAATCTGATACATCGCATTCGCCAGCAAACCGGCTCAGATTGGGCATACGCTGACTGTCTCAGGTGTGAGCAAGATCCACTGTAGGAGGCGGCTTGCTGGCGAAGACGTCCGTCCAGTCGACATCGATGAACCTGATCTACCGCGTTCGCGAGCATGCTCACTCCTGCAGATTCTCAGCAAAAAAAGGGGCATCACGTGAGTGATGCCCCTTTTTCATAACGCTTCCGAACTACGGCAACTGATCATCCAGGTGCTTGTTCTTCCACGCGTCATTTCCCGGCAGTATCAGGTTCAGCACGATGGCGGTCACGGCGCAGAGCGCGATGCCTTTCATACCGAAATCATCAGGGCCGTTGCCGGTGCCGATCAGCACGCCGCCAATGCCGAACACCAGCGTGACGGACACGATGACCAGATTGCGCGCTTCGGCCAGATCAACCTTGTGGCGGATCAGCGTGTTCATGCCCACCGCCGCGATCGAGCCGAACAGCAGGCACAGAATCCCGCCCATGACCGGCACCGGAATGCTCTGCAGCAACGCGCCGAACTTGCCGACGAAGGCCAGGGTAATGGCGAAAACCGCCGCCCAGGTCATGATCTTCGGGTTGTAGTTTTTGGTCAGCATCACCGCGCCGGTTACTTCGGCGTAGGTGGTGTTGGGCGGGCCGCCGAAAGCGCCGGCCACAGTTGTCGCGATGCCGTCACCCAGCAAGGTGCGATGCAGGCCGGGTTTCTTCAGGTAATCGCGTCCCGTCACGCTGCCCACTGCAATCACGCCGCCGATGTGCTCGATGGCCGGGGCCAGCGCCACCGGCACGATGAACAGGATCGCCTGCCAGTTGAATTCCGGCGCCGTGAAGTGCGGCAACGCCAGCCATGGCGCGGCGGCAATCTTAGCCACATCCACCACGCCGAAATAGAACGACAGCGCAAAACCTACCAGCACGCCCGAGATGATCGGGACCAGGCGGAAGATGCCTTTGCCGAATACTGCAACGATCAAGGTCGTCAGCAGCGCCGCCATCGAAATGATGATGGCGGTGTTGTACGGGATCAGCTCTGCGGCGCCGTCACCTGTCCGGCCCATGGCCATGTTGGCGGCAATGGGTGCCATCGCCAGACCAATGGAAATGATCACCGGGCCAATCACTACCGGCGGCAGCAGGCGGTCGATGAACCCGGTGCCTTTGATCTTCACGGCCAGGCCAAGGAAGGTGTAGACGAAGCCCGCTGCCATGACGCCGCCCATGGTCGCCGCGAGGCCGAACTGGCCCTTGGCGAGAATGATCGGGGTAATGAAGGCAAAGCTCGACGCAAGGAAGACCGGCACCTGGCGCCCTGTCACCACTTGGAAGCACAGGGTGCCCAGGCCTGCCGTGAACAGCGCCACGTTAGGGTCGAGGCCGGTGATCAGCGGCATCAAGACCAGCGCGCCGAATGCCACGAACAGCATCTGCGCGCCCGACAATATCGTGCGCCAGAGTGGATCGTTGAACTCATCCGGCTTCATCAGGCGTCCTTCTGCTTGGTGCCGAAAATCTTGTCACCGGCGTCGCCCAGGCCCGGAATGATGTAGCCGTGTTCGTTCAGTTGCTGATCGATGGACGCGGTGTAGATATTGACGTCCGGGTGCGCCTTCTCGACGGTAGCGATGCCTTCCGGCGCGGCCACCAGGACCATCGCGCGAATGTCGCGGCAGCCGGCTTTTTTCAGCAGGTCGATGGTGGCGACCATGGAAGCGCCGGTGGCGAGCATCGGGTCGATGATCAGCGCCAGACGCTGGTCGATCTCGGGGGCGAGCTTTTCCAGGTACGTGTGGGCTTCGAGGGTTTCTTCGTTGCGCGCGACGCCTACCGCGCTGACCTTGGCGCCGGGGATCAGGCTGAGCACGCCTTCAAGCATGCCGATGCCGGCCCGCAGGATTGGCACCACGGTGATCTTCTTGCCGGCGATCTTCTCGACCTGGACCGTGCCGGCCCAGCCCTGAATGTCGTAGGTTTCCAGCGGCAGATCCTTGGTCGCTTCGTACGTCAGCAGCGCGCCGACTTCCTGAGCCAGTTCACGAAAATTCTTGGTGCTGATATCGGCACGGCGCATCAGGCCGAGCTTGTGGCGGATCAGCGGATGGCGGATCTCACGAATGGGCATAGGGGAAAGGCTCCAGCGGGCGGGCAAAAAAAACGGCTTAGATTAATCTATTCAGCTGTAACTTGTCCTGACGGTTAGGTTCGGGCGCCGACATTTTTGGAACGGCAGTGCAACGTTAGTCCAGAAACACTTGCCCTGATGTCGGCGGATGCGTACCTTTGCCCGCTTTTCCTTACACAGCCCCCTTGGAGAGCGTCATGTCCGCTGATCTCGAGCATATCCGTCAAGTCATGCGCGAGGCTGACTGCCTTTACAACGAGGCCGAAGTTGAAGCCTCCATCGCCCGCGTCGGCGAGCAAATCAATGGCGTGCTGGCCGACCGTAACCCGGTGGTATTTTGCGTGATGAACGGCGGCCTGATCTTCGCCGGCAAGCTGCTCACTCATCTGAACTTCCCGCTGGAAGCGTCCTACCTGCACGCCACCCGCTATCGCAACGAAACCAGCGGCGGTGACCTGTTCTGGAAAGCCAAGCCTGAAGTCTCGTTCATCGACCGCGATGTGCTGATCATCGACGACATCCTCGACGAAGGTCACACCCTCGGCGCGATCATCGACTTCTGCAAACATGCCGGTGCGCGTGCTGTTCACACCGCGGTGCTGATCGACAAGGACCACGACCGCAAAGCGCGTCCTGACCTGAAAGCCGATTTTGTCGGCCTGCCGTGCATCGACCGCTACATCTTCGGTTACGGCATGGACTACAAAGGCTACTGGCGCAACGCTGCCGGGATCTATGCCGTGAAGGGCATGTAACGAACCCCCGAACCGATCTACAGCTTCTGTGTCTGCCGAAGATCCTGGTGATTACCGGAGAGCTGTTGTAGGAGCGTGGCTTGTCCCGCGATCGGCGACGCAGTCGTCGTGAAGGCTGTGGCGCATTTGCTGATGCCATCAATCGTCTGGTCTGCTGCCGGTTCCCGGCAGATCGCGGGACAAGCCACGCTCCTACAGGTGTCCGGGTCAATGCGCGGCACATGCTAGAGTGCCCCCCACTTTTTCGGGAGGCGCCCATGACGGTATCGTTTCGAAGTACCGCTGCGTTGATGTTGCTGTTGACGCTGCCACTCTCCGCGCTCGCCGAACCCATGCACGCGCAGTACTTGCCGCCGGACGAGTTGTCCGTGCGCGAGGGCGAACCCGAGCAGCAGCAATTGCTGCAGATCACCGAGTATTCAGTGGTGGTGGGCAGCCAGCGCCAGTCCAATCAGCAGCCGATCCCGGTCACCTCGCCGCTGATCCTGCGGCTGAAGGGCAAGCCCATGAACAAGGGCGCGACCATCACCGAAGTGCTGATCCACTTCGACGGCGAAAGCAAAAGCCTGAAGAAACCGACTTACGACGAACCTTCACGTACGTTGACGCTGTATTACCCGGCGATGCAATACCGCGTGCTTGTGGATTTGCTGCGCAACGAAAAGGTCTACTGCCAGTTTCTCAGCTATGCCAACGGTCACGTCTGGGCCGACCTGCACACCGCCAGCGTACGCGCGCGTTGAGCCCGCGACCGGGCGGGGGGTAAACTGCCCGCCCGAGAAATGTCCCGCAAGTCAGTTGGAGTCAGCAATGCGTAAAGATAAGAAGCAGGTGATTGGCGATGAAATCGGCGACGCCCAGATCAAGCTGTTCCTGGATTTCGAGCCGGTCGACGCCACGTCGCCGTCGCTGCACAAGCTGATCAAGGCCTACCGCGGCCTGCGCGTCGATGACTTCGGGCGGTTTCTGACGTTCTTCAAGGAAGCCGGTTACGATCTCGATGGCAAAGACGAGCACGGCAATGACTTCACTGCGCTGATCAAGGATCAACGCAATGCCGAGGAATACATCGAGTTGATCGAGAAGGCGAAAGGCTGAATCGCGCAATTCCCGGGCGTCATCCTTCGGCGCCCGATGCACCCCTTCCACGAGAGCAGGCTCCTGCTTCCGCGCTGTCACTACACAATCGAAAGACCCTTCCTACCGCATCCTTCGGCGTTTGCGACTACCGAAAGCGACGCGCTGAATCATACTCAGCCCTGTGACAACGCTCACAGGAACGCGAGCAGGACGCTCGCATCAATGATTGAAAGGGAATTCATGCAATGAAAAATCGACTGACGTGCTTCACTCGCACCATCGCCGCAATCGCAATGATGGTCGCGGCAGTATCCGCTCAAGCAGCTTACCCAACTAAAATCCAGCTCAACATTGAACTGTGGAATCAGTCAGGCATCGACCTCGCGCTGGTATCGGCCACTTGGGCCCCGGCCAATACGGATTACACCGGCTATGGCTTTGCGGCTGACACACCCACCGCCTCTGTGTCGGTCCCGCTGAAGAATCCGCGTAATGATTCTGCAAGTTTTCGGGTGAGTGGCGAAGGCAAAACCTGTGAGTTCAGGGCGGCCCACGAAGTGGTCTTCAGTTGGGTCTCCATCTCGCCGGCGCCGGAGAAATCCGCAACGGGCAGATCGATCGGGAAAGTACCGGCGGAATGCATCGCATCGGTGACCAAAGGGACGAACTCGATGCAGGCGTATTCCGTCAGGTTCGTGATGAAGTGATGTTGATGCTGCAGGGCCGCTCTGCAGCTGAGGCAGGTCCCACTTAATGCAAAAAGCAAAACCCCGCCTGATGTGGCGGGGTTTTCTTTTACAGCTTTTTGAAGCAACCCACGATCAGGCGAAAGTGGCTGCTTCGCTGTTCTGCACCAGATCCAGACTGGCATCGCTCTGAGCACTGACGCGCTGGTAAAGCTGCGCGTCGGTTTCCAGTGCCTTTTCGCGAGCCGGGAAGATTTCGTTCAGTTTGGCGGCCCACTCGGTGCGGGCTTTGTCCGGGAAGCAACGCTCGATCAGATCCAGCATGATCGAAACGGTCACCGAAGCGCCCGGCGAGGCGCCCAGCAGTGCCGCGAGGGAACCGTCACTGGCCGACACCAACTCGGTACCGAACTGCAAAACGCCGCCTTTTTTCGGGTCTTTCTTGATGATCTGTACGCGCTGGCCGGCCACTTCCAGGCGCCAGTCTTCGGCCTTGGCCTCCGGATAGAAACGGCGCAGTGCATCGAGCCGCTGCTCCATCGACTGCCGCACTTCGCTGATCAGGTACTTGGTCAGGTCCATGTTGTCGCGGGCCACCGCCAGCATCGGCGCGATGTTGGCCACGCGGATCGACAGCGGCAGGTCCATGAGCGAACCGTGTTTGAGGAACTTGGTGGTGAAACCGGCGTACGGGCCGAACAGCAGGGATGTCTTGCCGTCGACGACGCGGGTGTCCAGGTGCGGCACCGACATTGGCGGCGAACCCACCGCCGCCTGGCTGTACACCTTGGCCTGATGGCGCTTGACCACTTCAGGGTTGTCGCAACGCAGCCACTGGCCGCTCACCGGGAAGCCGCCGAACCCCTTGCCTTCCTCAATGCCGGACATCTGCAGCAATGGCAGCGCCGCACCGCCCGCGCCCAGGAACACGAATTTGGCGTCGATGTCGCGGGTGCTGCCGCTGTTCACGTCCTTGATGGTGACGGTCCAGCCGTCGCCCTTGCGGCTTAGGTCGGTGACGCGTTTGCAGTACTTGACCTGCGCATCGGGTGCGCTGGCCAGGTGCTTGAGCAACATATTGGTCAGGTTGCCGAAGTTGACGTCGGTGCCGTGCATGACCCGCGTCGCCGCGATGGGCTCATCGGCAGGACGGCCGGGCATCATCAACGGCATCCACTCGGCCAACTTGGCTTTGTCTTCGGTGTATTCCATCGAAGAGAAGGCGTGGTGCGTACGCAGCGCTTCGTAGCGTTTTTTCAGGTACGTCATGCCTTTTTCGCCCTGCACGAAGCTCAGGTGCGGAACCGGCGCGATGAACGAGCGCGAAGCACCGAACGTGCCTTTACGGGCCAGATAGGCCCAGAATTGCTTCGAGACTTCGAACTGGGTGTTGATGTGGATCGCTTTCTTGGTGTCGATCGAGCCATCGGCCGCTTCCGGCGTGTAGTTCAGCTCGCACAGCCCGGCGTGGCCGGTGCCTGCGTTGTTCCAGGGGTTGGAGCTCTCTGCAGCACCGGAATCCATCAGCTCGACGACTTCAACCTTGAGGTTCGGGTCCAGCTCTTTGAGCAGTACGGCGAGGGTGGCACTCATGATGCCTGCCCCGACCAGCACTACGTCGACTGCTTCGTTATGCGCCATTAACGCGTCTCCAAAATCTGCAGCACCAAATTGACGGCATGGGTTCCCGTGGTCAGTCGCCAGGTTCGGGCGGCGCGGTGTTCGCGCAGTGCCTCGTTCAACCTGGCCGGGATCGCCATGTCCGATTCTTCGCAATTTTTTGCATCTTCAGCGGACGCCACCGAACGAGCCTGGTTGATGCTTTTATAAGGCAAGCATGAACGCATTTTTCGGCCCGTGCAGCCATTCGACTATCGTCAAGGCGTCCGGTTGTGCAACCAAATCCGTATCGGACAGGCTTCAGGCTCGTTTGACGGAGACTGCGTTGCGGTCGGTCCTTTGCAAGGGGGCTGGGTCAGACGCTAACGGTGCATTTACAAACGCGAAACTATTCATTTGCTTGCCACACTCTTGTGAAGTTGTGAAAACCCGTTTTTTTCACGCTCTTTTGGAGACGCGAACCTCAAAAAGGGCTGCGCGATGGCAGCTCTGGCAGATCAGGTTCATACGCGATGTGAGGCAAGGACTGGCGCAGGACGTTCGAATGATCGACGATCCGGCGTCTGCGCCGCGGCCACATCGGGCTGCACATGTCTGTGTGGAAGGCTCTCTGTGGGCGGTACGGAGGAGTCGATAGTGGCTATCGACGATGCTGCGAGGCCCGATCAGGAGACGTCCTTATAATCGGGGGAAGATTATAGCGATGAAACGGGCAGAAATGATCCAGAAAAAATGACTTTTATTCGCCTTCCGGTCAGATGCTGAGCATATGCCGGGCGGTAATCGCACGTGACCGGGAAGTCACGCGGGCGCTGACAGGGAGTGGGCGTTGCAGCCAGCACAGGTTTGCCTCGTGGACTTCGACCCAGCCCTGACCGCAAGGCGTTTCGGTGCAGTGCTTGAACGCCAGGCAGATGCCGTGGGGGTCCAGACGTGCAAAGTGGCGATGACGGCGGCGCGACGAGAACAACGACCAAAGAAAGTCCATGGCAGGACTCCTTGCTGGAGAGTTGAAAAAAGTATGGCCGGCGGGCATGACATCGCTGTGACGTTGCGATTGCGCAATTGTGTTGATTTCGAACGTGTGAGCATTTCCGCCTGGCAGGAACCGGCGGGATGGCACTCTGTCGTATCTTTACCCTAGTGAGCGGCCTTGGGAGGTCGCTATACTGCGGCACATTTTGTGCCTTGGCCCATGGAGAAATGAGCATGTTGCGTCGCGTTCTGTTCGGTTTGCTTGCCGCTGGCAGTCTGACCCTGGCGGGCTGTGCCCACAGCCCGCAATCCCTCACCCCGGAACCCAAGCTGAACGCTCAACTGGCCCCGGTCGGTCATGGTCAGCAAGTGGTCGTGCGCGTGGTTGACGGTCGTCAGTCGCAGACGCTGGGCACGCGTGGTGGCCTGTACCCGGAAACCAGTTCGATCACGGTCAACGGTCAGCAGTTGCTGCCAAGGTTGCAGGCTCAGGCTGAAGCGGGCGTGCGGCTGCTCGGTTTCACGCCAGTGCCGAACGGTAGCGGTCCGCAGTTGACCGTCACCCTGGCAGACTTGAAGTATCAATCGCCGAAAGAAGGCCTGTACGTCACCGAAGCCAACATCAGCTCCACGTTCCGTGCTGACGTTCAGAATGGCGGCCGTAACTACAGCGGCCGTTATGCGGCTTCGACGGATCAACGTTTCGGCATGGCGCCGAACGAAGAGACCAACACCAAGCTGATCAGCGACGTACTCAGTGACGCCCTGACTCGCCTGTTCCAGGATCAGACGATTGGCCGCACCCTCGGGCAATAAACTCAACGCCTGATTCTGATGCACAAAAAAGCCCCGGTTTCGCGAGAAGCCGGGGCTTTTGTTTATTCAGCGGGGTCACTCGGGATTTTCATCGCGGGGCGTTCAAGCCGCCTGATAGAAATCCAGAAAACTGAAACCGGTCTGCAGGTCCACTTCCGGCAGATCGTTGTGCGCATGGCCGCCGAGCGCGCAGTACACCAGCCAATGCCTGTCCTGGACGTTGAACGCCAGTGCGTCGATCAATGCTTCCTGTTCGTCGCTGGGGGCGATGAGATAAAGGCGGTCCTGGTTGTGGGCGTGCAGCATGACGCTCTCCGTGGCGGTGGGTCGGTTTGAGGTCCCACACAGTGCCCGGTTCAGGTGACGTTAAGGTGACAGCGACTAGTGTGAGCGGCAGGTCCAAACAGAGTCTGCGGCGCCTTCAATGCGGCGCCATCGAGGCACCATGTCGCTCATCCATCACGCCCCCGGTCTCGCCATCAACCTCTGCGCATTGCTTGCCGCCGGCCCCGGCATCTGGCTGCTGCAGACCACGCGCACCCGCGAGCAGCGGGAGATGGCCCACCTGCACCACCTCACCGAACAAGCCCCGATCGACGAGCCCATGCACCTGATGGATGTACCCACCCTTCGCATGATCCGTCTTAGCTACCGGTTCGGCACCGCCTGCCTGGCGTTCGCGCTGTTGCTGTCGTGGGTGAGCACGAAGCTGTGATCGCTTAGAAAGCCAGCGTCACCCGCGCATTCAACGCCTGATCCGACGCATCGCTGCTCACCTGCCCGTTGTAACTCAGCCCCACACTCAGCGTGTCGCTCAACCCCAGATCGACACCCGCGCCGAGCACCGCTGCGTTGCGTGCGATCGGTGCGCCGGAGAGCTCGAAGGTGTCGCCGCCGCTGAAGGCCGCGCGGCTCTCTGGTGTCACGTCGCCGTAGGCACGACGCCAGCCCAGTGTCGCGTTGGGTTTGATTGCGATGCTGCCAGCGTTCAAGCGAGTGGCGGCACGCAGGCCGAGGGTGCTGAAGGTGATGTTGTTGTCCTGAGACTTGTTCTCCAGCCTGATCGCGTTGCTGTTCTCATCGAAGGAATCGGTGTCCAGTCGCACATGGGCGAGGTTGGCGAAGGGTTCAAGCTGCGCGTTGCCCAGTTCGATGGTGTAACCCAGCTCGCCAAATACCTGATTGGTCGCTGCGTTGTAATCTTCCTTGAGTCGCTCGGAAGCACCCGGCAAGTCCAGCGTGCGCTTGGCCGTCAGCTCGTGCCAGGTGCGTATCGCGCCGAGGCGCAGGCCCAGTTGGCCCCACTTGGCGCCGGCATAGACGCCCAGATGGTAGTTGTCGCTGTCAGTGGAGCCGGACGCATGGCGCAGGTCGAAGCTGCTGTTGCTGAAACCGGCTATCGCGCCCACGCGCCAGGTGTCATCCAGTGGCACGTCAGCGCCGAACAGCATGCCGCTGGTGTGCGTGTCGAGACCCGACACATCACCGGTGCTGTCGGTTTTGCCGGTCGCGCCGATGGCTTGAGTCCACACCACGCCACGGGAATCATCACCGGCGAGGGTCTGCGTCGTGCTGCCCAGTGCCGGTGCGGACTGCGCTTGCTGCAAGCGATCGTTCACCGCGTTGCGCACCAGGCGGCTGTCTTCGATCAGCGCGGACTGCGTCGACGCATGCAGTTCATTGGACAGCGCCTTGAAGGTGGCCTGCGCGGTCGAGGCGTCGTCTTGCACCACCTGACGCCAGAGCGCGTTGCCAGCACCGGCGCTGTCCAGCCCTTGCGCGACGGCTCTGGCATTGCGGGTCGTCGCCAGGCTGGCGAAGGTCTGTGCGTTACGGTCCAGCGTCAGCCCGACATCGGTCGCCGTGTAGCTCAGCGTCGGGGTGAGGAAGGCATAGTTGGTTTGCACGTTGGCAAACGCACCGCTGACGCCACCGGCCGCCGAGAGAATCGAGTAACGGCTCGCCGCCAGCCAGTTACCGCCTTCAACCAGCGACAGCGTGCTGTTGTTGAGGGTTGCACGGCCGCTGGCGACGATGCGGTCGGCTTTGCCGTTGGCGTCCGATTCGACCTGGTAGACCGAGCCCTGAGCAAGGTTGACGTCGCCGTTGACGTTCAGTTGCCCGACCGAGTTACCCGGTGCAACCACGCCGCCCTGAGCGACATTGATGCCGCCGACGGTGCCGTTGCCACCCAGCGTTGCGCCTTGCTGCACGCTAACGATGGAGTTGCCCAGGTTGCCATTGACCGCCAGCCGACCCGCTTGCACTGTTGTTGCGCCGGACAGGCTGTTGTTGCCGGTCAGGTTCAGCGAGCCGACGCCACGTTTGATCAACGCACCGTTGCCCGTGAGGGTGTTGGCGAGGGTGTCGTTGGTTGACTGATCGACGACCAGCGTCGCGTTGTCGGTGATCGTGCCGCTACCGAACGCTTTGGCATGGCCGGTCAGCACGCCACCGTTAATCACGGTGCCGCCCGAGTAAGTGTTGTTGCCGGTCAGCATCAGATTGCCGCTGCCGTTCTTGATCAGCCCGCCGCTGCCGCTGATGTCGTTGCGCCAGGCGTCGATGGCGTTATAGCCGCCGAGGCTGGCGTCCATGTTGACCGTGACGTTGGAATTGAACGCCGCATAACCATCGCCCGCTGCGTACAGGTTCAGACGACCGTAGCCTCCCGACTGATCGATCACCGCATAGCCGGACGAAATCTCGGTGGTTGCCAGTATCTCGCGGCGCTGACTGGCGTCCAGGTACGGGAAGCGGGTTTCCAGCAGCACTTCGGCGTTGGTCGGCACCACGGCGGCCAGGTTGGTCGGGCCAACCGGATCGAAGCCGTAGGTCATGCGCGAGGTGAACAGCGCCTTGTCCTGAGCATGTTGAGACGTGCGATCGGTTGCCGGGTCGATGGTTGCCATGCAGTTGTTGACGTCACCGCCGCACTGCGCCGTGAAATAGGTCAGTGCCTGTGCGCGAGCATCGGCGCGCAGTTGGGCGTTGGCCGGGTTGGAGAGGTTGTCGATGGCGAAATACGTCGCGGTGATGCGCCCGCCCATCACGTCGAACGGCGAATGCATGCCGGCTTCAATGCGGTTGTCGCCAATTTCCGAGGCGCGCAGCATCAACTCGCTGAAACGCTCGGGAATGGCGTAGGCCAGTGCGTAAGACGACAGGTACGCGGCGTTGGTATGGCCGCTGGGGAAACCCGAGTCGCCCGCAGGCGTGGGGCTTTCTGCCGGGCGCAGGGAGGGCGCCACCACGAAGGCCAGGCTCTGACCGTCCAGACTTTGCCGCCATGGTCGCGGGTACAAATAGTGGGATTTGGCGGGGGTGGTCGAAGCATCGTTGCGTACAGCCCCGACCAGATCGACGACTTTGCCCAGCGCCGAAGACGAACTGCCTGCGCCGTTGCCTTTATCGTCGTATTTGACGGTTTTGTTGCTGTCGTCGAATTGCGTGATGGTCGTGAAGGCTCCAGCGCCTGCCTTGTAGGCAGCGCTCAACGAGCCGAGGCCGCTGATGGCGCTGTAGCTCTGGTCACGGCGGTCATCGAAGTAGGCGGCGGTTTCCTGGGCGAGGGTGCGGGAGTTGGCGCGGTCGACCACAATTTGCAGATTGCGCCTTAGCAGACTCTGACCCAAGGCGGTCGGCGTGCCTGTGTCCCAAGTCGCGCCGGTCGTCCACAACGTGTCGAATCCGGAAAGCAGGTCAACGCCGTTGATGGTGTTGTCTCCCGCACGGCTCGCTGCCTGAACCGACACGGCGAGCAATGAAAGTACCAGGGAAGACACCATGACATGGGCAACCGGTTTGCTGGATCGCATAGCGTACGCCTTCACTCGTTTGGATAGGCGACGACCTTAGCGAGCAAGTCTTACGCTTGAGTGTGTCGGCGGTGACACATTTGTGAAGGCTGATATCGCCAAAGCAACGGAGGCGCACAACGAAAAACGGCGCCTTGAGAGCGCCGTTTATTCGTGGAAGGGAAGGGGGCCTTAAAGCGGCAACCCGGCCTTCACCCGGTACTGATTGCGCACCGGCATGGCGTATTGCTGAATCAGAAACGGACGGTGCTCGGCAGGGCAGCCATTGAGGCGGCGCTGCCATTCATCTTCTGCGCGCCCCAACTCGTCCGCCGGGAACACGTCGGCGGCCTTCGGCACCTTCAGCGCTGGCTCGGCGTCGGCCCACTGCGCGTACGCCAGGTAGTGCACCGGAAACAGTCGATAGCCGCCAAGGATCTGCCGGTCCATCTCGATGGCCAGCAGCTTGGTGTCCTCGAACAGCTCGGTGATCGGCGGGGCAAAATTGACGTGCACACGGCCTTTGTAGCCGGTGATCCCCAGCGCAATGCTGACATCGTCCTCGCCCGGCACTTTGGTGTAACTGCCAGTGGTGGCGCGGATGTACAGCTCCCGCGCCTTGGCGTGATCGCACGGGTCGTATTCATAGCTGATCGACACCGGCGTCAGGTTCAACGACTGAATGACTTCGCCAAACGGCTCGTCCTTGCGGCTCATGTGGAACATCTTGAGGATGGCCGACTCGGTGCGGTCGTCGCCGTCTTTGGCGCGGCCTTCCGCCTGGGCGATCCAGATCGACTGGCAGTCATTGCGGATCGAATGATTGATGTACGCCGACAGCAACTGGTAGGCCGCCATTTTCTCGCGACGCCCGATGATCGAGCGGTGCACGATGAAGCTCTTGTTCAGGCGCATCAGGTCGCTGACGAAAGGCTTCTGCAGCAGGTTGTCGCCAATGGCGATGCGCGGCGTTGGCAGGCCCGCGTGGTAGACCGCATAGTTGACGAAAGCCGGGTCCATCACGATGTCGCGGTGGTTGGCCAGAAACAGGTACGCAACCCCGGACTTGAACTGCTCGACGCCGGTGTAGGTCACACCGTCAGTGGCGCGTTCGATGGTGTGATCGACGTAATGCTCGACCTTGTCCTGCAGGGCGGCGACGGTGTCGATGCCGGCGAACTGGCGACGCAGCTTGCGCGCGATGGCCGGTTGCAGAATCCAGCCGAGGGAGCCGGCCAGGCGCGGAAATCGGAAGTGCGTGAGGATCGCGAGGAGCGCTTTGTCGCCCAGCAGCCGATCAAGCACGGCTTTTACTTCGCTGTCGTCGTACGGTCGGATGGCATCGAATTCGCCCATCATGCTCTCTTGTCGGAAACGGCTAAGGTAAAGGAGGTCGAGTCCGTTGCAGCAGCGAGTCACGACACCACAGGCGTGATGCCTGGGCGGCGGCCGCGCAACAAGGCGGCTTCGCTAAAAGTGTCGACTCAGGCTGATGCCCGGATGCTGAGGAATAAAGCTCGACCCGCAAACAAGTCGGCGATTATACGCAAAACTGTGCCCGGAGACTGTTATGCAGGAAATACAGGATTACGACTGCCCTTATTGCGGCGAACCGGTGGAGGCGGTGCTGGATCTGTCCGGCGGCGATCAGACCTACATTGAGGATTGCCCCGTCTGCTGTCGGCCAATCAACTTCAGTCTGCAGACCGATGGGGAAGAATGGACGCTGGACGTGCGCAGCGAGAACGAGTGATGCGCAAGATTTATGAGCCCGAACACCTGATGGAAGGCGAGCTGCTGCAGGCGATGCTCGCCAGTGAAGGCATCGAGTCCCACATCACCGGGCGTCATTTGCTGGGCGCTGTTGGGGAATTGCCAGCGTTCGGGTTGCTGGGCCTGACGGTCGATGACGACCAGGCCGAGCAGGCGCGTCAGTTGATCACCGAGTACAATGCCGCTTTTCCGCTGCCCGGTGACGAGCCGGACAGCTACCCCGATGTGTTGCTGTGCTGAATCCCGTTCGCGCGCGCCTCATTCGCTTTCAAAAAGAGTTGTGCTGAACCCATGTGTGGACGTTATGCGCTGTTTCGTTGGTCGCCTGCCTTTGCGGCCTTGCCCGGATTTCCGAGCGACCAGCAAGCGCAGTGGAATATTTCTCCTGCCGCGTCCGTCTTGATGGTCCGGGCAGCGCAGGTCGAGGCGGGCGCCGAGCGCGGACGCGAGGTGGCGAGGGCGCGTTGGGGGCTGACGCCGCCCTGGCTGACCGACATGTCGCGCACGCCGGCCCATGCCCGCGCCGAGACCGTGGCTGAACAGCCGATGTTCAAGCAGGCTTTTCGCGAACGACGCTGCCTGCTGCCGGCCAACGGCTTTTATGAATGGCGTGGCAGCGTGCGCAAGCGGCCGTTCTGGCTGACGCCGGCCGAAGGATCGACGCTGTACTTCGCCGCGATCTGGGAAGCCTATCCCGTCGAAGGCCACACCTACCTGAGCGTTGCGGTGGTCACGCAGTCGGCCATGAATCAGCGTCGACCGTTGATTCTCGACGAAGAAGGGCAGCGCGCCTGGCTTGATCCGGACTGCCCGCTGATTACCCTGCAAGCGATGCTCGCCGCCCCGCAAACGCAGCTGCGCGAACGGCCGTTGGCCAATCTGGTGAACGATCCGAAGCTCAACGCGCCGGAATGCCTGACGCCGTTGTAGCACTGTCTCTTGCGGTATGAACCGCGATCCCGTTATTTCTTCCCTGTTACACAGGCGCGATTTTCTTGGGCCTTTTCGCCTGGCAGACGGCTGGCATCTGGTGCTAGGCCTGCGGATTGCCTAGGATGGCGCGATTGTTTCAATGGAGATACGAAATGCGCAGGATTTTTGCTCTTTGTGGTGTGACGGCAGTTTTGTTGATGGCCGGGTGTCAGGCGGTCAATACCACCACCGGCGATTCGGTGGGTGTCGAGCGCAAGCAATACATGTTCAGCATGTTGTCGACGGATGAAGTCAACAAGATGTACGCCCAGTCCTATCAGCAGACGGTCAGCGAAGCCACATCCAAAGGCGTGCTCGACAACAGCAGCGCCGAGGGCAAGCGCGTCCAGGCCATCGCCAAGCGACTGATCGCACAAGCGCCGAAATTGCGGCCCGACGCGGCGCAGTGGCAGTGGGACGTGAACCTGATCAAAAGCGATGAGCTGAACGCCAACTGCGGTCCCGGCGGCAAGATCATCGTGTACAGCGGCCTGATCGATACGCTGAAGCTCAGCGATGACGAGCTGGCGGCAGTCATGGGCCACGAAATCGCCCACGCATTGCGCGAACACGGCCGTGAAGCCATGTCCAAGGCCTATGGTGTGCAGATGGCGAAGCAGGGCGCCGGTGCGTTACTGGGTTTGGGGCAGGACAGTCTGGCATTGGCCGATACCGTGGTCGATTACAGCCTGACGCTGCCGAACAGCCGCGCCAATGAAAACGAAGCGGACCTGCTGGGCCTCGAACTCGCGGCTCGCGCCGGTTACAACCCGAACGCCGCGATCACGCTGTGGCAGAAGATGGAAGCCCAAGGCGGCGCGTCGCAGCCGGAGTTCATGAGCACCCACCCGGCCTCGTCCAACCGGATCGCCTCGCTGCAGGCGGCTATTCCGAAAGTGATGCCGTTGTATCAGCAGGCGCCGAAGGGTTGATCAGCGCCTGATCCCGATAGGTGTGAGCTTGCGCGGCGTTTTTCGGAGCGGTTGGGTGCATGAAACGCTGTAGGAGTGAGCTTGCTCGCGATCCTCGAACGGTCGCCGCGTATCTGCGGAACGATTGAAGAGCATCGCGAGCAATCTCACTCCTGCAAGGGCATGGGGTCTGTGACTACACCCAGCCGCTGATCTGCATCGCCTTGTACACCGCAACGATCGCCAGAATGAAAAACGCTCCTGCGGCCAGACGACGAATCAGCGTCAGTGGCAGTTTCTCTGCCGCAAAATTACCCGCCAGCACCACCGGCACATTGGCCAGCAACATGCCCAGCGTCGTGCCGAGGATCACCAGCCACAAGCTTGGGTATTGCGCCGCCAGCATGACAGTCGCGATCTGCGTCTTGTCGCCGATTTCCGCGATGAAGAACGCGATCAGCGTGGTCAGGAAGGGGCCGAACTTGCGCCCGGTACTGGCTTCGTCGTCGTCCAGCTTGTCCGGAACCAGGGTCCACAGCGCCGTGGCGGTAAAGCTCGCGGCAAGGATCCAGTGCAGGACGGCGTCGGAGAGGTAGCTGCTGAACCAGGCGCCAACGGCACCGGCCGCAGCGTGGTTGGCCAGCGTGGCGGCGACAATCCCGGCGATGATGGGCCAGGGCTTGCGGAAGCGAGCGGCGAGAACGAGCGCGAGGAGTTGGGTCTTGTCACCGATTTCAGCCAGTGCGACGACAGCGGTGGGGACCAACAGGGATTCCAGCATCAGGGTTTTCCTAAGGGGCGGGTCAACACGGCTATGACACGTACAACCTCCCCGCCCCGGGTCAGGATGTTCGTGTCATAGGTCTTGTCAAACCACCGATCCGTCTGAGCGGATCTGGGGTCGCACGCACCATGGTCTGAGGACCAAGTATGTTGATGCGTGCCGGACGAGCATGGCGCTCGTGGGAGACTACTCCCCTAGGACGGAGCGGATTCTGCCTACACGTTTCGTGTTCGGCAAGCGCTAATTATCACGCACGTTTCGCACGGTAAATCCGGAAACCCTGGCCCTCGGCCATGATCGCGCACGGCCCCAGATGCGACTCGATGATCGGCTGATAGCGCAGGAAACTATTGGCTACCAGGCGCAGTTCGCCGCCTTTTCTCAGATGTTCGCGTGCTTTTTTCAGCAGGTTTTCGGTCGCGGCGTAATCGGTATGGACGCCGGTGTGGAACGGCGGATTGGTCAGAATCACGTCCAGATCGCTCGGCGCGGCGTCGATTCCGTTGCCCGTCAGCACCTCCGCTTCAAGGCCGTTGGCGGACAGGGTCAGCCGGCTGCTGGCGGTGGCGAACGCATCGACATCCAGCATCGTCACACGTGTTTCGGGGTAACGGCGTTTCACCGCCGCACCGAGAACGCCCGCGCCGCAGCCGAAGTCGAGCAAATGTCCGGCGGGAAGCCGGTCGATGTTTTCCAGCAGCAGCGCCGAACCCCGGTCCAGACGGCCGTGGCTGAAGACCCCCGGCAGACTCACCACCTTCAACGCGCCGCCTTCGATTTCAATGTCGAAGCGTTTAGCCAGGCTGTCGAGTTCGACGGCTGGCGGAGGCGTTTCGACGGTGACTTGCCAGAGCTGGCAATGACGGGCGCTGTCGAGTTTGCGCGTGCGGCCGAAAGGGCTCAGCTGGCGGGCGGCGGCTTCGATGCCGCCGCGTTTTTCGCCGACCAGAAACAGCTCACGTCCGGCCAGGCGCGAAGCGAGCGCGTTGATGAGGTAATCGGCGAGATCGCGGGCCTTGGGCAAAAACAGCACCGCAGCTTCAAAGGGTTCTGTCGGCGCTTCGGTGCCGAAGTGCACACGCTCGGGAAACCGCGTACCGAGGGTGTCGAAGTCGCCAGCGTGCCAGCTCCAGCCGCGGGCATTGGGCAGCGTGCTCAGCAGATCGTCGGCGGGGAGGCCGGTCAGCAACAAGGAGCCCCGAAACAAGTCGGCCTGCCGGAGTAACACTTCACTGCGCGGGTCCATCATCGGCTCCTCGAAAAAAGGGGCGAAGTTTAACAGGCCTGCCAAGCCGCGCACGTGCCCTGTGCGGCGGATCGGCGGATCGGCGGGCCTGCGAAGCGCCAGGTGTCAGCTCACGACCCGGACCGGCGCGCCTGCATAAAATGCCAGAGCGTTTTCGTTGATCTGGCCGACGATGCGCTGCCGTGCTTCCTGGCTGCCCCATGCGCTGTGGGGCGTGATGATCAATCGCGGAATATCACCCGACAGCAGCGGGTTGCCGTTGACCGGAGGCTCGACGGTCAGCACGTCGGTGGCCGCGCCGCCGAGATGGCCGTTGCGCAGGGCATCGGCCAGTGCCTGTTCGTTGATCAAGCCACCGCGCGCGGTGTTGACGATGAAAGCTTTCGGTCTCAGCAGGCTCAGCTCATGGGCGCCAATCATGTCCCGGGTATGGTCGTTGAGCGGGCAGTGCAGGGTGAGGGCATCGACCTGGGGCAGCAGCTCATTCAGCGGCACGCGATCAGCTCGGGCAGGGCGGCCGGGGATCTGACCCGACAGCACGCGCATGCCGAAGGCTTCGGCCAGCTTTGCGACCGCGCCGCCCAGCTCGCCATGACCCAGTAGCCCCAGCGTCTTGCCTTCCAGCTCGACGATAGGGAAGTCCAGCAAGCAGAACTGCTTCGATTTCTGCCACTCACCCTGGTGTATGGCCTGTTGATAATCGGGCAAGCGGGTGGCCATCGCCAGCAGCAGCATCAGCGTGTGCTGGGCCACGGAAGGGGTGCCATAGCCCTGACAGTTAGTGACCACCACGCCATGTTTGCGCGCGGCATCCAGGTCGACATTGTTGACGCCGGTTGCGGTCACCAGCACCAGTTTCAGCTTAGGGCAGGCGGCGAACGTGGCGGCATCGATCATGATCTTGTTGGAAATCGCCACGTCGGCGTCCTTCAAACGCTCGGCCACCTGACCGGCTGTGGTGCTTGCATGGAGCACCAGTTCGCTGAAGGTTTCACGCCACGGCGCGAGGTCGAGATCCCCCAGATCCAGAGAGGTGTGATCCAGGAAAACTGCTCGGCGTTGACTGGGCATCAGCTGTACCTTTTGCTCGGTGGGTGGGAAGCGTAATGTGACGAGCCTACCAGAGCCTGCCGCTCGCCATAACGCCTGGAGAACTTCAATGTACTTGACGGAATTTTTAACCGTTGCGCTGATTCACCTGCTGGCCGTCGCCAGCCCCGGCCCGGATTTCGCGGTCGTCGTGCGCGAAAGCGTGACCCATGGTCGCAAGGCAGGGACCTACACGGCGATGGGCGTGGGCACCGCGATTTTTCTGCACGTCGGCTATTCGCTGCTGGGGATTGGCTTGATCGTTTCGCAGTCCATCGTCCTGTTCAATGCCTTGAAATGGGCGGCGGCGGCCTACTTGATTTACATCGGCATCAAAGCGCTGCGCGCCAAACCTGCGAGCGCATCGGATGCGCCCGTGAACATCGCCAAAGGCGAGCGCACCGCGCGCGGCGCCTTCACGGCCGGGTTCGTCACCAACGGCCTTAACCCGAAAGCGACGCTGTTTTTCCTGTCGCTGTTCACCGTCGTGATCAACCCGCACACGCCGATGCTGGTTCAGGCGGGCTATGGCGTTTATCTGGCATTCGCGACCGGCGCATGGTTCTGCCTGGTGGCACGCCTGTTCAGCCAGCCTCGGATTCGCGCCGGTTTCGCGCGGATGGGCCACTGGTTTGATCGGGCGATGGGTGGGGTGCTTGTTGCGCTGGGTTTGAAGCTGGCGTTGACGGAGATGCATTGATGTTGGGTTTAGTGAAGTACCACTGTTTAAGGAATTAGGTCGGGTACTACCGCCTTTAGACGGCAGGGATGATTAAATGAATTTTCTAACCGATGTTCCCAGTTGGGATGATATAGCGCGTAATCTTGAAGAAAAGTTCGGTAATTTAAACCAGTCGTTAGATCAGGGCTGGGAAAGCACACTCGGCAGTTGGAATGGCTTCGCTCGACGCGTGAGCACCGAGGCCACTCTGGCCTACGGCAGTGTAGGGGGAAACCGCATCGAATCGGTCAGGTCGGCGATGGCCAAGTCCTATCCCATTATCCAATTAGATCTGACGCGCAAATGGGCATCCATCAACATCGCCGATATCCTGCCCACGTTGCTGCAATTGGTTAAAGAGGTCGCCATGATCATGGGCGGCAGCGTAGCTGTAGGGGCCGTTGCCGGTGGGGCGGCTGGATCGCTAGCGTTTGGAGCGGGTGCGTTACCGGGAGCTGTGGTGGGTGGGGGCATAGGCGCGCAAGTTGGCAACTTGATTCTGTTGGGGATGGGGCTTTCAGCCATCGCCGATTATTTCTACCAGGGGCTACCTCCTTGTCTCGCAAGCATTTATGAGGGCATCGTTACCGCATGGAATGCTGAAGATGGCGTCAGACCTGCCGGACTTGACCCTACAGGCGCGTCCGCATGGATAGTTGACGAGCGTATAGACGCAGCAGCGAGGAAGCTTGCCAGAGGTCAGGAGCAGTTGGTAATGCTGTTGCTGACAGCCATTGTTACTTATATCTCTAGAGGACAGATTAAGGCTGGAGCCGTGAGCAGCCTGGACAGCATTGCCGCGCGTAGCGCAAAGCTTCAAGCAGACATGACTAACAAAGAGATTGCTGGTTGGTTAGCTCGGAATGAACAAGGCTTGTTGGCACTTCCTGAATTGCGAGTACGCGAGCAGATACCATTGGCTAAACAAGAACTTGAAGCCCAGCTTAAAAAGCAGCCAGAAAGGCCAGAAATTACTAAAAAAGATCAAGAAACTAGCGCCCCGATACAGCCAGAAAAACCAAAAAATGATAAAAAAGACGACGAACCACCTCCTAAAGGAAATCCAGTTTTAGGTGTATTGGAAGACAGTGTGTTCGCACAAAAAATGTCTAAGCCGACCAAGGCGTTTAGCAAAGACGGACAAAATATTTATTCTATGGCTGCAGGGCAGCCTATAAATACAGTGTCCGATCTCACGAGTGCCTTGGAGACTGGCGCCATAACCCCTAGGCAAGTACCTCTTGATTACGTTGTTGTTGATGGGCACAATGTCATAGCAAATACCCGAAGCTCAACAGCGCTTATAAATGCTGGTATACCCAAGAGTCAGTGGTATGGGGCTAATAAAACAGGTGTTGTAGCTTTTGAGAATACAACTTTCGATGAGCTTGTCAAAGAGCAGCTTAGAAAGAATTACGGCGGCTCCGTACTTAATGCAAGAAGGTAATAATTAATGAAACTATCTCAACCCCAAAAGCTTTTAGATCTTGATACCTTTCTACCTTCAGATGGTGAAGATGATTTTTCAATGTCTTATGCTGAGAACTATCTTACACTCGATATATATTACGATCCGGAGCTTCCTGCGCCTACACGGGTAAAGAAAAGCCTTCGATTTTTCTGGCCTAGCTATTTTGTAAAGACTCCGTTCCCGGGTCATAGCTTTTTTAGTTGCCCTGACGACAGGGATTTATCGTTGCTGAGTTGCTTGGTTGAGTATAAAAGCTCAGAAATCGTGGATATCGCTAATAAAATGTCTAGCTCGGCCAATTTTAGGCACTTTCGGTTGTATCTTCAATCTGAAGGGGCAGCACTTCACATTGTAGCGCAGTCATTCGAAGTTATAGACCAGTCTTGAGAGGAAGCCACTCCGCAGGGACTTCATCGATTAGCCACACTGCGTTTTCGGCCTTATAAAACTTGAAGCCCATTTCATGCATTCGAAGGGCTTCAATTTTCAGGACAACTGGCTTGCCATAGCGAAGCCCTACGGAATGTGCAGTTTCTGGGCTTTCCGACAGGTGCACATGATGACGTACTCCCGGACTGAGTCCTTTCTCATAGATTGATTCCAAGAATCTGGCGGCCGTACCATGGTAGAGGAGTGTGGGCGGTATTATCTGCTTGTGTTGAAGATTTACTGTGCGAGTTGAATGACCTTGCGCGGCTCGGATAAGTTGTCGGCTTTCTGAAATAATAAATCTTTTCTTCTCGCTTTCGTTAACCACCTTTTCCAACAGGTCTCGGTCAATAACGCGATTATCTCTCGAGGCGCACAGGATTAGCGCATCGATATCGGCCCATCCATCTGAATCCAGCTCCAAGCCGATGGCTTCTGGCTCATGCCTTAAGACATAACTTAAAAACTTGCTGGTTTCGTCAAGCAATTTTTTGTCCACACCTATCTCTCATAATGGCCAATACTGAGCGTGAAAGCTAAAGCTTCACCCGAAGAAAATCAATCCTGACCTCTGTCGCATCGTCATTTAGCAACGTTGTAACATTCTTGGGCGGTCAAGTATTCCAATGACACCTTTCTTATGATCTCGGCTACATCGAAAAAATTCTTTATATCGGTCCAGAATTTCCTAGGCCAAGTTGGTATTTTCAGGAGTCTCAGACCAACGATTCATCCCTTCGGCTGATCCGATCGACGCGCCAAGGCCCTAAAGTGCATATTTACAAGCCCGCACCTGCACCGTGAAAAGGG
The DNA here is from genome assembly GCF_026153515.1 of Pseudomonas sp. KU26590. NCBI lineage: Bacteria > Pseudomonadati > Pseudomonadota > Gammaproteobacteria > Pseudomonadales > Pseudomonadaceae > Pseudomonas > Pseudomonas sp. KU26590. The sequence goes on from NZ_CP110644.1 coordinate 1,289,953, forward strand.
ATTCCTATGCTGCACACCCGCGTGATTCCGCCCGCCGAAGGGGCGTACCAGTACCCTCTGTTGATCAAGCGACTGCTGCTGTCCGGCGTGCGCTACGAAAAAACCCGTGAAATCGTTTACCGGGACCATTCGCGCTACTCGTATCAGATGCTCAACGAGCGCATCTGCCGGCTGGCCGGTGCGCTGACGGCGGCGGGCGTGAGGGCGGGTGACACCGTGGCGGTCATGGATTGGGACAGCCATCGTTACCTGGAATGCATGTTCGCCATCCCGATGATTGGCGCGGTGATCCACACGATAAACGTCCGGCTTTCGCCCGAGCAGATCCTGTTCACCATGAACCACGCCGAAGACAAACTCGTGCTGGTCAACAGCGAATTCGTGCCCCTCTACAACGCCATCGCCGGGCAACTGACGACGGTCGAAAAAACACTGTTACTGACCGACACCGATGGCGCTACCGCCGACCTGCCCAATCTTGTCGGCGAATACGAAGCGTTGCTGGCCGCCGCGAGCCCGCACTATCAGTTCGAGGATTTCGACGAGAATTCGGTGGCGACCACGTTCTACACCACCGGCACGACGGGCAATCCCAAGGGCGTGTATTTCACCCATCGGCAACTGGTCCTTCACACCCTGGCCGTCGCGACGATCATGGGCAGTGTCGAAGGCATTCTCGGCGGCGACAAGGTTTACATGCCCATCACGCCGATGTTCCACGTGCATGCGTGGGGGGTGCCGTATGCCGCGACCATGCTCGGCGCGAAACAGGTCTATCCCGGCCGCTACGATCCCGAATTACTCGTGGAGCTCTGGCAAAAAGAAAAGGTCACGTTTTCCCACTGCGTGCCCACCATCATGCAAATGGTCCTCAACGCCAAAGCGGCCCAGAACATGGACTTCACGGGCTGGCACATCATCATCGGCGGCAGCTCGCTGAATCGTTCGCTGTACGAAGCGGCCAAGGCCAAGGGCATTCAGCTGTCTGCGGCCTACGGCATGTCCGAGACCGGGCCGTTGGTGTCCGTTGCGCACCTGAACGACGACCTGATGGCCGCCAGTGAAGACGAACGCATCACGTACCGGATCAAGGCGGGCGCGCCGGGCGTGCTGGTTGAGGCGGCGATTGTCGACGGTGAGGGCAATTTCCTGCCTTCCGACGGAGAGACCCAGGGCGAGCTGGTACTGCGCGCGCCGTGGCTGAGTGAAGGTTATTACCGCGAGCCGGAGAAGGGCGCAGAACTGTGGGCCGGCGGCTGGCTGCACACCGGCGACGTGGCGACGCTGGACAGCATGGGCGGGATCGACATTCGCGACCGCATCAAAGACGTCATCAAGACCGGCGGTGAATGGGTGTCTTCGCTGCAACTGGAGGATCTCTGCAGTCGTCATCCCGGTGTGCGCGAAGTCGCCGTGGTGGGCATCGCCGATCCTCAATGGGGCGAGCGACCGTTTGCGTTGCTGGTGGCTCGCGAGGGGCACGTCCTTGATGCAAAGACCCTGAAGGAACATCTCAAGCCGTTTGTGGAGCAGGGGCACATTAACAAGTGGGCCATTCCAAGCCAGATCGCCCTTGTTACCGAAATTCCCAAGACCAGTGTTGGCAAGCTCGACAAGAAGCAGATCCGCCAGAACATCCTCGAATGGCAAGGCAGTAACAGCGCTTTCCTCTCCACGCTATGACGCTTTTCTTCGCGGCCGCTTTCATCGGTTAATTACCCTGAGAATGTGCCGCGAAGGCTCTAACCCGGCGTCTTCCTTGCCAATTCTCTTTTTTCAGCCATGCTCCCCCTGCATTGTGATCTGCCACTCGGGCATCGGTGTGCCCGAGGCGTTGACGCTGCAAATCACACTTTAGAGGGATCAAGCAGCAGCACCTGCTGGCTATAGTCGGCAGTAGGTTGGTACCGGAGAAAAGCGCATCGATCGTTTCGCAGTTGATTGGCTGCCCGATCGGCGTTGACACCCAGGCACTGCGGCCCGTCCGCCTGAGTCGTTTCTGGAAGCACCCACTGCCATAAAAATAAAAGCACATGGAGTAGCGTCGATGACATCAGCTAACCAGTTCTGGCGCCGGGCTAAATTGCCCCTGGCCGTCAGCCTCGCTTCTACGCTCGCCGGTCCTGCATTCGGCGTCAGTTTCAATATCGGGGAAATCGAAGGCAACTTCGACTCGTCGCTCTCTGTGGGGGCGAGCTGGTCCACCCAGAATGCCAACAAGAACCTGATCGGCTCCAACAACGGCGGTCACGGTCTTTCGCAAACCTCCGACGACGGTCACTTGAACTTCAAAAGCGGCGAAACGTTTTCGAAGATCTTCAAGGGTATTCACGATCTGGAGCTGAAGTACGGCGACACCGGTGTGTTCCTGCGGGGCAAGTACTGGTACGACTTCGAGCTCAAGGACGAAGGCCGCGACTTCAAGGACATCAGCGATTCCGGCCGCAAGGAAGCTGCCAAATCCTCAGGTTTCGAGCTGCTCGATGCATTCGTCTATCACAACTATTCCATTGCCGACGAGCCGGGTTCGGTGCGTCTGGGCAAACAAGTCGTCAGTTGGGGTGAAAGTACCTTCATCCAGGGCGGCATCAACAGCATCAACCCGGTCGACGTGTCCGCGTTCCGTCGCCCTGGCTCGGAAATCAAGGAAGGCCTGATTCCGGTCAACATGTTCTACCTGTCGCAAAGCCTGACCGAAAACCTGTCGGCAGAAGGCTTTTACCAGCTGGAATGGGACCAGACCGTCGTCGACAACTGCGGCACCTTCTTCTCGCAACCGGACGTGATCGCGGACGGTTGCAACAGCAACCTGGCCGTACTGCGTACCCGCAACAGCCTCAATGCGGCCCTGCCTGCCGCGTTGCGTGCCCCTGTTCAAGCAACACTGGCGGCCCGCGGCGTGAGCTTCGGAAATCCTGACGAGGGCGCCGTGGTTGCCCGCGGCCCTGATCGCGATGCCCGCGATAGCGGCCAGTATGGCTTGGCCATGCACTACAACTTCGAGCCGCTGGACACCGAGTTCGGCGCCTATTACATGAATTACCACAGCCGTCTGCCGATCTTCAGCGGCAAGGGCGGGCCGGCAAGCGCCTACAGTGCAGCAGGTCTGGTTGGCGGGCTGGCGAGCAATGGCGTTCCCCGGGGCGTTGCGGCGGCCCTTGCACCGACACTGTTGCCCGTCGTGGTCGCCGGCAACTCCAGCTACTACGTCGAATACCCGGAAGACATTCACCTGTTCGGCCTGAGCTTCTCTACCACCTTGCCCACCGGCACGGCGTGGAGCGGCGAAGTCAGCTATCGCCCGAACGCACCGGTGCAGTTGAACACCACCGACATTCTGTATTCCGGCCTGTCGCCGCTGAACTCGAACGTGTCGCTGCTGCAGGGCGCGCCTGGCCAGGACCAGAAAGGCTATCGCCGCAAGGAAATCAGCCAGGCGCAGACCACCTTCACGCACTTCTTCGACCAGGTGATGGGCGCCGAACGTCTGACCGTAGTAGGTGAGGTGGGCTGGACCCACGTCGGCGGTCTGGAAAGCACATCGAAACTGCGTTATGGCCGCGACCCGAGCTACGGCCCTGGCCCGCTCCCGAATGGTCAATGCCAGACCCTCAACGCCAGCACCCTGGGCACTGCGGCACAGAACAACCTCAGCCGTTACTGTGAAAACGATGGCTTCACCACCGCCGATTCCTGGGGTTATCGCGCGCGCGCCATCTGGGATTACAACAACGTGTTCGCCGGTGTGAACCTGCGGCCGAGCGTGGCCTGGTCCCACGACGTCGACGGCTACTCGCCGGGCCCTGGCGGCAATTTCGAGGAAGGTCGCAAGGCCGTGAGTCTGGGCCTCGACGCCGAGTACCAGAACACCTACACCGCCAACCTTTCCTACACCAACTTCTTCGACGGCAAGTACACCACCGTGGACGACCGCGACTTCGTAGCCCTCAGCTTCGGCATGAACTTCTAAGGACAATAATGAAAATGAAAATCACGAAGGGTCTGTTGCAGGTGGGCGTGTTGGGGCTGTCGTTGTTGGCGACCAGCGTGATGGCTGCGGTGTCCGACGCCGACGCCGCCAAGCTGGGCACCACGCTGACGCCGATGGGCGCGGAAAAAGCCGGCAACGCGGCCAACACCATTCCGGCCTGGAGCCCGATGCCCACCAATGCCGGCGCCGTGGACGACAAAGGTTTCCTGGCCAACCCGTACGCCAACGAAAAACCGCAGTTCACCATCACTGCGCAGAACGTGGATCAGTACAAGGACAAACTTGCCCCGGGCCAGTACGCGATGTTCAAGCGTTACCCGGACACCTTCAAGATGCCGGTTTACCCGTCCCACCGTGGCGCCACTGTGCCCGCTGACGTGTTCGCCGCCATCAAGAAAAACGCCACTAACACCAAACTGGTGGGCGGCGGCAACGGCCTGGAGAATTTCGAAACCGCAGTGCCTTTCCCGATTCCGAAAGACGGCCTGGAGGTGATCTGGAACCACATCACCCGTTATCGCGGCGGCAGCGTCTCGCGTCTGGTTACCCAGGCGACGCCGCAAACCAACGGCTCGTTCAACCCGGTGTATTTCCACGACGAGTTCGTCTTCCGCGACAAGATGAAGGATTTCGATCCGAAGAATCCGGGCAACATCCTGTTCTACTTCAAACAGGAAGTGACGGCGCCGGCGCGTCTCGCAGGTTCAGTGCTGCTGGTGCACGAAACCCTCGATCAGGTCAAAGAGCCGCGTGCGGCATGGGTATATAACGCGGGTCAGCGTCGTGTACGCCGTGCGCCGCAAGTGTCCTATGACGGGCCGGGCACCGCCGCCGACGGCCTGCGCACCTCCGACAACCTCGACATGTTCAACGGCGCGCCGGACCGCTACGACTGGAAGCTGATCGGCAAGCAGGAGATGTACATCGCGTCCGACAGCTACAAGCTCGACGATCCGAAGTTGAAATACGCCGACATCATCAAGGCCGGCCACATCAATCAGGACCTGGCGCGCTATGAACTGCGTCGCGTCTGGCACGTGACCGCCACGCTGAAAGAAGGCCAGCGCCACATCTACGCCAAACGTGACTTCTTCATCGACGAAGACACCTGGCAGGCAGCGGTCATCGATCACTACGACGGTCGTGGTCAACTGTGGCGCGTGGCTGAAGCCCACGCCGAAAACTACTACGACAAACAAGTGCCGTGGTACGCCCTGGAAGCGCTGTACGACCTGCAATCAGGCCGCTACCTGGCGCTGGGCATGAAGAACGAAGAGAAAAAAGCCTATGACTTCGGCTTTACCGCCACCGTCAGCGACTTCCAGCCCAACGCGCTGCGCCAGGAAGGTGTGCGCTAACGGCTGAACGGATAAGCGGAGAGCGTGCAACGTTGATCACAGCTACAGCGCACTGAAGTCCTCCCCTGTTGCACCCTATGGCTGAACCCCATGGCGCAGAAAGGAAACACCCCGAGTGGTCGGGGTGTTTTTTTTCGTCTGGATTCAACGCTGCGGCCGCGCTTCAGGCTCAGCGCGCAGCGCCGATTAAACGTCGGCTGACGAGCAAACATGTACCTCCCCAGACATATAAACCAACATTCGCCCTGTTGATTGGATATGTTTTCTTACAGTCTTTCGTCTAACAATGTCCAAAAGGCTACACATAGCCGCTAGTCTCCCGACATCTGAACGCCGAACAACAAGCACTCCAACAAGAGCCGGCCATGACTGATCTGTCGCGTTTGCAAGGATTCGCAAATCACGCCGTCACTGCGTTGGAAGGCCGTTTCTTCCGTCCGCCACTGCCTGAAGGTTATGTATCGAGACCTCGATTGTGCGAGCGGCTGAGTGCGGGTCTTTCCGGGCGCCTTCTGTTGATCAGCGCGCCGGCCGGTTTCGGAAAAAGCTCACTGGCGGTGGAGTTCTGCGAGAGCTTGCCCGAGCAGTGGCAGAACCTCTGGCTGGGGCTGAGCCACCGGGACAGCGACCCGGGCCGGTTTCTCGAACGTCTTCTCTGCGGTCTCCAGCAGTTCTTTCCTCAACTTGGCGGCCAGGCCCTCGGCCTTCTGAAAATGCGTCAGCGTCACCAGCCGTTCGCCTTCGAAGAGTGGCTGGACGGTTTGCTGGACGAGCTGGCGATGCACCTGATGTTGAGCAAGCCGCTGTTGCTGGTGCTCGACGACTATCACCTGGTGCAGGGCCCCGTGCTGGATCGCTGCCTGCAATTTCTGCTCAATCATCTGCCTGCGGGCATTAACATCATGGTCACCAGCCGCCAGCGGCCAAACTGGCACCTCGCGCGGCTGCGTCTGTCCCGTCAATTGCTGGAATTGTCCGAGCAGGATCTGCGGCTGACTGACGACGAGTCGCTGGCAGTGCTGGATCCACAGCGCAATGGATTGAGCGATGAAGCACTGCACGCCTTGCTGCAACGCAGCGAGGGCTGGGTGGCCGGCTTGCGATTCTGGCTGCTCGCGGCCAACGAAGCGGGCAGTAACGCGCTGACCCAGGGGCTCAACGGCGGGGAAGGGCTGATCCGTGATTACCTGCTCGAAGAGGTCATCGATTGCCTGCCAGCCGACGTTCAGGCCTTTCTCTATGAAACCGCCTGTCTGGAGCGCTTTAGCGGCGCCCTGTGCAATGCCGCGCGCGACAGCCACGACAGCGACGAAATGCTTGGGTACCTGCAAGCACATCAGGTGTTTCTCGTCCCGCTGGATGAGCACGGTCGCTGGTTTCGCTATCACCACTTGTTCTCTGACCTGCTGCGGGCGCGTGCCGGACCCAGCGTCACGCCGCAACAAAGGCGCGTGCATCTGAATGCCTGCCGCTGGTTTAGCGACCAGGGCTTGCTCGACGAAGCCATTGAACAGGCGTTGCGTGCGGGGCATCTGGATGTGGCGGCCAATCTGGTGCAGAACCTGTCCGAAGAACAACTGCTCGCCGAGCAAAACGTCGGCATGCTGCTGCGCTGGAAAATGGACTTGCCTGACAGCCTGTTGGTCAGCACGCCGCGTTTGATCGTGCTGTACGCCTGGGCCCTGGGCCTGGCGTGTCAGCTGGACGCGGCCGAGGAGCTGGGCAATCACCTCAGTCGATTTCTGCCGGCCCCTTCCGCGACCGCGCAAAACTCGATGCTGGCGCAGTGGCTGGCGCTGAGCGGAATCATCGCCCGAGGCCGCGGCGACAGTGAAACGGCCCGGCGTTATTGCAGCGAAGCGTTGGTCAGTCTGCCGCTCAAACGTTATGGCCAGCGTTTGCTGTGCCTGTCGACGCTGGCGAATCTGGCCATCACGGATGGTGATTTATGGCGCGCCCGGGCGCTGAACCGTGATGCACTGGAGCTGGCGCAGCGGGTGGCCAACCCGTTGTTTGAAGCGCTGGCGCACTACGACCGCGCGCGCACGTTGCAGGCCCGTGGCGAGACCCTTCGCTCGATGGAGGAAGTGCGCCAGGGCTTGCGGCGTTTGAATGGCCTGTCTTCACAAAAGCTGTACGCGGTGCGCGCGCGGCTGACGCTGTACGAAGGGTATTTGCTGGTGCAGTTCCTTCAACCGGAGGCAGGGCGCGAACGCTTGAATGCCGGGCTGGCCGAGGCGCGCGCCTGCCGTGACATCAGCGTACTGATCGGCCACTGCGTGATTGCCGGAATGGAAGGACGCGAAGGGCGCTACGCCGAAGCCTTCGCCGAACTGGCCGAGGCCGAGCGGCTGATGCACATCTGGGACGTGCCGCCGGTGTATTACCTGGCAATGATCACCCTCGCCAAATGCGAACTGTGGCTGGCCCAGGGCCGCATCGACCTGGCCGACGCCTGGCTGCTTCGACTGGGGCAGACCTACGGCGGCAACCAACCCGCCGCCGCCCCCGAATGCTCGCCGCAACTGCCTCAGCAGATCGAAACCCTGCGAGCGGTCCTTGACCACATTCAGGGCCGTACCGAAGAGGCGATGGCGCGGCTGCACGGTCTGGTGGCGTATGCCCAGCGGATCGGCGCAGGACTGCTCGGCCTCAATGCGCTGAGTCAGCACATCCTGTTGTTGCTCGACACATCACGCGGGCCTGAGGCCGATGAGCTTTTTCAACAGAGCCTTCTGCTCGCCACGGGTGGTGCCGTTTTACCGTTTCAGCGCCTGATCCGTGGTCATCCCGACTGGCTGCGCGAGCAACTGCACAAACGCCCCTCCTGCCGGCTGGTCGATTACCTGCTTCAGCAACTTCCGGAAGCTGCGTCCGGTCAGGGATTACCTTGCCTGCGCGTCATCAGCGAGCTGCCCGCCTGCAACGGCGGCGACCACCTCAGCGCCCGCGAACTCAGCGTGCTGCAGTTGATCGCGCAAGGTTGCTCCAATCAGGAGATCAGCGAGCGCTTGTTCATTTCCCTGCACACCGTCAAAACCCACGCCAGCCACATCAACGGCAAATTGGGCGTCGAGCGACGGACCCAAGCCGTTGCTCGGGCGCAAGAACTGGGATTACTGGGCTGATTGATCGGCACTTAAATACCGATTTCTTTCAAAGAACACTCATTTTAGGCATTTAATTGCCTTTTCGGCGCTTCAGCCTTAAGGTTTAGGCATTAAATTGCCGAGCAGCATTCCATGCAGCTGACCCTCCAACTTTACCTGTCGGGACGATGGCACGATGCGATGCGTTTCGACATCGAGAAGCCGGAAGCAGGGCAGAGCAGCCCGTGCACCTTTGCTTATGAGCAAGCATTTCTGATCGACCACCTGGAGGCCCTCGAACGTCCGACCACGCCATCCGTTAGCGCTCGAGTCCCACTGGGTTGGGATTTGTTCAGGACGGCTGGACTGCCAGCGTTTTTGCACGACATCGTTCCGGCCGGAGCGGCGCGGCGGTTCTTACTCGCGCGTCTGGCATTGCCGGAGGGTGAGAACACCCCGGCCGATCTGGTGCTCTTGCAGCGCTGTACCCCGGCGCCCGTCGGGCATCTGCGCATCAAGGAATCGTTCGAAGCATTACCCAGGGCCGGCAGCCTCGGTTTTGATCGGAGTGAGGTGGTCGCCCGAGACAGCCGCTTTCTCGAATACGCTTATGAACAAGGCGCCGCAGTGGGGGGCGCGACGGGAGCGGGCGGCGAGGCGCCGAAGCTATTGCTGGCCGAGGACGCGCAGGGGCTCATGCACCCTGATGCAACGCTCGCCGACAGCGAAGTCCGTCAACACTGGTTCGTGAAATTCTCTCGCAACAAAGGCGACGAGACCGATCGCACCATTCTCAGGAGCGAGTTTTGCTATTACCAGGCCCTTGAACGCGTCGGTGAAAACACCGTTCCCTGTGACGGCATGAGCCTTGAAGAGGCCCGCAAGCCCAGCCTGTGGATGAAGCGCTTCGACCGAAGTGTCGATGAGCGTGGCGTGCGCCGCCTGGCTGTCGAGTCGGTGTACTCGCTCGCCAACATCACCCGCCCTGGCGCGTACATGACGCACGTGCAGGCGGTCGCTGCACTGGCCAATGCCTGGTCGGCGAATGCTCAGCAGGGGGACATTCCTCAACTGGTTGCCGAGTACGTACGCCGCGACCTGATCAATCAGATTCTGGGAAACAGCGACAATCATGGGCGCAATACGTCGATCCTGCGGGACGAACAGCGACTCTCGCTGGCGCCGATTTACGACCTGGCGCCCATGGTCATGGACGATGAAGGCGTGACCCGTACCACCAAATGGCCTGATCCCATCGAGCGTGCCGGTGAGGTGGACTGGCGAGAAGCCTGCCGAGCGTTATCCGCCTGGGCCGACCCCGAGGAATTGTTTGAAAGCCTCAAAACTGATGCCAAGCGTCTGCGGGCATTGCCTGATTTGTTGAATGAAATGGGCTTGCCGCAAAAAACCTTCAGTCATCCGCGCATCAGGCTGGGGCGACTGGATACGACGCTCAAGGAATGGGGCCTGCTATGAGCGACGAAATACGCCAGCGCGGCATCATCCTCGACGAGCTTCGGAATCAGTTGCTGGACGGGACCGTTTCAATGGGCGTTGCGGTCAAGCGGCTGCGGACCGAAATCACAGGATTGCGCCAGGAGCAGTTCGCGAGCATGTGCAAAATCTCGCTGCGCACGCTGCGCCAGATCGAGCAGGACGAGGGTAATCCGACGGTGCAGACACTCAATGCGGTGTTCAGACCCTTCGGTATGCAGGTGGGCATTATTCCGTTGCGACGCATGCCGGCGGCGACCAGTCTCTGAGGCTCAATAGCGCCGGTCAGCTCGACAGCAGGTTCAAGCGGCAGGCTGACCGGCCCACATGCTGGCCACGTCCAGAAGGCCCCAGTCTTCCGCCAGTTCGAATTTCAGGATGCCGTCTTGTACCGAAGGGCTGGCGAGGTTGATGACGTGCGGCTCGAAGGGCATCCGGGTCCGGGTGGACAGAAAGACTTTCACTTTCGGGTGCAGCAGGGATTTTTCATCCTGTTCGACCACCACCCCCAGGCGCTCGCTTTTCAGGCGGACCAACGCGCCGACGGGGTAAATGCCGACGGTCTTGACGAAGTGCTGAAACACCTTCGCGTCGAAGTGGCCTTTCCAGGACGCCATCTCGCGAACCGAATGTGCGGCGTCCCAGCCTTTCTTGTAGGGCCGGTCCGAAGTCACCGCGTCATAGACATCGCAAATAGCGCCCATTTTCGCCAGCAGACTGATCTCTTCGTCTTTCAATCCGTCTGGATAACCGCTTCCATCGACCTTTTCGTGATGATGCAGGCACACGTCCATCACCAGTCGTGTCACCCGCTCGCAGCCCTGGAGGATTTCCAGACCGGCCTGCGGATGGTGCTTCATGACTTCGTACTCTTCGTAGGTCAGGCGATCGGGCTTATTGAGAATGGCCGAGTCGATCATCATTTTGCCGACGTCATGCATCAGGCCGGCAACGCCGGCTTCACGCACCTGGTCCTCATCCATATCCATCTGCCGCGCGAGCGCGACCATCAATGCGCACACCGCCACCGAATGCATGTAGGTGTATTCATCGGTTGTCTTCAGACGCGACAAGCTAATGAGCGCGTGGGGATGGCGCATCACGGACGTGGAAATTTCTTCGACCAACAGATCGACGTCTTCGGTGTTCATCGCCCGGCCCATCCGGGCATCGCTGAACATGGTCATCACTAGCGCTTTCGCGCGCCCACAAATCAGACGCGCACGGGCCAGTTCCTGCTCAAGGCTGCAAGGCGCGGTTTCGGCGGGGTCGGGGCACTCGGGGGAAGTCTGTTCGGCTGGCGTGCTGTCGGCAGGGCTTTTGCCAAGACGGGTATCGATCCAGACTTCACGGGTCGACCCCTGAATGTGCCGCAGTACGGCGTCGTCGATAAGTTCGCGTTCGACGTGCGCGGTCCAGAACGGATCATTAATCCGCGGGCGGCAGAACTCGTGGATATACATGCCCAGCGTGAGTTCGGAAACGGGTATTTTTCTTAGCATAGAGTCAGCTCTTGCGCGTCAATACAGCGCTGCCTTGCCTGAAAGTGAATGCGATCTTTGTTGTCTGCTTCATCACTGCGCTTCCCTGTACTTGCGCATAGCCAGTATAGGAAAGTGTTGGGGAAATTAAACTCCCTAAAATGTTGTGGGAATTACCCTGCTGCCTACTAAATACCTATCTTATTCATAAGGTTGCATACGTTATCCGCGTTGTCCGACGCATTTCTCGACGGATAAATACGATGAACAGCATGTTCAAAACGCACATAAATATTTGCTTTTTTTATTCAAGAAATCCTGCCTTTGGCCGTGCGCAGGCGGTTCAGCCCGCGTTAAGGAATTTTTGACGGGGACCGTGCTCTAATCGCCCAAATCGTCGGCCTTTATGTGTGGCCGTAGAAAAGCAAAACAGGAGCTCTCCTTGATGTTGACCTTTCGCCGTTTGATCATTGCTGCCACCGCACTGACAGTGCTTTCCGGCTGCGCGACGCAGAATCCATACGACAATCAGGGACAGGCGCAGAACTCGGGCGGCATGAGCAAGACCGCCAAGTACGGCGGCCTGGGTGCGCTGGCCGGCGCCGTCGCCGGCGCTGCCATCGATCACAACAACCGTGGCAAAGGTGCCCTGATCGGCGCTGCTGTGGCGGGTGCTGCCTCGGCCGGTTACGGTTACTACGCCGACAAGCAGGAGGCCGCTCTGCGCGCCAGCATGGCCAACACCGGCGTTCAGGTTCAACGCGAAGGCGATAACATCAAGCTGGTGATGCCGGGCAACATCACGTTCGCCACCGACTCCTCGGCCATTGCCAGCAGCTTCTACTCGCCGCTGAACAACCTGGCCGGTTCGCTGAAGCAGTACAACCAGAACATGATTGAAATCATCGGCTACACCGACAGCACCGGCAGCCGCCAGCACAACATGGACCTGTCGCAGCAGCGCGCCCAAAGCGTGGCGACTTACCTGACCTCCCAAGGGGTTGATGCCGCCCACCTGTCGGTACGTGGTGCCGGTCCTGATTCGCCGATCGCCAGCAACGCCGACGTCAACGGCCGCGCCCAGAACCGCCGCGTTGAGGTCAACCTCAAGCCGATTCCTGGCCAGCAATACCAACAGCAGCAGTAATAGCGCGACGTGAAACCAAAACCCCCGGCCATTGAGCCGGGGTTTTTGCGTTTGGACCTACGGGCATTTAGCCTGGATAGCGTTCATGCATCTGCGCGAGCAGCGCGTCTTTGTCTTCCCACAGCCGGTTGATCCACTGCTGAAACTCCAGGCGGTAGGCATCGTCCTGATCGTAGCTTTTGCCAATGAACTGCGGCGGGATCTGCACTTCTTCGAAATGCGCGACCACTTCGCGAACGTTCCCGCAGAGCAAGTCCCAATACCCTGGCCGACCGGCCGGGTAATGAATGGTCACGTTGACGATGGACTCCAGTTGCTCGCCCATGGCGTCCAGCACAAAAGCGATGCCGCCTGCCTTGGGTTTCAACAGATAGCGGAACGGTGAGTTCTGCTGTGCATGCTTGGCTTCAGTGAAGCGCGTGCCTTCGACGAAGTTGAAAATGCCCACCGGGTTGTTGCGAAACTTCGCACAGGTGCGGCGGGTGGTGGCCAGGTCCTTGCCTTTCTTTTCCGGGTGCTTGGCCAGATACGCCTTGCTGTAGCGCTTCATGAACGGAAAGCCCAGCGCCCACCAGGCGAGGCCAATCACCGGCACCCAGATCAGCTCCTGCTTGAGGAAGAACTTGAGCGGTCGGATGCGCCGGTTCAGCACGTACTGCAGCACCATGATGTCGACCCAGCTCTGGTGATTGCTCGTCACCAGGTACGAGTGCTGATAGTCCAGGCTTTCCAGCCCGCTCAGGTGCCAGCGGGTGTGACCGAGCAAATCCATCCAGGCGTTGTTGTTGCTGATCCACGCTTCGTGGATATGGCTCATCAGCCAGTCGGTCACCTTTTGCGCGGCCGGGAAGGGCAGGCACAACTTGAAGATGGCAACGACGAACAGCGGCGTGCAGCAGAGAATCGTGTTGAGCGCCAACAGCAACGAGGCGATGACGCCGCGCAAAGGGGCGGGCAGGAAATCCATGTGAATCGAACTCCGGGTCAGTCAGCCGCCGGTGGGTTCCGGCGGGGTTATTGTGGGCAAGCGATATTGCAGCGCAATGTTACTGCGGCAAGGTGGCCGCCTGAATCGCCGTCAGTGCAATGGTATAGACGATGTCGTCGACCTGAGCGCCGCGCGGCAGATCATTGACCGGCTTGCGCAGGCCTTGCAGCATCGGGCCGAGGCTCACGCAGTCCGCACTGCGCTGCACCGCTTTGTAGGTCGTGTTGCCCGTGTTCAGATCCGGGAACACGAACACATTGGCGCGACCTGCCACCGGGCTGTCCGGCGCCAGTTGCCGGGCGACGTGCTCGTTGGCGGCGGCATCGTATTGCAGTGGCCCGTCGATCAACAGACCGCGCTGGGTCTCGCGCGCCAGTTGCGTGGCTTCGCGGACCTTTTCCACTTCCTCGCCACTGGCCGAATTGCCGCTGGAGTAGCTGATCATCGCCACCCGCGGTGACAGGCCAAACGCCACGGCCGAATCCGCGCTCTGCACGGCGATCTCCGCCAGCTCGGTGGCGGTCGGGTGCGGGTTCATGATGCAGTCGCCGTACACCAGCACCTGCTCTGGAAACAGCATGAAAAACACCGATGAAACGAGGGTGCAGCCCGGCGCCGTCTTGATCAGCTGCAGTGCGGGCCGAATGGTATTGGCGGTCGAATGAATGACGCCCGATACCAGCCCGTCCACTTCGTCGAGGGCCAGCATCATGGTGCCGATCACCACCGGATCCTCCAGTTGCTGCTCGGCCATCGGCGCGTTGAGGTTTTTGCTGCGGCGCAGATCAACCATCGGCCCGACATAGCGCTCGCGGATCTGATCCGGATCGAGAATCTCCAGCCCCTGAGGCAGTTCGATGCCATGGGCTCGCGCCACGGCGTTCACTTCCTCGGGCTTGGCCAGCAGCACGCAGCGGGCAATTCCCCGGGCCTGACAAATCGCCGCCGCTTGCACGGTCAACGGCTCGGCGCCTTCGGGTAACACGATGCGTTTGTTTGCCGCCTGGGCGCGCTGGATCAGTTGATAACGAAACACTGCGGGCGACAGGCGCATCTCGCGCGGGGTGCCGCAGCGCTGATGCAGCCAGTTGGCATCCAGATGGCTGGCGACGAAATCGGTGATGATCTCCGCGCGCTCGCGGTCATCGATGGGGATTTCCTTGTTCAACTGATTGAGCTGCGTCGCGGTGTCGTACGAACCGGTGCTCACCGACAGCACCGGCAACCCGGCCTGCAGCGCGCCTCGGCACAGGTCCATGATGCGCGGGTCGGGCAATGTGTCGCTGGTCAGCAACAGGCCGGCCAACGGCACGCCGTTCAGGGTCGCCAGGCTCACGGCCAGAATGATGTCGTCACGATCCCCCGGGGTGACCACCAGCACGCCCGGCTTGAGCAGTTGCAGCGTGTTGAGCACTGTGCGGGCGCAGATGATGATCTTCGACATCCGCCGCTGCTCGTAATCGCCAGCGTTGATCACTTGCGCACCGAGCAGATCGGCGACGTCGCGGGTGCGCGGGGCGTTCAGGTCAGCCTGAAACGGGATGCAGCCGAGCAGGCGGAAATCACCGCTGCGCAACAGCGGCGAGTGTTCCTTGAGCCGCGCCGAGAAGGCTTCCATGCTCTCGTCGGTGCGCACTTTGTTGAGGATCACGCCGAGCACTTTCGGGTCTTTCGGGCCGCCGAACATCTGCGCCTGCAGCTCGACGCGGCCGGAAAGCTCGGTCAGCACTTCGTTCTCCGGGGCCGATACGAGAATGACTTCCGCATCCAGCGCCTTGGCCATGTGCAGGTTGACCCGCGCGGCGTAGCTGGCGCTGCGTGTCGGGACCATGCCTTCCACGATCAGCACGTCGCGGCCAATCGATGCCTCTTGATACAAATTGATGATTTCTTCCAGCAGCTCGTCCAGCTGGCCTTCGCCGAGCATGCGTTCGACGTGGGCCAACCCCAACGGTTTGGGCGGCTTGAGGCCGTGGGTGCGGGCGATCAGCTCAGTCGAGCGTTCCGGGCCCAGATCCCCGGGATGAGGCTGGGCGATCGGCTTGAAAAAACCGA
The DNA here is from genome assembly GCF_026153515.1 of Pseudomonas sp. KU26590. Classification (NCBI taxonomy): domain Bacteria; kingdom Pseudomonadati; phylum Pseudomonadota; class Gammaproteobacteria; order Pseudomonadales; family Pseudomonadaceae; genus Pseudomonas; species Pseudomonas sp. KU26590. Next base: position 1,305,556 of record NZ_CP110644.1, read on the forward strand.
CCTTGAGCCCGGCGCGCTCCAGAGTGCGCACCAGCCCCAGGCTGATGGACGTCAGGCCCACACCGAAATCTGTGGGCGCGATAAAGAAAGTCTGCATGCGGGCTTCTCGAAAATGAGCAGTGCAAGGGTCATGGCGCTATGAATTCAGCCATCGGACCGGATAAACCAGGACGCTGTTCAGTCGCAGCGTCTCAACGGGGCCCAAGGTTATCGTTATCTGACCCCGACGCGCACCAGCCGCAGTGAAAGGACTGGCCGATTGTTGCCTGGCGCTGCACCGGATCGAGCACCCAGGCGCGGGATTGCCAGGGCGGGTCGTGGCGCAGATGCTGGGTGTGGCCGCAGGAGAGCATTACCACCCAGTGACCGTCCGGGTCCTGAACGAAGCCGGTAATGATAGAGCGGGGGGAGGGGGCTTTCGGGGATTCCAATCGGGGCCGTCCGTCTGAGTTGCGTTCGCTTTCGCGCGAGTGCTTGGTTAGACTTGGCCGCTCATATCTATTTGCAAAAGGTCTCGCCCCATGCCGATCGCCGCCAATAAGGCTGTCTCCATCGACTATACCCTGACCAATGACGCTGGTGAGGTCATCGACAGTTCTGCCGGCGGCGCGCCGCTGGTTTACCTGCAAGGCGCAGGCAATATCATCCCGGGTCTGGAAAAGGCGCTGGATGGCAAGGAAGTCGGCGACGAACTGAAAGTGGCCATCGAGCCTGAAGATGCGTACGGCGAATACTCCGCCGAGCTGGTCAGCACCCTCAATCGCAGCATGTTCGAAGGCGTAGACGAGCTGGAAGTCGGCATGCAGTTCCACGCTTCGGCGCCGGACGGCCAGATGCAGATCGTGACCATACGCGATCTGGACGGCGACGACGTGACTGTCGACGGTAACCACCCGCTGGCCGGTCAACGATTGAACTTCGAGGTGAAGATCGTTGCCATCCGTGATGCGAGCGAAGAAGAAATGGCCCACGGTCACGTGCACGGCGAAGGTGGTCATCAGCACTGATTGTCCTGCTAAGCTGAGTGAGCTGGCCAGGCGTCCTCGCGGTCTTGTGAAAACGTTTGTTTTTGCGGTCTGACAGGGCGCCTTTTTCGGCCAAGGGTTTCTAGGGGAGTTGTCATGAGTGTATTTCACGAGCTGAAGTTGAAGGCTCTGGATGGCCAGGAGCTGCCCCTCGCCCCGCTCAAGGGCAAAGTGGTTCTGGTGGTCAACGTCGCGTCCAAGTGTGGCCTCACGCCGCAATACGCTGCGCTGGAAACCCTGTATCAGAAGTACAAAGACCAGGGCTTCAGCGTCCTCGGGTTGCCGTGCAATCAGTTCGCCGGTCAGGAACCTGGTACCCAGGGAGAAATTCAGACGTTCTGCTCGCTGAACTATGGCGTGACCTTTCCGCTGGGCGACAAGCTGGAAGTCAACGGACCTCACCGCCATCGGCTTTATCAGATGCTCGCGGGCGAAGGCGCCGAGTTTCCTGGCGACATCACCTGGAACTTCGAGAAGTTTCTTGTTGGTAAGGATGGCCGTGTCCTGGCGCGCTTCTCCCCGAGCACTGCCCCGGATGACGCCAAGGTGGTAAGCGCGATCGAAAAGGCACTCCCTGGTATCGCCCTTCAGCGTCTCTCTTCTGAGCCTTAATCACTCCAGTCAATAGTGCTTCGTATCCCCTGTGCTTCGGCCCATTCTGTATGACCTTCATCATATTTCCAGAATGCCGAGGACGCCCGCATGCCTGTTCAAGCCTTGTTCAAACCCTTCCATATGGGCAGCCTCGAGTTGCCGACGCGCATCGTCATGGCACCGATGACCCGGTCGTTTTCACCCGGCGGCGTACCGAATGCCAACGTCATCGAGTATTACCGTCGTCGCGCGTCCGCGGGCGTGGGCTTGATCATTACCGAAGGCACGACGGTCGGGCATAAGGCTTCGAATGGCTACCCCAACGTGCCGCAGTTCTTCGGCGAAGCGGCGCTGGACGGCTGGCGCAAGGTGGTGGAAGCGGTTCATCAGGCAGGCGGCAAGATTGTGCCGCAACTCTGGCACGTGGGCGCTGTGCGCCGTCTGGGCACTGAGCCGGATGGCACGGTGCCGGCCTATGGGCCGACCGAGAAGCTCAAGGACGGCAACGTTGTCGTTCATGGCATGAGCAAGCAAGACATCGACGAGGTGATCGCGGCGTTCGCCCAGGCGGCGAAGGACGCCAAGGCCATCGGCATGGACGGCGTCGAAATCCATGGCGCCCATGGCTATCTGGTCGATCAGTTTTTCTGGGAAGGCACCAATCAGCGTACCGACGAATACGGCGGCGACCTCGCACACCGCTCACGCTTCGCCATCGAACTGATTCAGGCCGTGCGAGCAGCAGTAGGTCCGGATTACCCGATCATCTTTCGTTACTCGCAGTGGAAGCAGCAGGATTACAGCGCACGGCTGGTGCAAACGGTGGAGGAACTCGGCGCGTTCCTCCAGCCGCTGTCCGACGCGGGCGTCGACATTTTCCACTGTTCAACGCGGCGTTTCTGGGAGCCCGAGTTCGAAGGCTCCGACCTGAACCTGGCCGGTTGGACGCGCAAACTCACCGGTAAACCGACCATCACCGTAGGCAGCGTCGGACTTGACGGCGAGTTTCTGCAGTTCATGGTCAACACCGACAAAGTCGCCCAGCCCGCGAGCCTGGAAAACCTGCTCAAGCGTCTGGGTGACGAGGAGTTCGATCTGGTCGCGGTAGGCCGCGCGTTGCTGGTCGACCCGGACTGGGCGATGAAAGTGAAGGAAGGCCGCGAGCACGACATTTTGCCGTTCAGCCGTGAAGCCTTGGGGCGGTTGGAGTGACGGTCCGGTTCTGGTCTTGATGAGTGACTAGACCCCTATAACAACCCCATCCTGCGTTTCGCTCGCGGCCCGCAGGTAGGTCTCGAATGAGTCGATAATCCCGGCCCATCCCTGGCGACTCGCGTGCTGCCTGGCATTCAGCCTGACCCGGCGCAAGGTTTCGTCGTCTTCCAGCATCCACCTTGCGGCATCAATGAAGCCATCCTCATCCCCGGGCATCGCCACCGCGCCGTTATGGCCGTGGCGGATATGTTGGGCCGCTGCCGCTTCGTCGTACGCGACCACGCCCAAGCCTGATGCCAACGCTTCCAGCACCACGTTGCCGAAGGTTTCCGTCAGGCTCGGAAACAGAAACAAGTCACTCGACGCATAGTGAGCGGCCAGTGCATCCCCGCGCTGGGTGCCGCAGAAGATGGCGTTAGGCAGCTGACGCTGCAGCGTCGGCCGGACCGGTCCATCGCCGACAATCACCAGCCGCAAGTTTTTCTCGGGGTAGGTGCTGACCAGCCCGTCAAAGGTGGTTTTCAGCAGCCCCAGGTTTTTCTCGGCGGCCAGCCGTCCGACATGCAGGACCGCCGTATCGCCCGGTTCGAGGCCCCAACTTTCACGCAGCGCACTCGAACGCTTTGACGGGTGAAACAACTGGCAGTCAACGCCCCGCGACAGCAATTCCAACCGCTCGAAGCCTCGGCGCTCAAGTTCGGTTTTCTGCGTGACGCTGGGCACGAGGGTGGCGTTGGAGCGGTTATGAAACCAGCGCAGGTAAGTCGTCAGCAGGCGAGTGACGAAGCTCAGCCCGTACTGCCGCGTGTAGTGTTGAAAGTTGGTGTGAAACCCGCTGACGATGGCAATCCCCAGTCGCCGCGCCGCACGCAGCGCCGACAACCCCAACGGTCCTTCCGTGGCGATATACAAAACGTCAGGGCGATTGCGCTGCCAGCGGCGCAGCAGTTTGTGCATCGACGACTGCCCCCACTGCAAACCGGGATACCCCGGAATCGGCCAGCCACGGCACAGCATCAAATCCTCGCCAGCCGCGCGCAGCTCGTCCTCGCTTTGCCGTGGCCGAATCACCTCAACCCGATGCCCCCGCAGGCGCAGACCGTCGCATAAACGGCTGAGCGTATTGGCCACGCCGTTTATTTCCGGTGCATACGTTTCGGTGATCAGGGTAATACGCAGGGATTTACTCATGACATCAGTTTCTGAGCGGGTCATTGCGCTTGTGTGGCGGTTGGGTGATGGATTTGTGACTGCTAGGAGTGTTGGTAGGAATGAAGTGGAAATAAGGGAAATAAGGGAAATAAGGGAAATAATGCTAAGCGGTATTTCTAAGATGGATTATTAGTCTGATAGGTAAGTAGGATATTTCCTAGTTGCTCTTTATTACAAGTTTTGCTGTTGACTACGCCCCCTTCCTGAATAACGTCAGGGGATCGAGCTTCTCAAATCTATTGGTGAGTTGTTAATCGATAAACGTTTATCGGAACTCACGCTTGAGTTCGATGTTCGTCCCTTTATTTCAGGAAGTATTTGTATGAAAAACTCTAAACGGTTGAACGGTATTGCTGTTGCTGCGAGCTTTGCATTTGCGGCAGCTGTGTTATCACCTCAGGCTCTTGCTGGAAGTTCCACCTCTACTGTAAAGCTACCAACCCTGCATTCTAAAAATTGCGTATATAAAGCGCATCTGCCAACAGCCGCTGGGCTGCGCATCGGCCAATCAGTCAAAAGTATCAGTTGGAACTGGAATGTGCACGGATGGCCGCGCGGGCTTCAGGTTCAACTTTGTCAAGGACCTAGCAGGTGCATTGACGTTTCCCGGCAACGTGTAGGCTCAACAACTAAGTTCAAGCATTTTCAGCCTTTTTACTACGAGTTTATGTTGTCCGACCCTGGACGTGTGCCAGTGGCCGGTCTTTTGGGAAAGCTCACGATAGATTGGTGAGGTAACAGCTTATACTCGCACTCACCGTAAGTGAGTGCGAGTCATTCTATAGTCCAAGCATGTCTTGGAATTCTTTTGGCATTGAGTCGTGAAACTCAAAAATTTTTTCCAGAATCTGATCAGCAGATGTGCCTTTTTTTATTTCTTGTCGGTACAAGTTTGCACACTGACGTTGCATCTCTTGGCTGATTTTAGCGAAGTAAGCTTCTGTCTTCGGCGTTACCAGTTCTCCGGTTCCGGAATAACGGATATTGGGCCTGTCCGATACGTCTAGCAAAGCGTGAGCTAAATAGTTAAAGGCATACCCATGAGCTATTTTTTTGCCCTCTTCAGGATTAGCCTTCGCTACTTCCAACGATCGTTTGCGCCCCTGCGCGCGTTCTTCGAGTCTAGCTTGCTCGCTAATAGCAGGGGATCTGGGTGCTGCCTCTCGCAGGACCCCCGCGAACGTGCTCGCGGGGGGATTGCTTGGCTTGTTCGAAACCGAATTGCCGCTGTCTACTGAGGTATGCGCGAACACAGAAACAGGGTTTATACGCATGGATGCTCCTTGAGTGGTGGTGCGCCAACCAGAGTAGGTAGGCGTGCGGTTCCTCGCCCGGAGTGGGCATGTCCATGGTTAAACAGGAAGGCTGTGGGAAGTGGGGAATACCGTCGTAGGAATCGTCCTGATTTTCCCGAGGTTGATTAAAAGAGTGTTTCCGCCTTTAGCATGCGTCGCCTCACTTCTGGAGGAAACACTGTGTCCGAGCCATTCAACACGCCACCTGCTGCCGATTTGACGGCTTTTCCTACGAGCGGGCCACCGTTCTATACCGTGTCGCTGGTCAAGCTGACGGTGATGATGTTCATCACGTGCGGGCTGTACGGGCTCTACTGGTTTTACAAAAACTGGTCGCGGTACAAAGCGTATTCTGCGAAACCGATCTGGCCGGTTCTGCGCACGGTTTTCTGTTTTTTCTACATTCCATCGTTGTTCAGCAAAGTAAATGCCGCGCTAAAAGAGGCGGGGCGAGGCGGTATACCTTACTGGGGAGCCTACGCAGCAGGGATCTACCTTCTTGCGTTTACCCCTTCCATTGTCACTGGTTACGCATCGGGCTGGGGTAGCAGTCCATCCGCAGCGTTCGGGCTCATCCCGACCATAGGGGTCTACACCTTTACGGGGCTGGGCCAGTTCTTGATCACCCTGAGGGTGCAATCGTTCATCAACCGTTTGGATGGCAAGTCCGGAGAAAGTCGCAGGATCTGCTTCACGTTTGGGGATGTGGTCTGGGCGGTGACGGGCATCTGTTATTGGGCACTGTTAGTGCAGATCTACGCCTGGCTGAGCTCAGCAAACATGTAATACAAAAAAGGCCTCAATCGAGGCCTTTTCTCTGCATCAGCGAACGCGCTCCGCCAGCGTCTCCGCCCCACGCTCCCTCACCCAGAACAACGTCGCACCGGCCACCGCCGCCGGCATCATCAGGATGTTCACCACCGGAATCAGCAGCACCAGATAAACAATCCCGCCGAAGCTCATGCTCTGCCAACGCTTGGCGCGCAGCCAGGCGAGCATGTCTTGCCAGCTCATTTTGTGGTTGTCGGCGGGGTAGTCGATGTACTGGATAGCCATCATCCAGACGCCGAACATCAGCCACAGCGGCGCGGCGACGAGGTTCACCACGGGGATCCATGAAAGGATGAACAGGCCAATGGCACGGGGCAGGAAGTAGCCCAGTTTGCGCATTTCCCGGCTCAGGGTGCGCGGGACCATTTCCAGCAGCTCGCCCCAGCTGAACGTGGGAAAATCATCCGTCCCGCGCAGCACCACTTCGACTTTCTCTGAAAGAAAGCCATTGAACGGGGCGGCGATGATGTTGGCGATCATGGTGAAGGTGAAGAACACCATCAGCGCAACAAGCACCACGAACAGCGGCCACAGGATGTAGTTGAGAAAGCTGAGCCAGCCGGGGAGGGTCGGCATGAAGGAGTCGACCCAGAGCCTGAATTCGTGGCCGGCGAAGTAGATCATGGCGCTGAACAACACCAGATTGATCGCCAGCGGCAACAGGACGAATAGGCGCAGGCCAGGGCTCAGGATCAGTTTCAGGCCTTCGCGCAGGTATTGCGGGCCAGACAGGGCGGGTGCAGGCATGTGTGCCTCCAGGCAGTGATATCGCGCCGACCTTACCGGCTTTGCGACGGGGGCGGAAGCGCAGCGGCAGGGGCGACACTCGCTGAAACAATCGTGCAGCGGTAAAGTCTATGCAGGACTGCAATGTCCAAAGCACAGGGCGCACATAGGGCGGGCCTATGAGCTGGATTGTGAAACGATATTTCCTTAATCTTCTCCGCCCCGATAAGCTTGCGGCCAACTTTCACCGTTGCTGTGCCCCGAGTGGCAGCTTCATGTTCTCAGGATCGGCGGGCGCCTCCCGTGCGGCGCAGGCCTCGTCAGTCCCAATCCTCTCAACCGGTACGCCGGTTCAGATCCAGTGACTCCGACCACGCGTAACGATGGCCGGTCAATAGGAGTGTGTCATGTCTGATGTACGTCATTCGCGAGTGATTATTCTCGGCTCCGGCCCTGCCGGTTACAGCGCTGCAGTCTATGCCGCGCGCGCCAACCTCAAGCCGTTGCTGATCACCGGGATGCAGGCGGGTGGTCAGTTGACCACCACCACCGAAGTCGACAACTGGCCGGGCGATCCCCATGGCCTGACCGGCCCGGCGTTGATGGAGCGTATGCGTGAACACGCCGAGCGTTTCGAGACCGAGATCGTTTTCGATCACATCAATGCAGTGGATCTGGCCGGCAAGCCGTTCAGCCTGAAGGGCGACAATGCCACTTATACCTGCGACGCGCTGATCATCGCCACCGGCGCCAGCGCCCGTTATCTGGGTCTGCCGTCCGAAGAAGCGTTCATGGGCAAGGGTGTGTCGGCCTGCGCGACTTGTGACGGTTTCTTCTATCGCAACAAGCCGGTCGCTGTGGTCGGCGGCGGCAACACGGCCGTCGAGGAAGCCCTGTATCTGGCCAACATCGCCAGCAAGGTCACCCTGGTTCACCGTCGCGATACCTTCCGCGCCGAGAAGATCCTCATCGACAAGCTGCATGCACGCGTTGCCGAGGGCAAGATCGAGCTCAAACTCAACGCCACCCTGGACGAAGTCCTGGGCGACAACATGGGCGTTACCGGTGCGCGCTTGAAGAACAACGACGGCAGCTATGCTGAAGTGACCGTCGACGGCGTGTTCATCGCCATCGGCCACACGCCGAATACCAGCCTGTTTGACGGTCAGTTGGCGTTGAAAGACGGCTACATGGTCGTTCAAGGCGGTCGCGAAGGTAATGCGACAGCCACCAGCGTTGACGGCGTTTTCGCTGCCGGCGACGTGGCGGATCACGTCTACCGTCAGGCGATCACGTCGGCTGGCGCAGGCTGCATGGCTGCACTGGACGTCGAGCGCTATCTGGATGGCCTGGCGAACGTTTCGTTCTGACCTGATCTCCAGCTGAAAAAAACCGGCTCATTGAGCCGGTTTTTTTATATCTGGCAAACGCGCCTTATCGCCGAAAAACCTGCGGTCATGCCTTGGGCTTGAGCGGCTCGGCCGAGAACTTCACGCCGGCCAGTCCGTTGGCAATCAGCGCCCGAATGTTGCCGTGGTCGGAGCCTTCCGGTGTATCGAGCACAGAACGGTAGTGCTCGCCAAAAGCCAGCAGCGCTTCTTCATTGCTCAGGCCTTCCAGCAGCGCCAGGCCGAGGGTCTTGCACGAGCCTTCGTTCTGGCCAGCGGCGTTTTCCATCGGGCCATTGCTGAACGCCTGAGGCTGATAATCGTAATGCGCGGCGATGAAGGCCAGCGTGTCGGCGAACAAGTGATGGCCGCTCGCGATGCTGGCACGCAGGGCGTTCAGGTCAGTCATGCTTCGGTTCCTTGGCGAACGCGGCTTGCTGCTCGGCGCTGGCTTCTTTCTGGTACGTGGATTTCCACTCGCTGTACGGCATGCCGTAAACCACTTCGCGGGCGTCATCCAGGGTGATGTCGATCTGCTTCTCGTCGGCCTCGGCCTTGTACCACTTGGACAGACAGTTGCGACAGAAACCGGCGAGGTTCATCAGGTCGATGTTCTGCACGTCCTTGCGGCTGTCCAGGTGCGCAACCAGACGGCGGAAAGCGGCGGCTTCAAGTTCAAGACGTTGTTGCTCGGTCATGGTGTGCTCTGTCGGAAGTAAAGATGGGCGGATGATAAGAGTGGCAGTCAGGCCGGGCAAGCGCGCACCCGCAAAGGCGAGCGCAGGAATCAGCGCGCTGCCGCCAAGGTGATCGACACCGATTCGGCAAACCGCAGCGCGTGGGGCTTATCCACTTCGACCTCGGCGTATTGCACTTCTTCATGGGTCATCACCAGGTCGAGCACTTCCTGGGTCAGGCGCTCAAGCAGGGCGAAGCGATTGCTTTCGACGTGCTGGATGATGGCCTTGGTGATGGTCCGGTAGTTCAACGCGTGATCAATGTCGTTGTCGCGCACCGCTTCCTGGGCCGCGTACAGGATCGTCAGGTTGATCAGCACGTCCTGCTTGTTGAGGATTTCGGCTTCGTTGATGCCGATAAAGGTACGCAGGCACAAGTCTTTGACCCTGATGCGTGCGGTGCCGGGTTCGAGTCTTGCCATGGACTACTTGCTCCGTCCGATCAATTGCAGAAATTCCATGCGGGTCGTGGTCGACTCGCGGAAGGCGCCGAGCATCACCGAGGTGTTCATGGTCGAGTTCTGCTTTTCAACGCCGCGCATCATCATGCACATGTGCTGAGCCTCGATCACCACGGCGACGCCTGCCGCCTTGGTCACGTCCCGAATCGCATCGGCGATCTGCCGCGTCAGGTTTTCCTGAATCTGCAGGCGTCGCGCGTACATATCGACGATGCGCGCGATTTTCGACAGGCCGAGGACTTTCCCGGTGGGGATATACGCCACGTGGGCCTTGCCAATGAAGGGCAGCAGGTGATGCTCGCACAGCGAATACAGCTCGATGTCTTTGACGATCACCATCTCGTCGCTTGCGGAGGCAAACAGCGCGCCGTTGACGATCTCTTCCAGCGTCTGCTCGTAGCCGTGACACAGGTATTGCATCGCCTTGGCGGCGCGCTTGGGCGTATCCAGCAGGCCTTCGCGTTCAGGATCTTCACCCAGGCCGACGAGGATTTCACGGTAATGCTGTGGCAGTGACAGGGTCATCAATGGTTCCTCGGGGCGGCTTACTTGACGTGCCGTCCGCCGTTTACGGTCAGAGTGGTGCCGGTGACGTAGGGGTTATCCAGCAGATAGCGCACGCTCTGGTAAATGACCTCGGCGCCGGGCTCGATCCCCAAAGCCGATTTTTCCAGGGTGCGCGCGCGGTATGCCGCATCGTCGTCGGGTTGAAACATCAGCATGGCCGGGGCGATGCCGTTGACCTTGATATGGGGCGCATAACGGGCTGCGAAGGAAAGGGTCAGGTTTTCCAGGCCTGCCTTGCTGGCGCTGTAAGCGATGTGCTTGCTGCTGCCCTTGCGCGTGACGTCGTCGCTGATGTGAATAATGTCGGCCGTCTCCGAGCGCCGCAACAACTCAGCGCAGTGCAGGTTGATGAGGTAGGGCGCCAGCATGTGAACACTGAACATCTGCACGAACACATCCGCCTCATTCCCCGGTGTCTCGGCCAGCCAGTCGGACGCGTTGTGCACGATGGCCCTGAGACTGTCCGTCTGCTCTTTGAGTCGGTCGATGAAATCCAGGACGTTCGTCTCGGACGAAAAATCAGCCTGAAGCACCACGGCGCCGAGCGCCCTTAAATGCTCCACGCCCGGCCGCTCGCTGCGGTAGGTGACGATCACAGGCTGGCCTTCCGCCAACAGACGTTCGGCGCAATACAGACCGACGCGCTGGCTGGCGCCAGTGATCAAGACAGGGGCAGGGGAGCAGGCCATGGTCGTCACGCATTCATCAACGGGGAGGGAGGTCGGGCGAATCGGTGCTGAATGGCGAACAGTGGATGCTCGCGTGCACCATCGAAAACGACCGTGGAGCAAAGTTACCCCAACGGTCGGTTCTTGTACAACTACAGAAAGCTGTACATGTTTTTGAGGCGGTCCTGCGCCGTGGATTGTATGGCCGGCATTCGCCGCAGCTGCCGTGAGAACGCTTGTCGCCGAAGGCTAGTGAGGAGACGCCGGCTCGGTTCCGTTGACCTGAGCTGGGGTATTGCTGTGCAACCACCCCGCCAGCAGATGGGTCGACAGCGGGATAAACCAGAACACCATCAATGGCGTAAGGATCAAGGTGCTGATCATGATGCGCGGAAACAAGTCCAGCTGACTGAGCAGCGGGCCCAGCGCGAAGTTGAAGATCAGCGACACCGGGAAGAACGCCAGCCAGATGGCAACGGCTTGCTTCCAGCGCGGCGGGCGCTGACCGACAGCGCCAAACCAGCCTTCGATGCCGCTCACCCGGTGCACTGAATTCTTGGCAAACAGGCCACTGCCGCGCACCAGCCAGGAGCGTCGGGAGGCAGAATGCTCCCAGGCGTGCATGGTGGCTTGGTCGGCGAAGCGGAAAATAATCTGGAATTCGTCATCCCCGGGCGGCGGAGCGAGCACGCCTGACCCGAGATAGCCGGGAAAGTCTGTAGCGAGTTGTTCGCCTTCATGCAGCCAGGCAATCAGCTCCTGATAGCGGCCATGGGCGACGCGACGGGCAACCATCAGCGTGACGGGTGAGGTAGACATTGTGTATCTCCGATAAACACGTGAGGTTCCCGGGTAGGGAAATCACATGACGTGGCGCCGGGGTGGTGGCGATGCGTCAGCTTCACTGGAAGAAGCAAGCAAGGATTATTCCTGAATCTTGCGATAAAGCCAGAGGTGTTTGTCGGACGGAAGAGGGTGCTGCGAAGGATCGCCTGATCAGGCAATCCTAGAGATGCATGGAGGGGTGAATCTTGCGGTGTTCCTGAAGGATGTACTGACGCAGGCGTTCAGTGTCTTCTTTACTGTTCTGACTCAACCGATATGCCGCAAGACCATGATGATTCAGGCGTTCGAAGGTGCCACGCAAGGCGATTGGCTCATAACCCTGGGGCGTGAACCACGCGGCGAATGACTTCGGCGGCTTGGTCTGCTTGCGCATCTCCAGCAGGATGCCCTTGAACGAGATTTCATGAACCCAGAGTGCGGTGAGCGAGCCCTTTGCGGTCTCCAGCGGCATCGGCTCAGGCAGCATCAGGCGCCATGGACGAATACGTGGGCCTTCCTCGAAGATGCTCGGCGCACCCAGCTCCAGATGCAGCGCATGAAATTCGTCTTCCACCAGATGCAGCGGGAAGGTCATTTGCTGATTATCGAACTGGGCCTGAATCGTGACTTGCTCATGGGCCGCCAGGCGAGTCAGCAGATCCTGAATCTGCACGCCGCCATTCACCACCAGACTGCTGGATTTGTCGCCCAGATTCAGCGTGGGGTTGTGCTGCATCTTCTGGATGAACTCCAGTTCATCCGGCGTGAGGATATTGTCGCGCTGCATGATCAAGCTCGATTAACCGGTTATTGGAAGAGCAGACCGATGGTTCGCCCTTTGGTTGTGACCGTTCGTCAGTTGCGGCATGTTACCCCTTCAGGATTTCATTCTCCAGCCGAGCTTGCGCCCGTTCGGCATTAAACTCGACCCCTTGTGCCGAGGATATGACCGTTTCACCGTTTCGGCCACAGCACTGATCTGAAAGTAGTACAGAGAATAGAGATCGGACAGGAGATTTCGAGCAGGGTTGAAAGTCATTTGCATCAATGCCTCGCTCATCACCTGGCATGCCGTTTGGCAGCGCGATGTGGTAGGGAGTCCAAGACATCGCGCCGAGCTGAGGCATAATGCCGCACGATTTTACCCGTCACAGGATTAACCCATGAAAGTCGCCGTTATTGCGGGCTCGGTGTATGGCTCGGCTGAAGAGGTCGCCCGCCACGCCCAACAGATCATCAAGGATGCAGGGCACGAGGTGCTGTTCAATCCGCGCACCAGCCTTGCCGATTTGCAGGCCTTTGCACCCCAAGCCCTGCTGGCAGTGAGCTCGACCACCGGGATGGGCGAGCTGCCGGATAATATTCAGCCGCTCTACCACCAAATCCGCGACGCGCTGCCTGCTGCATGGCGCGGGTTGCCCGGCGGCGTGATCGCCTTGGGCGATGCGAGTTACGGCGATACATTTTGTGCGGGCGGCGAGTTGATGCGCGAGCTCTTCGGCGAACTGGGGATCCGTGAGGTGCAGGAGATGCTGCGTCTGGACGCCAGCGAGACCGTCACGCCGGAAAGCGATGCCGAGCCCTGGCTGGCAGCGTTCATCGGGCAACTGAATAGCTGAGTGGCGTGCGCTTGACGACCCCGTCCCGGCCGAGACATGCCCATGCCATCCCCCAGCGTTATTGATCACTATTCAGCGTGTCCCGTGTTGATTGTGACCCGACTCCGAGTCGTTGACACTCGATGACCATTACGCCCGCATCTGCTTCCGCTGACCCCTGATGAGTCCGGGGCTTTGTATGCAGAGCGGCTTCATCATTGGGGAGAGCAACATGAGCGAGTCCGTACGTTTCGAAGACAAAGTGGTGATCGTCACCGGAGCGGGCGGCGGACTGGGGCGAGCTCACGCATTGTTGTTCGCGCAACACGGCGCGCGGGTGATCGTTAACGACCTTGGCGGCTCCGCCCATGGCGAAGGCGCCAATGCCTCGGCGGCGGATCGGGTGGTTGCGGAAATTCGTGAAGCAGGCGGCGAGGCGGTTGCCAATCATGATTCGGTCACCGACGGCGACAAGATCGTCCAGAATGCTCTCGATGCCTTCGGCCGCGTAGACGTCGTGGTCAACAACGCTGGCATTCTGCGCGACAAAAGCTTCGCCAAAATGGAAGACGCCGACTGGGATCTGGTTTACCGCGTGCATGTCGAAGGCGCCTACAAAGTCACCCACGCCGCCTGGCCCCATTTGCGGGACCAGAACTACGGCCGCATCATCTTCACCTCGTCCACTTCCGGCATCTACGGCAACTTCGGTCAGGCCAACTACGGCATGGCCAAGCTCGGCCTGTACGGTTTGACGCGCACGCTCGCGGTTGAAGGGCGCAAAAACAACATCCTCGTCAACGCCATCGCCCCGACCGGCGGCACCCGCATGACCGAAGGCCTGATCCCGGCCAGCGTGTTCGAGCTGCTCAAACCCGAATTGGTAAGCCCTCTGGTGGTGTACCTGGGCAGTGAGCAGTGCCAGGAAAGTGCCGGCCTGTATGAAGTGGGTGGCGGCTGGATCGGCAAAGTCCGCTGGGAACGCAGTCTGGGCGCCGGCTTCGACCCACACGCAGGCTTTTCACCGGAGGACGTCGCGGCGCAGTGGCAGACCATCAGTGACTTCAGCGATGCGGTGCATCCGGCTGACAACGTCGAAGCGCTCAAGGAAATGATGGCCAATTTGCAGAAATTTGCCTGATCGTTGTTGGATCTATAAGCGGCCAGTTCGGGCGATCGAACGGGCCGTTTTTGTAGGAGGCTTATTTGCAGCGATGTAGGAACGGTCTCTGAATCAGGCAATGATTCCGTCTTCGCTTTTTCAGCCTCAACCCCACCAGAGCTCGCCCGACACTCCTGAGGATCAACCGATTTTCAGGAGGTTTTATGATTGGCAATTTGAGCAAGGTGCAAGAGCGGCTCAGGGTATACAGCGCTGTCCCGGATAAGCAGTTCAATGCGAGGTCCGGGCTTAATCCTCAGGAGGAAGCGGTAAAGCAGAAGGTACGTCAGTATTGGGCGGACAAGAGCATCCCTGATGTTAAAAAGCTGGAGGGCTTGAACATCAATCTGGCTGGATTTGATCCGCGTAAGACCAGTAACAGGCAACTGATGGAAATCGGCGTTTTACTGGCCGAGCAGGGAATTATTGATGGAGACCTTATTGGCTCTATGTCTAGCATCAATGTCGAGTTTGATGCGCTGGGAAACGAGATCAATATGGACAAGGAGGTCAATGCGTATGAGTTCTTCACCCAGCAATTCGATCGACTGCAGGACTCTATCAAGCAAGGCAATGAAATGGCGAAAGGCGCCGTGGTGGATCTGAACGCCGCTGTTTCTGTGCTGATGGCACTGGAGGAACATGCTAAGCGTCCTCGCGAGCGTTCATTGGTGAATATTCGTGCCTGAAGGATGTAGGTGCGGCCTGGGGCACAGCCAGTGTGTCCCAGGCCTTCAGCTGTTACATGGGGACGACGTAGCTTCCGGAGTAGCTGGTTGACTTAGGACTTTGTCGGTTATCTATCACCAGCCGGAATGTGCCAGCACCGAACAAGCCTGATGGGTCGTACATCGGTCTAGTTATCGAAGACCAACTGCCACCTTGAAGCTGTTGGACGAACACAGGAACTTGTCCTGAAGCGCCTGTCACATTGAAGTGATGGGAAGTCGTCCCGCAGGTCACTGTGTACGGCCCATAGATCACCCGTTCCTCATTTGGGTTAACGGTGCCGGCCGGAATAGCGCCTGAAATCTTGGTGCAGAAATTCATCGTGCTTGCAGCAGGTTGCGCTGCAGTTACACCAGCAAGCGACACCAGGCTTGCCACCAGAATCAGTGAAGTCATTTTTTTCTTGAACATGTTAGAGCTCCATTAGCCATTTATTGTTGGGTATCGTCGCGCGGTCTGCACCTCGCCGATGACTAATGTTTAAACAGAACGTTGTGTAGGAATGTCGCTAGAAATGCTGTGGGATTTTTCTGAGCTTTGTTTTTGAGAGGGAAGGATGGACCCGCGCTGGCGTAAGGGTTCTGAGAAATCGTCACTTGAACGCAAAGCAAAAAAAAACCGCTGCAATCGCAGCGGCAAAATGAGACGTCGAATTCAGGAGCTTCAAAACACAACGTCGGTGACGCGGGGCGAGCACATCCAGTCCGTGCAAAAACAGCGTTCCTGCGAAGGCCTTGGGGGCTGTGCTCAGATGGCGCGAAGGTTAAGGGGTTTACTGTTACTGAAACAGTTGGCTTTTTGACAAGCAGTGTTACAGCCACAGTAACAGTAGGAGTGCGCGGCGGATTATCAGCGAATGACGCTTTTTCCTGCATAGCTCGTCGGCGCAGGGTGCCGCGTGGCATCAATAGTTATTCCATCGGTCAGCGATACAGCACTTTAAATAACAGCTCTTTTGGGCTGCTCACGTATTTCACACTTTGGCTGGATGCCTTGGTGGCGCGGGCAGTCATCCTGGAGCTGTAACGATGACTGATTCTATTTTTAACCACTATCCCCGCCCGAAACCGGGTTCGCTGGTCGATCACGCAAATAACGAGGCCGAACTGTCAGCGCTGATCGTTTCGCAACTGCGCCACGCTCCCACTTTGCGCGAGACTGCCAGGCAGGTGCTGGCCGAGCAACTTGGCGAAGTCACGCCGTTTCCTAACCCTGACGCGCTGTTCATTCACAGGCAGTATGCCGGGGGAGCCGATCCTGCCCCGCTGTGTCTGACCGATACCCTGCTACACGCCCTCATGGGAGACAGGGTTTACCTTGATGACCCACAGGCCGTCCTCTCTATGCGAAAAGACTCCGCCCATGTCGCTTATACGTTGCCTGGGTTTCCACTTGGCGCGTTCAGGACAATGTGCGCAGACCTGATCAACAAGATGCCCGGTTATTTGAAGTTCAGTCTCAATGCGTATTGGGAAGTGGACGAACCGATGTTCAAAACCATTCCCGGTGAAAGTGCTGTCACCGGGACACGTGAGGAAGTCTTCGGGACGCTGCAGTCCTGGGTTTTCGGTCACGCCATTCGGTTAGCCGTAGGCAGAGGTGAGCTGAATACTCAAGACGAAACCCGTCTGCTGCGCGTTGTCGGGGACGCCGATGCCAAAGGTCGTTATGCCGTGTCGTTGCGCACTTCGCAGGGCGGGCTGCTGCCCCTTGCAGGGGTTTACGCTGCGGCTGTAAACGATGTCGATGTCATCCCGCTGACTGAGGATGACAGCCCTATGGGCGTCTACCTGTTTAGCCCGGCGGGTGGAGTGGAGAAGTTCGCCACACTCACAGCGATGAGCGCGGCGCTGACGCAACGTCTGGAGCAGAATGCCACTGAGTATCGGCTGGCAGGGTGCCTGTCCCTCCAAGACCAGAGTTCGCTGGACAGCAACCCGGCAGGCGCGCTGCAAGCGGAGTATTCGCTGCTCAAAGAAAAGCCCGCGAGCCATTTGATCAGTCGCTTGCGTGAAAAACAGCTGAGTGACCTCAACCACCTGCTCGCTCACGCACCGTCGATGGATGCCGAGCCCGCGGCACGGCTGCGCATGTTCGATGACGCCACCCGCCTTGACGATCTGGAGGAGGCGCTGAATGTCCGCTACCTCGACCTGCTGGCGTTTATCCAGGAGCGACGTCTCCCCGACTGGATCAGGTTCGCGGCCCCTGAAGACCGTCTTCGCTACGACACCCTCGCCGCCGAGCAGGCACGGTGTGAAGGGCTTATGCAGGCACAGATGGCGGGAACCGAGTCTCCCGAGATCTATGCTCGCAACGAGATCGCTGATTACTTGATGAAGCATCTGGGCTTTACCGTCGATCCGTCGCGAGTGACGATTAATCTGCCAGACGAAATGCCGTTCGCCACCGGGCCCCTCAACGCGGTGTACACCCATACATTGCTGGGATTTGCCCTCGAGGGGCTGCCGGAGCTGGACGCGCGACTGAGCCCCGGTGTCGAGGTTGATCCCGCGTATTCACACCCGCGACTGGACTTCGACTTCATCTGCCGTTTGCTGAAAGACCTTGATCTGAAACAACGCTTCGAAAGCGAGCTGGAGCACCGTTATCGCGAGCAGGCCACCCTGGACGCCATGGCAGCACTACGTGCCAGCACCATCGCCTTGAGTGCGTGGGCGGCGAAACTCCAGGGTCATCTTTCCGATCGCGGTCTTGCGTTGATCGAGCGAGCGCAGTCGAACTTCGGCAGCAACCGGGCATTGAGTGTCGGAGCCCTGTACTTGAAGGGCGGCGACCGCAGACTGGAAGATGCGGTGGTCATCCGGGAGACCAACGGCGATGACGCGTTTTATGTGCTGTACGCCCCGGGGCATCCGAGTGGGCGCGATGTGTTCGACTTCGACAACTGGCGCAAGTTGTCGTTTGAAGTCGGCGGCTGGACGGCCTGCGCCCGAGGTGCCCAGTACTTGCTGGATCAGACCGTGGTCAATGCGGATCAGCACGTCGTGCCTTACATTGAAAGCCTTCGGCTGAAGCCTTCAGCCTGGAATGTGGACAGTGTTCAGTTCGTCACCGTCGACGCTTCCTCTTTCACTGGGGCGTTGTCGAGCTTGAGTCACTACAAGATCGAGCAGATGTTGACGCGTAATCGGATCGTGTCCAGTGCGCGTGCGCGGTACATCACCCGGCAGGATCGGATGGCGGCGGTGGTGCTGGAACAGCGGATCTCGGCATTGCAAAAAGCCTATGACGGTTTCGGCGTCATTCCATGGCGCGCCGCTGCTCGTCAGGAGTGCGAGCGCTTGATCGACAAGCATCTGAAGGCTTCGGGCGTACCGGGACGCATCGACCCGGACACCGTGTTTTTTGACCTGGAAGGCAGCACGGGCAATGGGGAACCGGATTTTGGACGGTATACAACGCTGCGGTGCCTGACCGACCTGTTCATGGTGGGTTACTCGGAAGAAGACTACGCCTTCGGCCCCGACGCTGCGGTGTACTCCTCCATTGGTCAGGATGTGTCCGCGCTTTCAGGGGCGTTCGTGGATCAGATGATCCGTGGGTCCAATTACGCAGATGAATACATCACCGACTTGCGCCGGCATACCCAAGGGCTGACCAACTCCCCGCCACCCAGGGTTCGCGGACTGTTCGCGCGCAAGACACATTATGAGCTGCGCCGTGACGCGCTGACCGAATACATGGCAGGCCGTCTCACTCCCGATCACTACATGTGGCTTGTCAGAATGGCCTCAAGCCTGGACAGCAGCATCGTCGGAAACACTGCCCAAACGCCCGGGACTCTCCATCTCCTGATGATGGAGCACAAAACCTTTGCCGGTATTTACGTCTTCAAACCGGACCAGGACAATGCTCGGCTGGGGGCATGGGTCTACACGCCCGGGGCGCCGGACGGCCATCTGTTCCGTCAGGAAGAGGACGTCGTGCGCTCCGTCGCGCGGCCAGGCATGACTCGTTATTACTATGATCGGGTGCCTTACAGAGCACAGCGCATCATTGGCACGCTCATGCAAAAGCTTGAGATGTCACCGGTGATAGATGGCAAGCCTTACACGGTCAGCCATTCAACTCCGATCAGAAGCCTGGAAGGGTTGCACGGTATCGCCGTGCAGCACTTGATCGTTGATATTGATGCCCAAACCGAGAGCGTCGCCGAACGGCGCCTGCTCAACACGTATACCTTCATACGTAAATACGGCGGCTATCTGGCTGACCTTCATCCCATGACCAAACTGGTGTGGACGGCCGTTCATGCTTCAGTGGATTTGTATCGCGGCGTCCAGGCCTATCAGGATGGCGATCGAGAGCGCGCGCGCGGGTTTTTCGCCAAAGCGGCCTTCGGTGCCTTCAAGGCGGGCAGGCAGGTACGATCGATGCGCAAGGCCGAGAAGTTGAAACAGCTGGAAAAGGCGAAAAACAGCACCGGCTCGCTGGCTCGTTCCTGATTTTCAGTGCAGCGCGCCCATGCCGGGCAGCTGAACCAGACGCTGAGTGAGCCGCATCCGTTGAACCGGGTCATCACTCAACATCAATGCATGCTCCAGGTCGAACCGTTCGGCCTGCGGGCATTCCAGATGCTGATACAGGCTGGCACGGGCGAGATAATCGCTGGTGTTGGCCTGGCCCAGTTCCATCACGCGGGTCGCGTCCTTGAGTGCGGCGATCAAGTCGTCGTTTAGCTGATGCAGGTACCGCAGGTTTCGCGACAGTCGCTGCACCATCGCCGCGGGCGTCGCGGTTTTCATGTGCTCAGCCCGCAGCGGCATGTCTGCGCCGAACTGGCGTAGCAACAATTCCCGGCAATCCTTCGGGTAAAGCCTGCGCCCGCCGCAAGGGTCTAGCGTATGGTCGGCGCCGGGCACACGCAGCAGAAAATGCCCCGGGAAATTCACGCCCTCAAGGGGGATCTCCAGACGCCTGGCGAGCTCCAGCGCAATCAGCGCCAGCCCCAGAGGTTGGCCGCGACGACGTTCGAGTATCTTGTGAATCAAGGCAGCCTGCGGTTTGGGCTGAGCAGCATCGTCCTGCTGAAATCCCAGCGTCGCCAGTTGCCGCAGCAATGGCTGGGCAAGCTCTGTGGCCGGCAATAAAGGAAGCGCGGCGCTGACGCTGCGTTCCAGAGCGGTGAGCTGGTCGCGGATGATCTGGAAATCAACCTGGCCTTCATGCTCTGAGGCGATCCACGAAGCGGCTTCAAACGTGGACGGCGGGGTCCGTTCAAGACAGGCAATGCATTGCTGGCGCGGATTCATCGACTTCTCCGGCAGGATAAGACGGCTGAGAAGAATTGTACTGATGGCTCAGTTTTAGCCTTGGCCGTTGCCTTCGTCCAGCGTTGATTCATCGCACGCGTTGAACGGCAGTCCGTCGTCCGGATCCGCCCGCACCGGCCTTCTTTTTTTCAACCAGCGCCTATACTCGGCAGTACGGAAAAGGGAGCAGTGCCCATGTTCGCTCTCATGCAAAGCTCACGCGTGCAATCACTGCACATGATGGTTGAACCGCGCACCGGCCTGAAGGCGGTGATTGCGATCCACAGCAGCCAGAAAGGTCCGGCGATGGGAGGGTGTCGCTACCTGTCCTATCCAAACGAAGAAAGTGCCATTGAGGACGCCATTCAGCTGGCGAGGAACATGAGCTACAAAGCTGTGCTCGCCGGGTTGTCACTGGGCGGTGGAACGGCAGTGATCATGCGTCCGGCCCACGTCCCTGATCGGGCTGCCTTGTTCGAGGCGTTCGGACGATTCGTGCAGACCCTCGACGGCCGTTACGTCACGGCCATGGACAGCGGCACCTCGCGAGAGGACATGGACTGCATTGCCCAATCCACCCAGCACGTCACCAGCACCACGGCGGTCGGCGACCCGTCAGCACACACCGCGCTGGGCTTGTACGCGGGGATTCGCACGACTGCAATGGCAAGACTGGGCAGCGAAAACCTGGAAGGTCTGCGCGTGGCGATTCAGGGGTTGGGGCATGTGGGTTACGCGCTCGCAGAACAGCTGCATGCGGCAGGCGCCGAGTTGTTGGTGGCGGACCTGGACAGCGGCAAGGTTCAGCTCGCCATGGAGGAACTGGGCGCCAAGCCGATTGCCATCGAAGCGCTGCTCAGCACCCCTTGCGACATCCTTGCACCGTGCGGGCTGGGCGGCGTGCTCAACAGCCACAGTGTGACCAAGTTGCGCTGCGCCGCAGTCGCGGGTGGTGCCAATAATCAACTGAGCTGCGCCGCAATTGCCGACCAACTGGAAGCGCGAGGCATTCTGTATGCCCCGGATTACGTGATCAATTCCGGCGGCCTGATCTATGTCGCGCTGCATCATCAGGGGCAAAGCCCGGGCACCATCACCTCGCATCTGTCTCTGATCGGCACGCGGCTGACCGAGGTGTTTGCCCATGCGCAAGCTGAAAAGCGCTCACCCGCACGGGTGGCGGATGAGTTGGCAGAGCGGTTGCTGGACATGGAGTGAGTCGCTTGCGTGGTAAACCTGCATTCAGCGTGCTGAACCCGAATTCGCAGGCCTGATTACTCTGCCTTTTCCGCCGCAGGTGCCAGTTCGTTGAGTGCCAGGGCATTGCTCTTGAATGCGGCAGCGAAGACGGCGCGATTTTTCGCCATGAAAATGCTGGCATCTTCTGCGTGTTTTTCGGAGAGGCCTGCGACGTTCTTCATCAATACATCGGTGAGCAGTTCTGCCAGTTCCAGCATCTGATCATGGGCATCGGCGAGTTTGCGGTCCACGAACGTAGTCTCCAAATCACGGGTACTGCGGTAAAGGGTTTCAACAGCCATTGTTGGCCTCGTCGTCATTTCCAGAGGTGTAAGGGATCAGCCCGGGCGCTCAACGCTTCGGCCGACGGATGATGCAAAGACAGCGTGCTCCGTCTTTTTACTGTGTATTTATACAGTGCGCAGCATAGGCGAATCGCCTTGGCTTGGGTAGGGGGTGCGCGCTCACTTTTTTGCCAGGCGCGGCCTTGCGACATCTGGTCACGTTCTCAACCTTAGCCGATGGCCCTATTAATGCTTGCCTACAGCCAGGCCGCGCATGAGTAAAGTGTCATGCGCGCGGAGCATCATCCCTGCCCGGTCACTCAAGGAACTACATCGTGAACATCAACGCGGCCATAGCCCTGCGTCGACAGATCCACTGCTGCGCTGAACCGCAGCGCTCGTTATGAACACTTTTGTTTTGGTCAGGGGAGGTGAGGGATGGCGGGTGTGAGATGGGCAGATCGAATGCGGGCGAAGCTTCATGGCGGCGCCAACAGCCTGGGCAACTTGGCCGTGGAAGCGTTTCATTATCTGGCGCTGTTCGGCATTGGCGCGGTGACCGCCTACGCCGCGATCAAGGCTTTCATCGGCATGCTCGGGCAAGAATACATCGCGGTGGACGATATTCTGCTGTTGTTCATCTACCTCGAACTGGGCGCGATGGTCGGGATTTATTTCAAGACCAACCACATGCCCCTGCGCTTCTTGCTCTATATCGGCGTGACCGCTTTGATTCGCTTGCTAATCAGTGACGTGTCGCACCACAAGGCGCCGGATCTGGGGATTATCTACGTCTGCGGCGGCGTGCTGTTGCTGGCGTTCTCGATTCTGGTCGTGAGGTATTCCTCGTCGAGGTATCCTTCGGTGCAGGAGAAAGTGGATTAGTGATGAGGCGAGTCCTTATCGTTAAGGGCTCATTCCACGCTTGTCTGACTAATGCTTGGCGTTTGGCGTGCATGCGGTTAGTACCCAGCGCCGAGAAGCAGCGGTACGTCTTCGGAGAGTTAATATCGTCCAGGGTTAATAGAGCAAGACTCTTTTATTTTCTGACCTGATTCATGATTTCTTCTATCATTTTGAGCATGTCACGACCTTCGATGAGTTCAACATAAAAGTTGCTGTAGGCCCCAGAGAGATCGCGATATTTCCGGAGATTTGATTCATCCATTAAGCGACCGCCTGGTATATCCCGTGCCTCAACCTGAGTAGTGATCTCACCACGCTCAGCGGCGGATATCAAATGCTCCATTTGTCCGTACAAGGCCAGTGCCGCTGGCTCTTTTTCTTTATACAGTTCCAGTTGTTTCCGCAGTTCTATGGCGGCTTGTCTTAACGCTTGAATATCCATAATCAGTCCTTATTGCCGATTTCGCTTTGCTGCAGACTTTAGCTGACCACCGTCATCTGCCTGGTCGCAATTGTCGTGATATTGCCCAAATGCTGAGGTTGGTGCGGCTCTGCTTAGGAAAGCCTCAGCGCGCCTTGGAGACCATTGCTTGCAACCAATGAACTGCTTTCGATGACCTATCCACCAGCAAATCCATAAAAAATGCCCCGTCTCAGCGGGGCATTTTTGCGTGGGGCAGGCCGTCAGTTTACCCAGACGCCCACATGGTAATGCCAGCCATCGCCCCGGCTTTCCCAGTACGGATGTTGATAGCGATAGCCCGGCCGTACCGCTTCCCAGTGGCCATGCTCGGCGACGTAGCGGTTGCCGTTCCAGCGCCAGTAGCCACGTGACCAGACATAGCCCGGGCGAGGGCCGGGTTCTTCTTCGATGACGCGCACGGGCGGCGCTTGCGGGGCGACGACTTCAACGTATTCGGCGCGGGGCGCGGGTCGATCAACCACCCTTCGCTCGTGCACCACTCTTTCTTCCACGCAGCCGGTCGCCAGGGCCAGCGCGCCAATCAGCGCTATGTATCGTAGAGACATATCGTCACCTCAGACTTGTCCAGACTCTGCTGCTCGCCGTTTTTTGTAACGGGCAGCCGGCTTGCTACAGGTTTGTTGTAACAGGTGCTTTCTGTCTGGGGGCTGAATCGGCGGGACTTACAGGGGAGTGGGCGATCATCGGCGGGTGGCAGGGCGCATCGAGAGTGATGCCCCGAAGAGGCTGCGCTGGAGAGGCGATAGATATCACCTCACTCCATACGCATCAAACAATCAGATACCGGCAGTCAGCTGCGGACGGCTGAGGAAGCGGGTTCGTGTGGGCGGCGGCGAGAGTTGCTTGAGGTCGCCGTCGGTCATGGCCGCCAGAATCTTGATGGCGCTATGGCCTTGTTCGATGGCAATGCCGAACTGGATGCTTTCGATCAAGCGACGCAGACGCTTGGGCGAGTTGCGTTGTTCGGCGCTCAGCAGGCGTTTGGCGACCACACCTGACTCATTCGACAGCGTCAGCATGATGGTCCCGTCGAGGCCCTGAATACTCAAGTTGACCCGGTAGTCGGGATGGAAGGCGTCGGTGATCAGTTGAAAAGGGTTATCCATGGCCTGTTACCTGTTAACGATCTGCATAAGTTGACTGGGGGTGAATCCCTTTAGTTCTTGAAGCCGATCAACGGTTAATGATTCCTGCCCTGGCCGCGCTCGCTGAAGTCGCGGTGATATCCATAAGTGGTCCGTTGAAACGTCGTCCCATTGAGCGAGTCACTGCGCGCGGAGCCAATAAGCTCGCGGCGTGCAGGTGAGGTGTAAGCTCGACGATACAAAGCTTGCAGGGTTTGGGCCACAAGGGACGAAAGGTGCGAATGCTCCCGGCAGGCGGACCGCAAGGCCCTGAATCGAGAAGCAGGTCACTGTTTCAGCGGTCCATCTTGTAGTGGCCAACGGCTTGGTCAATTCCCGGCCAGCACCATTAGCGCGCCTGATGCCTTCTTTGTGTGCGTAGCGTTGGAAGCGAACTTTCGCAGGTTTATCGCAGCGCTCCATTCGGGCTCTCGGCAATTAATAAACGCGCAAAAAAAGGGGCGGGCCCGTTTCCAGGCCCGCCCCTCATTCAGCAGTTCAGTGTCTCAAGGCTGCTGCATCAGCCGTGCAATGCTTCATCCTTCTCGAGAAATTCTTCTTCGAGCAACGCATCAGCACTGACGGGCTCGTCATCCGGATCGCTTTCAATCACAGGCGCCGCGCCGCGTTTGTTGCCGCGCAGTTTTCCGAAAAGGTGTTCCAGGGCGTGGTCCAGTTTGACCGCTGCGCCATCCACTGCCTGATCGATCGAATCGGCTTTGTGGGTCACGGAAATAGGTTGGTGTCCTTTTGGCCGGGCTTCCATCTGGCAACGGATGTCATGCGGGCCGGGCTTGTCGCCGTTTTCGTCGTTGATGTGGACTTCAACGCGGGTCAGATCCTCTTCGTATCGTTCGAGCGTAGTTTCAACCGTGGTTCGTACCCACTCCTCCAGACGGACGCTGTTTTCGATGTGGTTATCGCTGTTGACCTGGATTTGCATAGTTCTTCCCTTACTTTGGCTTGCTCGGGAGAGTCTGGACGAGGTGTTTTTCGTCTGCCCTCATTCACAGTGTTGGCGCCGATCCACGAACAATTCAACCCCTTGGAACCGAGAATATATTTCGCGAATGCGGGAACTCGACCGGCAAGTCCATTTTTGCTGGGCCGCGCCTTTTCAGGGTCAGCGCTCAGGCGCAACAGATTTGTTGCGAGATTCGTCGGACATCTTTTGCGCATGAGAATATTTATCATTAATATCGCGCCTCGCATCCTCTCCCTACCTCGTGCCTGAATCATGATCGATCCGCCTCCGTCCTCGAACTCAACGTGTCAGGACCTCGACCACGAGGCCCCGAAGGCTGCACGCGCGCGGTTTCTGGAGGTGTTTCTTTCCCAGCGCCCGCAAATGGAGGCGCTGGTCAGCCGAAGAGTGGGCTGCCGGGCGACGGCGGCGGACCTGGTGCAGGACCTGTTTCTCAGGTTCTGGCGGCGTCCGCTGGTGCAGGTCGAGGAGCTCAACACGTACCTGCTGCGCTGCGCCGGCAATATCGCCATTGACCATCTGCGCAATGAAAGCACTCGCGCCCGGCTCAGTGACGAGCTGCTGCCAGATGCCCATCGGCCCGAGACTGACGAACCCCAGGCGGCGCTGGAGGCGAGCAACGATCTGCGCCACATCGAAACGGCGCTGCGCGGATTGCCGGAGAAAACCCGGCAGATCTTCCTGCTCAACCGTATCCACGGGCGCAAGTACGCCGAAATCGCCAAGGCCATGGGCCTTTCGCAGAGTGCCGTGGAGAAACACATGATGCGCGCCCTGCAGGCCTGCAAGGCGAGCGTCAATCAGGATGTCGCTCGGGTGCCGCTGGTTGGCAAATCCGGAGGCGCACGTCGATGAACGCCTTTCCTCATCCGAATGACGATCCTCACACCACGGCCCTGAGCTGGCTCAGTGTGTTGCACAACCAACCGACGGTCGCCGATCAGGCGCGTTTCAGCCGCTGGCTGCACGCCAGTCCGGACCATGCCGAGGCCTACGCCCAGGCTCAGGTGCTGTGGGAACTCAGCGAAGAGCCTGCCGCCACACTGGCCGGCGAAGACGCCATCGCGCTCGATGCCTTGCTGCGAAAAATAGACGCGCCCACGCCGCGAAGGCTGCCGCGCTGGTCAGCAGCGCTTGCGATGGCGGCGTGTCTGGTGCTGATGGTGAGCGTCGGGCTGGGCTGGAATCCGCAGCGCTGGGCAGATGATCTGGGCGCCGATTATGTGTCGGCACCGGGGCAGGTCCGGAGCGTGACGCTGGCCGACGGGTCGCAGGTCACGATGGACGCCGACAGCGCGATCGCCGTGCATTTCGACGCGGGCGAGCGGCACGTCGAGTTGCGCCGTGGCGCCGCATTCTTCCAAGTCACCCACACCGGCAAGCCTTTCGTGGTCGAGGGCGGAAGCGGGGAAACCCGGGTGCTGGGCACGCAGTTCGAGGTGCGCCTGCAGCCTGCCGGTGCGCAAGTCACCGTACTTTCCGGGCGCGTTGGGGTGAAGGCGGCCGCCGATGCGCCGCAGCAGGTCCTGACGGCCGGTCAGCGCGTGAGTTATGACCGCGAGCGCACAGGTGATACGCAGCCTGTCGACAGCGAAAGCCAGCTGGCCTGGCGTCAGGGCTGGCTCAACTACGCCCGCACACCGCTGGCTGATGTCATCAGCGACCTGAACCGGTATTACCCGGGGCGAATCATTTTGCTCAACGATCAACTGGCTGCGAAGACCGTCAGCGGCAGCTTCTCCAGTCGCGATCCGCAGGCCGTGCTGGCGGCGTTGAAATCCGTCGTTGGTTTTGAGCAGTACGAAGCGCTCGGGCGGGTCATTGTGATTCGTTGATCGCAAGCGAGTTGTTGAGGTGTATCGCATTCAAACGGGGTTGATCGATGTGACAAGGTGGTGTGGCGTTTCGGTGGTGGCGGTCTGGAGCGCGTGCGTCCAGGCAGCCATGCCGGCCTATGACTTTTCGATCCCAGCCAAACCGCTGCCCCAGGCGCTCAGGGATTTCAGTCGGGTAACAGGGCAGGGCGTGATTTACACCCAAGATGCGCCCTACACAATAGATGCCCCGGCGTTGATGGGCTCGTTCAGTGCGGAACAGGCATTAGGCGTGCTGTTGAGCACGTCCGGCCTCACGTTCCGCCGTGCCACCGACGACACCTTTACCCTGCAATCCCGGCCCGCTGAAGGTGCGATTACCCTCGGCGCGACGCAGGTCGATTCCACTCGCAGTGCCGTTTACCGCTATCAGCCGCCTGCTGTGACATCAGTGATGCGCAGCGCAACCCCGCCGCTGGAAAACCCGCAGGCGGTCAGCGTTGTGCCGGCGCAGGTGCTGAGCGATCAGGCGCCGCGCAACCTCGACGATGCGCTGGCCAACGTGAGTGGCGTGACCCAGGGCAACACCCTCGGCAGCACCCAGGACACGCTGATGAAGCGCGGTTTTGGTGACAATCGCGACGGTTCGATCATGCGCGACGGCATGCCGGTGGTGCAGGGCCGCAACCTGAATGCCACCGCCGAACGCGTCGAAGTCCTCAAGGGGCCGGCGTCGCTGTTGTATGGCATTCAGGACCCTGGCGGGGTGATCAATGTGGTCAGCAAGCGTCCGCAGTTGCAGTCGGCTAACGCGCTGACGGCGCGGGGTTCAAGCTACGGCGCAGGCAAAAACGGCAGCAGCGGCACACTTGATAGCACCGGCGCCATTGACGGTGCTGAAGGGGCATCGACCGGGCTGGCTTATCGCTTGATCGTCGACCACGAGGACGAAGATTACTGGCGCAATTACGGGGTGCACCGGGAATCGTTGGTGGCGCCGTCCCTTGCCTGGTATGGCGATGACACCGAAGTGCTGGCGTCCTACGAGCACCGGGAATTTCTCTCGCCGTTTGATCGCGGCACGGCAATCGACCCGCGCACCAATCGTCCGTTGAACATCCCCGCGACCCGCCGTCTGGACGAGCCCTTCAACAACATGGAAGGGCGCTCGGACCTGTATCGATTCGAGGTCGACCACACCTTCGACGAGACCTGGAAGGGCCACCTCGGTTACAGCTACAACCGCGAGACCTACGACGCCAGCCAAGTGCGGGTGACCGCCGTCGACCCGGCAACCGGCACGCTGACCCGCTCCATCGACGGGACCGGCAACGCCCTGAGCACCGATCGCTTCACCACCCTGACCCTGAACGGCGATACCTCGCTGGCGGGCTTGCGGCATGAACTGCTGATCGGCGTCGACGACGAATACCGCAAAGTCGCGCGAGGTGAACTGATCCGCCAGAAAAGCCAAAGCACGTTCAGCTATGTGAATCCGGTGTATGGCCTGGAAGCGGAGGGTACTCAGGTCAGTGCGGCGGACAGCCATCAGCTCGACATCCTGCGCAGCGACTCGGTATTTGTTCAGGATTCCGTACACCTCACCGACCGCTGGATTTTCGTCGCGGGCGCGCGCTATCAAGTGTTCGATCAGCAGGCAGGCAAAGGCTCGCCGTTCACGCGCAATACCGATTTAAACGGGCAGAAATGGATTCCTCGAGCAGGCCTTGTTTACCGCTACAGCGATGAACTGTCGGTGTATGGGAGTTACACCGAGGCGTTCAAGCCCAATTCCAGCATCGCCACGCTGGCGGGCGGCACCGTGCTGGATTCGGCGACGCTGCCCGAAGAATCGAAAGCGTGGGAGCTGGGCGCCAAGTGGGATGATTCCGATGGCATCAGTGCGACGCTGGCGCTGTTCGACATCCGAAAGCGCAACGTGCTGGTGGCGAATTTCGACTCGCTGACGGCGAACACGGTCTACACCACGGCGGGTCAAGTACGCTCGCGCGGAGTGGAACTGGACGTAAGCGGGCAGCTGTCAGAACGCTGGAGCCTGATTGGCGGTTATGCCTTCACTGATGCCTGGGTGGTTGAAGACCCGACATTTAAGGGCAATCGCCTGCAGAACGTGCCCCGGCACAGCGGCTCGGTCTCGGCGGTGTACGACTTCGGCGCCGTGCTGGGTGCCAGCCGGCTGCGGGCGGGAGCAGGGGCCCATTACGTCGGCGAACGCGCGGGGAATCCGGATAATGATTTTGATCTGCCCGGCTACACCGTCGCCGATGCCTTCGTGACTTACGAAACCCGTCTGGACGGGCAGAAAGTGAAGTTTCAGCTGAACGTGAAGAACCTGTTCGATCGCACTTATTACAGCTCGGCGGTCAGCCGTTATTTCGTGTCGCTGGGGGATTCGCGGCAGGTGGTGATGGCGACGACGCTGGAGTTTTAACGCGACTGAAACGCAACCCGGTACTCGCCCGCCGTCGCGCCCACCGACTGTTTGAACCGGTTACTGAAGTGGCTGGCACTCGCGAAGCCGCATTCCAGCGCGATCTCGCCAAACGGCTTGCGCGTCGAGCGCAGCAGTTCCCGGGCGCGGTTGAGGCGCCGGGCGAGCAGGTATTGATGGGGCGGCAGGCCGAAGCTTTCGCGAAACATCCGCGCGAAGTGGTAATCCGACAGCGCGCACATGCCTGCCAATTGCCCGAGGCTTAACGGCTCGGCCAGGTTCAGCTCGATGAACTCCACCAACTGACGGCGCAAGTGCGGGGCCAATCCGCCCTTCAAGCGTAACCCTTCGCGCAGCCCGACCTGGCGCAGGACCATGTGATCGAGCAGCTCATGGGCCAGGCTGCTGGTGAGCATACGGTCGCCGGGCTCGCTCCAGTCCATGCGGATCAGACGATGAAAGCGCTCGGCCTGCAACGGATCGTCCAGAAACGTGTGCTCCTGCAACGCCAACTGGCGCGGCTCGCGATCCAGCAGCGTGACGCAATTGAGGGCGAACTGTTCGGGGCTGATATACAAATGCGCCAGGCGGATTTCACCGTTCACCACCCAGGAAGACTGATGGCCGGCGGGCAGCGTGCAGATCTTGTCCGGGGCGCCTTTTTGGTCCGGCTGATCGCGGCGGAACGTCCCGGTGCCGCCGTCGATGTAACACGACAACGTGTGGTGCGTCGGCGCGTGGTAGGTCTGAGCGTCATGACGGTTGTTCCACAACGCCGCCATTAGCCCGTCACCCAGGGGCGCGCACTTTTCCAACTGCGCGTGGGGCGAGTTGTTCAGGGATTGAAAGACTTGGATGGTTTCAAGTGACGACATGGGGACTCCTCTACGCCTCGCATCCTACTCCGAGCATTGCCCCCTGCCAGCGGAGTGACGATCAAATGCGCAAGTTTCTGCAAGTGAGCACAGACCCCGGCCGCCAGACTGAGGCTTCACTGGGGAGCCCGACATGAACATCACGTTGTATCTGCTGACCGTTTTGATCTGGGGCACGACCTGGATCGCCTTGAAACTGCAACTGGGCGAAGTCGCCATCCCGGTGTCGATCGTCTACCGCTTTGGCCTCGCGGCACTGATCATCTTCGCCCTGTTGCTGGTGACCGGGAAACTGCAGAAGGTCAATCGTCGCGGGCAGCTCATCTGCCTGGCGCAAGGGCTGTGCCTGTTTTGCGTCAACTTCATGTGCTTTTACACCGCCAGCCAGTGGATCCCGACCGGTCTGGTGGCAGTGATGTTTTCCACCGCGACACTGTGGAACGCGCTCAACGCCCGGATCTTTTTCAAACAGAAGATCGCACGCAACGTGGTGATGGGCGGCACCTTGGGGCTGATCGGTCTGGCGTGCCTGTTCTGGCCGGAGTTGGCCGGGCACAGCGCCAGTCGCGAGACCTTGATCGGCCTGGCGCTGACCCTGCTCGGCACGCTGAGTTTCTCGGCGGGAAACATGCTTTCCAGCCTGCAACAGAAGGCGGGGCTGCGTCCGCTGACCACCAACGCCTACGGCATGCTGTATGGCGCGACGATGCTGTGCGTGTATTGCGTGCTCAGCGGCACGCCGTTCGCGTTTGAGTGGAACGCGCGGTACATCGGCTCGTTGCTGTATTTGGTAATCCCGGGTTCGGTGATTGGCTTTACCGCCTACCTCACCCTGGTCGGCCGCATGGGCCCTGAGCGCGCGGCGTACTGCACCGTGCTGTTTCCGGTGGTGGCGCTGAATGTGTCAGCGTTTGCCGAAGGCTACCAATGGACCGCCCCCGCGTTGATGGGACTGGTGTTGGTGATGGCCGGGAACGTGCTGGTGTTCAGGAAGCCGAAGGTGATTGTGCCGGTGGGTGCGAAACTGGCGTGAGAGGCTGGCTGGCGCGGAGCGCCTGGAGCGGCATTCCCACGGGGACCGTGGGAATGATCATCACAGTGAGGTTATCCCTTCCACACCTGCGCATTCACCAGGTCCTGCGGTTTCTCGCCCAGCAGCGCGGCGCGCAGGTTGGCGTAGGCGCGGTCGGCCATGGCCTGGCGGGTTTCGTCAGTCGCCGAACCGACGTGGGGCAGCGTGACCGCGTTGCTCAGGGCGAACAGTGGCGATTCAGCCAGCGGCTCTTTTTCGTAGACATCCAGGCCGGCGCCGCGAATCGTGCCGTCCTGCAACGCTTTGATCAGCGCCGGCTCGTCGACGATCGGACCGCGGGCGATGTTCACCAGAATCGCGCTCTTCTTCATCAGCGACAGCTCGCGAGTGCTGATCAGGTGCGTGGTCTTTTCGCTGAGCGGGACCACCAGACAGACGAAGTCCGACTCGGCCAGCAACTGATCCAGCGTGCGGAATTGCGCACCCAACTCTTGCTCGATGGCGCTCTTGCGGCTGTTGCCGCTGTACAGGATCGGCATGTTGAAACCCAGACGACCCCGCCGCGCGACTGCCGCGCCGATGTTGCCCATGCCCACGATGCCCAGCGTCTTGCCGTAGACGTCGGTGCCAAAATGCGGCGCCTCGATGCTGCGTTTCCAGTGCCCGGCTTTGGTGTAGGCGTCCAGTTCGGCGACGCGGCGGGCGCTGCTCATGATCAGCGAGAAGCCCAGATCGGCGGTGCTTTCCGTCAGCACGTCGGGGGTGTTGGTCAGCATGATGCCGCGTTCGCTGAGGTAGCCGACGTCGTAGTTGTCGTAGCCGACCGAAATGCTCGACACCACTTCCAGCTGCTTCGCGTTCTCCAACTGCTCGCGCCCCAGCTTGCGACCGGCGCCGATCATGCCGTGGCTGTGGGGCAGGGCTTCGTTGAACTGCTGGTTCAGATCACCCTTTTTCGGGTCGGGGATGATCACGTTGAAGTCTTGCTGCAGGCGTTCGGCCATTTCCGGGGACACGCGGCTGAAGGCAAGGACGGTCTTTTTCATCGGATAGCTTCTCTCGGAAGTTCAGAAGGGCATTGCGTAGCACGCTAACATTCTTGCCGAGGGATTGGCGAGGCAGAGGGATATGTGGCCCGTTGCGGCGGAGCGTTAAACCGTCGCCGGCAACACATGGGTCTGCAGGTCCGCTTCATGGGCCGCCATGATTTCCGGCAGGGAGCCGCGCAAGTACTCCACCCAGGTTTTGATCTTCGCATCCAGGTACTGCCGCGACGGATAGATCGCGTACAGGTTCAGCTCGTGGGACCGGTACTGCGGCAGAACACGCACCAGCGAGCCATTACGCAACCCTTCGATGGCTGAGTAGATCGGCAGAATCCCGATGCCCATGCCGCTGCTGATCGCCGCCTGCATGGCGTCGGCCGAATTCACCAGAAACGGCGAGTTGCCGATGGTCACGGTTTCCTGGCCTTCGGGGCCGTCGAACGCCCACTTTTCCAGCGGGAACACCGGGCTGACCAGACGCAGGCAAGCATGATTGAGCAAATCAGCCGGCCGGTGTGCCATGCCGAACGCTTTGATGTAGGCGGGCGATGCGCAAACGATGCTGTACGTGATGCCCAATCGCTGGGAGACGAAGCCCGAATCCGGCAGCTCACTGGCGAGCACGATAGACACGTCGTAACCCTCTTCGAGCAGGTCCGGGACGCGGTTGGTCATGGTCAGGTCGAACGACACGTCCGGGTGATTGCGCCGATAGCGGGCAATTGCGTCGATGACGTAATGCTGGCCTACGCCGGTCATCGAATGGACTTTCAGCTGCCCGGCCGGGCGCGCATGGGCGTCGCTGGCTTCGGCTTCTGCTTCTTCCACGTAGCCGAGAATCTGTTCGCAGCGCAGCAGGTAACGCTTGCCCGCTTCAGTCAGGGCGATGCGTCGCGTGGTGCGGTTGAGGAGGCGGGTTTGCAGGTGGGCTTCGAGGTTGGAGACAGCGCGCGAAACGTTTGCGGTGGTGGTGTCCAGTTGAGCAGCGGCAGCGGTGAAGCTGCCCGCTTGCGCCACGCAAGTGAAGGCGCGCATGTTTTGCAGAGTGTCCATTGGCCGTTCTCAGGTGAGATGGCAAATTGTGACATGAAGTAACTGATCCATGTCAGCCATACCAAAGGATTATCTCCGGTTGCGTAACAAAGATTCGCAGAAGTCCCGGCTTATCGCCGGGCTAGACGCCCCCTAGAATCCCCGCATCATAGATTCCCCTCCATTCAGGTAATTGCAGCAGTGCCGCGTCGTCTCGTCAGAGGGCTCAAGCCCCTCATTGTGTGGGCTTTAACGTTACTCATCAGCGGCTGCATCGGAACTGGCGGAATCGCCCCTCAAGGCACAGCGTTGTCGCCCGACGCGCTGGCCACCGACGACGCCATCAAGGCGGCCGACAAAGACGCCCACTGGCCGGCCGGTCAGTGGTGGCGCGCCTATGGCGACGAACAACTCAATCGCTGGATCGAACTGGCCGCCC
Organism: Pseudomonas sp. KU26590; assembly: GCF_026153515.1. Classification (NCBI taxonomy): domain Bacteria; kingdom Pseudomonadati; phylum Pseudomonadota; class Gammaproteobacteria; order Pseudomonadales; family Pseudomonadaceae; genus Pseudomonas; species Pseudomonas sp. KU26590. The sequence continues at coordinate 1,339,578 of NZ_CP110644.1, forward strand.
TCGGCAGCCCCAGCCTGGCGATCGCTGCGGCGCGGGTGCGTCAGGCCAAGGCCATGGCGGGCATCGCGGAATCGGCTGAATCCCTGCACATCTCCGGCGACAGCACGCTGAAACGGCACAACTGGCCGACGGATCAGTTCTACGGCCCGGGTGAGCTGTCGAACACCAGCACGTGGGACAATAACGCCTCGCTGGGCCTGAGTTATTCCCTAGACCTGTGGGGCCAGGAGAGCAATCACTCCGAACAGGCGCTGGACATGGCGCACATGAGCGCCGCCCAGGAGCGTCAGGCGCAGCTGGAATTGCAGGACAACCTCGTCCGCGCTTACATCCAGCTGTCGCTCAACTACGCCCAGCGTGACATTGCCGAAGCGACCCTCGCGCAACAGCAGCAAATCGTTGACTTGGCCCAGCGTCGCCTGAAAGGCGGCATCGGCACCCATTTCGAAGTCAGCCAGGCCGAAACTCCGCTGCCCGAAACCCATCGCCAGATTGACGCGCTGGACGAGGCGATTGCTTTGAGCCGCAACCAGATCGCGGCGCTGGCCGGCAAAGGACCGGGCGAGGGCGCGAGTCTGCAGCGCCCGACGCTGTCGCTGAACGCCGCGCTGAAGTTGCCCTCTGCGCTGCCTGCTGAATTGCTGGGGCAGCGTCCGGATGTGGTCGCCAGTCGCTGGCGGGTGGCGGCGCAAGCGCGGGGCATTGATGTCGCTCATGCCGGGTTTTATCCGAACGTCGATCTGATGGGCAGCCTGGGTTACATGGCCACCGGCGGCGGCATGCTGGAATTCCTCGCTGGCAAGAAATTCAACTACAGCGTGGGCCCGGCGATCACCTTGCCGATCTTCGACGGCGGGCGTTTGCGTTCCGAATTGGGCGTGGCGTCAGCGGGTTATGACGAAGCTGTCGCCCAGTACAACCAGACCCTGGTGATGGCGCTGAAGAGCATCTCCGATCAACTGATTCGCCGCGAGTCGATGGACAAGCAACAGCAGTTCGCCGATCAGTCGGTGGCCGCCGCGCAGAAAACCTACGACATCGCGATGATTGCCTATAAACGCGGCCTGACCGATTACCTCAATGTGCTCAACGCCCAGACGCTGTTGTTCCATCAGCAACAGGTGCAGCAACACGTCCAGGCCGAACGCCTGACGGTGCACGCGGAATTGGTGGTGGCGCTGGGCGGCGGGTTGATGGCCGGTAATGATTCGCCTGCGCCGGAAAGGACCGCTGCGCCGAAAACGCCGGTGTCATTGGCGGTGTTTGATCGGTGAGCCAGATGATCATTTATCGCGTGGACGGGCCCCATCGCGGGCAAGCGCGCTCCTACAGTGGAATGTGTTTGCCCGATAACGCGCGATCGGACATCGACATGGGTGGGCCTGCCGAAACGCAATCCTTAGCCTACGCGGACGGGCCTGCCGAAACGCAATCCTTTGCCTACGCGGACGGGCCTGCCGAAACGCGATCCTTTGCCCACGCCGATGGGCCTGCCGAAACGCGGTCACCTGTAGGAGCGCGCTTGCCCGCGAATGCGTCGGATCAGCCACCACAGGGCTTGAATTGAGATGGTGCGATCCCTGAATTGGCTCAAATCCCTCGAATGGCGTCGTGGCCTCAACGATTGGGCGCGCAGCGATGGCGTGACCTGGATCTATATCTGCAAGGTGCTGACCGCGGCATTCCTCACGTACTGGATCGCCATGCGCCTGGAGCTGCCGCAGCCGCGCACGGCCATGATCACCGTGTTCATCGTCATGCAGCCCCAGAGCGGGCAGGTGTTTGCCAAGAGTTTCTACCGTTTGCTCGGCACGCTCGCCGGCTCCGTGGTGATGGTCACGCTGATGGCGCTGTTCGCGCAAAACAGCGAGTCGTTCCTCGGCAGTCTGGCGATCTGGGTCGGCTTCTGCTGCGCCGGCGCCGCGCGCTATCGCAACTTCCGCGCCTACGGATTCGTGCTGGCCGGCTACACCGCCGCAATGACCGGGCTGCCCTCGCTCGCGCACCCGGACACCTCGTTCATGGCGGCCATGTGGCGGGTGCTGGAAATCTCCCTCGGCATCGTCTGCTCGACATTGGTCAGCGCCGCGATCCTGCCGCAAAGCGCCGGCGCGGCGATGCGCAACACCTTGTATCAGCGCTTTGGCACCTTCGCCCAATTCGTCATCACCGGCCTGCGCGGTGAAAGCGATCCCGCCTCGTTCGAAGCCAGCAACGTGCGCTTCATCGCCGACGCCGTGGGGCTCGAAGGCCTGCGCGCGGTCACGGTATTCGAAGACCCGCACATGCGCCGCCGCAACGGCCGCTTGAATCGCCTGAACAGCGAGTTCATGACCATCACCACGCGCTTCAACGCCTTGCATCAACTGCTCGAACGCTTGCGTCGGCGCGGCGTGACACCGGCGGTTCAGGCCATCGAGCCGGGCCTGAGTGCGCTGACTCGGTTGCTGGAGCCCTTCGCCGGGCGCGCGCTGACCAACGCCGACGCCGCGCTGCTCGCCAACCGCTTGAGCGTGTACAAGGCTGACCTGCCCGAGCACGTGCGCAGCCTGCGCGCCGAGTTCGTCAGGACCGAGCCCAGCGACGATGACCTGCTGGATTTCCACACCGCGTATGAGTTGCTGTATCGCTTTGTCGACGACATGCACGACTACGCCCAGACCCATGCATCCCTGGCCGATCACCGCCATGCGCGGGAGAAATGGGTCGAGCCGTTCGTGTCCACCACCAGTTGGCTGTCTTCGTTGGCATCCGGCATGCGCGCGACGTTTATTCTCGCCGTGATGTCGGTGTATTGGGTCGCGACGGCCTGGCCGAGTGGTGCGTCGATGACCCTGGTATCTGCTGCCACCGTGGCGCTTTCCGCGACAACGCCGAACCCCAGGCGCATGTCGTTTCAGATGGCGTGCGGGACCTTTTTGGGTGCGGTGCTGGGGTTTTTCATCACCTTTTTCGTGCTGCCGCGCATCGATGGTTTTCCCTTGCTGTGCATGGTGCTGGCGCCAGTGTTCGTGCTCGGCACCTTCCTGACCACACGGCCGCAGTGGGTCGGATATGGGCTGGGGCTGCTGATTTTCTTCAGCATTGGTTCGGCGCCGGACAACCTCACGGTCTACAACCCTTACGCCTTCATCAATGACTACATCGCCATGGTCCTTGGCATGCTGCTGTGCGCGGCGGCGGGGGCAATCATTCTGCCGCCGAACAGTCGCTGGTTGTGGCAGCGGCTGGAAGGGAATCTGCGTCAGCAAGTCAGTTTTGCCATCAGCGCGCCGCTGCGCGGGATTCGCTCCAGCTTTGAAAGCCGCACCCGCGATCTGATGCATCAGGCCTATGGCCTGGCCGCCGGCAAACCCGAAGTGCAACGCAACCTGCTGCGCTGGATGTTCGTGGTGCTGGAGATCGGCCACGCGATCATCGAGCTGCGCCGCGAGCAGGACATTCTGCCGGTACACCCGAGCTATGCCGAATGGCAGCCCTGGCGGCAGGCGATTCGCGGCATGGGCCGCTCGTTGATTCGTCTGTTCATCCAGCCCGATCGCCACAACCTGGCGCGCAGCCTGTCGGCCGTCGATCACGCCATCGTCTGCGTGCAGAACACCGACGAGCCCTTCGCGCCGCACTTCGACACTTCGGCGTTGCGCCGGGTGAAAAGCTACCTGCACTTTATTCGTACCTGCTTGCTGGACCCGCAATCGCCGCTGGCGGGCGTTCAGTCAGAGCAGGTGGCTTTGGTCTCGCCGCAAGGACAACTCAATGCCTCGTGAACTCGCCTTCCACGGCGTTTACATGCCGACCGTGACCGTCATGTTTGTGGTCGCCATGGTGCTTCCCTGGGCGCTGGACCGCTTCATGTCCGGGCTCGACCTGTACCGTTTTTTCTGGCATCCGGCGCTGCTGCGTCTGAGCCTGTTCAGCTGCATTTTCGGCGCCATGGCGCTCACTGTTTACCGTTGAGGCACATTGGTTGAGATGAAAAAGCTCTTCAGTCTGATCGCGACTTTGTTGATTCTGGCCCTGGCCATCTGGATCGGCCGGCTGCTGTGGATTCACTACATGGACACGCCGTGGACCCGCGACGGTCGGGTGCGCGCCGACGTGATCAACGTCGCTGCCGACGTCAGTGGGGTGGTGATCGATGTGCCGGTGAAGGACAACCAGCCGGTGAAAAAAGGCGATCTGCTGATGCAGATCGACCCTGAGCATTATCAGCTGGCGGTGAAGCAGGCCGAGGCCATGGTGGCGTCGCGCAAGGCCACGTGGGAGATGCGCAAGGTCAACGCCAATCGTCGCAAGGACATGGACGCCCTGGTGATTTCCGCCGAAAGCCGCGAAGACGCCAGCAATGTCGCAACCTCTGCCCAGGCGGATTATCAACTCGCGGTTGCCCAGCTCGACGCCGCGCAACTGAACCTGCAGCGCACCAAAGTGCTGGCGGCGGTGGACGGCTATGTCACCAACTTGAACGTGCACCGCGGCGACTACGCGCGCATCGGCGAGGCGAAGATGGCCGTAGTCGATATGAATTCGTTCTGGGTGTACGGGTTCTTCGAAGAGACCAAGCTGCCCCACGTCAGGATCGGCGATCCGGCGGACATGCAGTTGATGAGCGGCGAAGTGATGAAGGGCCACGTCGAGAGCATCGCCCACGCCATCTACGACCGCGATAACCCGGAGAGCCGCGAGCTGATCGCTGACGTCAACCCGACGTTCAACTGGGTAAGACTGGCCCAGCGCGTGCCCGTGCGCATTCACCTGGATCACGTGCCGGAAGGGGTTGTGCTGGCGGCAGGGATTACCTGCACGGTGATTGTGAATCCCGAAACGCAAGATTCAACGCGATAGCACGTTGAGCTGCGCGGTACGCCAGATGTGTCGCGCCGGAGGATGTAGGAGCGTGGCTTGTCCCGCGATCTGTTGCGCAGCGACAGTAATAACAGTGAATGCAGTGCATCAGTTATAACCGGGACGCTTGGTCTTGCTGGCGCTTCGCGCCAGTTCGCGGGACAAGCCACGCTCCTACAGAAGCCGGCGGTGGCAGTCAGTATTTTTTATCCAGCTTGAAACGCTTGCTCAGAATCCATTCGAGCAAGGCCTTGGGCAGCAGCCGTTCCATCAGGGGTAGCGCGCGGCTGCCGTTACCGGATCGCAACAGACGCGGTGGATGGCGACGTTGCACAGCGGTGAGCACGTCGCGGGCAAAGTCGGCGGCGGGTGTCGGATTGCCCTGGGATGCATTGGCCCGGGCGCGGATGCCTTCACGCCACGGCCACCACGGCGAGTTCTCGTGAATCACCTGCTCGGCCTCGTGGCTGGCGTTTTGCGCAAAATGGGTGTCGATGGCGCCAGGCTGGACTTCCATCACGCGGATCCCGAAGGGCGCCAGTTCCATACGCAATGCGTCGGTCATGGCATGGACGGCGGCCTTTGAGGCGCAATACGCGCCAGCGAACGGCGTCACCAGCACGCCTGAAACGCTGCCGATATTGACCACCAATCCCTTGTTGCGGCGCAGCATTGGAAACAGCGCGCGCGTCACGCCGACGACGGAAAACACATTGGTCTCGAACTGCCTGCGCACGGCCTCGACGCCGCCATCCAGCAGCGGGCCAATGCCGCCGTAGCCTGCGTTGTTGATCAACACGTCGAGCCCTCTGCCGTGCTGATCAAGCTCGGTGACCAGCCGATCAATCCCGGCGCTGTCATTGACGTCCAGCGTCACAGCACGGAAACCTGACGCGGTCAGCGCCTGCACGTCCTCCGGTTTGCGTGCGGTTGTCCAGACTTCATGGCCCGCCGCTTTGAAGGTATCCGCCATGGCGCGGCCGATGCCGCTGGAACATCCGGTGATCAACATCACAGACATGGTTCAGTCCTTGAAAAAAGAGAGGGGCGGCACTCAGCCGGAGAACGTGCCTTGCAGGCGTTCGGCACGAAACTCCAGGGTCTGCGGGCGATAACCCGGGCGCAGCGGCGGCATTGGCAGACAATCTTGCCATTGGCTGCCGGGCAACAAGTCACCCGGCCCGCGATAGCGCGGCGAGGTGTAAGTGTCTTCGGCCAGGTTGACGGTATCGCCCGGCGCGTAGGCCGCGATCTTCCAGCGCAGCTCGGTGAGGGAAACCTTATTGCCGTTATCGATCAGCACCAGCAACGGGCGACCCGTCGGGCATTGCTGCGGGGCATAGTTCACGCGCATTTGCAGGCGCTCAAGGCGCTGCTCATCGCGGCTGTCTTCCCAGACCACAAACGCCGCCACGACGCCCAACCCAACCGCTGCTGCCAGGGAAACGGGCAGGGCCTTGGAGGGGTAGCGCAGGAGCAGGACCAGCCAGGTGAACAGGAGTACGGCGCCGAAAATCATCGTGTCGATCTCGCGATTACAGATGCGGGCATCGTACCGAAAGGGGAGGGGGTTGAGCTAATGGTGGTTAAGTTGATTTAGATTCGCTGGTATGGAACGCACAAAAAAGCCCCCGAAAACCCTCTGCGGATGGGGAATACGCAGAGAGCTGACGGGGGCTAGTACTACTCGGTAAAGCGGTATTAACGCGCGATGGTCTGGGTCTTCACGCCGGCTTCGATGCCTGGGGTGGAGCGGCCGTAGACGTCTTCGAAACGTTCGATGTCGTCTTCGCCCAGATAGCTACCCGACTGGACTTCGATGATTTCCAGCGGGATCTTGCCCGGGTTGCGCAGGCGGTGAACCGAGGCAATCGGGATGTAGGTCGACTGGTTTTCGGTCAGCAGGAACACGTTGTCGTCGCAGGTGACCTGAGCGGTACCCGATACAACGATCCAGTGTTCAGCACGGTGGTGGTGCATCTGCAGCGACAGGCTGGCGCCCGGCTTGACGGAAATGCGCTTGACCTGGAAACGCCCGCCCATGTCCACGGAGTCGTATGAGCCCCACGGGCGATAGACTTCGAGGTGGTTCTGGGTTTCGCTGCGGCCTTGCTCGTTCAGTGTGTTGACCAGTTGCTTGACGCCCTGAACCTTGTCTTTGTGGACGATCATCATGGCGTCTTTGGTTTCGACGACAACGATGTTATCCAGGCCGATCACGGTGACCAGTTTGCCGTTGCCCTGAATCATGCAGTTGCGGCTGTCCTGAATGACGACATCGCCCTTGGCAACGTTGCCGTTCTCATCTTTGGCGTGTACGTCCCACAGGGATCCCCAGCAGCCAACGTCGCTCCAGCCCGCATCCAGTGGAACCACGCACGCGCGCTGGGTTTTTTCCATGACGGCGTAGTCGATGGAGTTGTCCGGGCAGCAGGCGAAGCTCGCCTCGTCCAGGGAAATGCTGTCGCCTTCCTGCTTGCTGCGCTCGAGGGTCAGCAGGCAGTTGTCGTAGATGTCCGGATCGTGCTTTTTCAGCTCTTCCAGGTAACGGCTGGCGCGGAACAGGAACATGCCGCTGTTCCAGTAGTAACCGCCGGCCTGGACGAACTCCTGGGCGCGTTGTTCATCGGGCTTTTCAACGAACTGCTGCACGCGGCTGACGCCTTCCGGCAGCAAGGCATCGGCGGTGGACTTGATGTAGCCGTAGCCGGTTTCAGGCTTGGTCGCCGGAATACCGAACAGCACCATTTCGCCGCGTTCTGCAGCAACAGTGGCCAGGGCCAGTGCGCGCTGCAGGGCCTTCTGATCTTCGATGACGTGGTCGGCTGGCAGAACCAGCATCAATTCATCGCGACCTTCGTTGGCCAGCATCATCGCGGTGATGGCAACGGCAGGCGCAGTGTTGCGGCCAAACGGTTCCATGATCACGGCCTGAGTTTCCAGACCCAATGCGCTGAGCTGCTCGTTGACGATGAAGCGGTGATCCTTGTTGCACACCACAACCGGGTGCTGCATGCCGTCGAATTGCAGGCGCTCGACGGTCTGTTGGAACAGAGTGTGTTCGCCGGTCAATGCAAGGAACTGTTTAGGAAACTGTTTACGCGAAAGAGGCCAGAGTCGGGAACCGCTGCCACCTGACAAGATCACTGGAATCATTTTGTTTCTCCGTTAGCAAAAATCGTTCGAATGGGCTGTAGGGCTTTTCGGTCTTTCTGGTTTTTGTCTTGCATCGCCCGGCGCCCTCCTGGCTGTCTGCTTGCTCCGCAGTGCCTGACGCCGAACGCTTAATCCCGTAAATCCGTGGCTGCGCGCGGGTGATCACGCGCGCTGCCTGCGGCCTCTCGGCCAGTATCGAATGTGTTACTGAGTGCCCGTCGGGCGCTTGACCCAGACTGGCGACAGGCTGCTGCCGCTGCCGGTGACGTAGAGCACGGCGGCTTCACCGCGCTCCAGTGCAACGGGCTTCAGGTCAGCCACTTTCTTGTCGCCGTCAAACAGCGCGAAGCTGACTTTGACCGGGTTGATTTCGCGCTCGCCGGTACCCTTGGCAGACACAGCCTTGACCACGTCGGTCTTGCCGTCAGCGGTTTTCAGGGTCAGCGCCTTGTCGCTCAGGTTCTGTACGCGAACCAGGGACTTCTGCTTGTTCTTGAACGGCGGCTCTTCAACCAGTTGCGCAGCACCTGAGGTGTTGTTGACGATGGTGTAGTAGTGATCGCTGGCCAGTTTCACCGGCAGCGACTGGCTGCCGACTTTGGCGGTGTAGTCGCCCTGCGGCATGAAGCCGAAGTCGCTGCTGGCCAATGGGCCGATTTCGTTGAGGCTGGTGTTGCCGACGCTGGCGGAGATTTCGCTGCTGCTGGCGTTGTACACACGCACGAAGGTCGAGCCTTTTGGTGCGGTCGGGCCATAAAGAGCGGCGTCGCCACCGGCGAATGCGGAAAGGGATACGAAGCCCAGGCTCGCGGCCAGCACGCAGGTTTTCAGCAGGTTGGTTTTGCTCGAACGAACTGGCATTGGGTTCTGCGAAGTCATTGTGAGTAGTCCTCTCAGTTTTGCGCCCGGTGGGGCGACTCGGAGTTGTTGGCGTTGTCCGCCAGATTCTGTTGGGGGTCACGGGCCTTTTTGAGTTCAGCGATCCACTGTGGGTCGAACTCGGTCAGGTCGTTGTGAGCGGGCAGGTAGCGTTCCGGGAATTCCCAGATCAGCACCTGCGGGGGGCTGCTTTTGAAGGCGTCGGTCTGCAGATACTTGAGCATCGGCAGGATCGGGCCATGGCCGTCTTCGGCGTAATTCACGACGTCTGTGTGCAGGGCCTGCTTAAGCGCACCGGCGAAGTTCCAGTTGGGGTTGGCGCTGTAGCTGGTGCCGACCAGACCCACGGCAACCGAGTTGTCCGCGAACAGGGCGTCACCGCTTTCTGCATTAGCCTGAGCCGGGTTGGTGCTGCGCTGTTGCAGGTCGTCCGGCTTGGGCAGCAGGTTGCTGAACAGCGGATCCAGCGGCAGGAAGTTGGTCAGATCGCCCTTGTAGGGTTCGGTCGTCTTGGCTTCGGTGACGAAGTTCTGCGGTTCAACGTTCAGCGGCACTTGCTTGCTGATCACGTCACCCAACTGTTGAGCAACGATTTCCGCGCCCATCGGCGTCCAGTGAGTGTCGGTGCGCAGGAACACCTGGCCCTTCTCCTTGGCGCTTTGCAGCGGAGTGAGCAGATCAGGGGCAAGGATGCCGGCCTGATTCACTTGGGCGTGGAACTGCTGATACAGGTCGGTGTGGACCGTGGCTGGTTTGTTGTCACCGACGTGCTCCGGGTACAGACGGGTCTTGGCCGGAATGATCGCCAGCACCAGCTGGGTGCCTTGCTTTTTCAGGGTGTCACGCACGCCCTGAATGATCGCCAGGTTGTCCGCCTCGTTCTGCTCGCTATTGGCAACGGCGTCGAATTCTTCGTCGGTGTACAGCCACTGGTCTTTGCCCAGGATCACGCCCGGACGACCTTCGTTGAACACCTTGTAGTCCAGCGCCGCCCAGAGGTTGGTGCCCAGACGCTTGATCGGAAATGCTTCGTCGTAATGGGTTTCCACTGCCTTGGCCCATTGACCATTGAGCACAGTGGTTTCCTTCGACGTAGAGAACCCGACGAAGCTGCGCAGCGACCACAGGCCCAGCACCAGAAGGATCGCCAGGAACAGGAAGATGTAGAGGAAACGTAATGAACGGGTCATGTCAGGCTCCTCAGAACTGGAAGTAAAGGAACGGCGAGAAACTGGCCGCCGAGAGTTTCAGGATCGATGCAACGAACATCAGCAGGATCAGGGCGCGCATGACATAGCGCGACCAGTCGACGGTCCAGTAGGCAGGCTGAACCTGCGCTTCGGTGCCGACGATGTAACCCGGTTGATGAATGCTGCCCGGCTTGTCGCCCGGCACGGCCTTGATCAGGCCTGGCTCGGCAGCGGCAGGACCATCGATTTGTACAGCCTTGTCGGTCGGCTTGGCTGGAGCACGGTTGCGGTAGAAATCACGCAGGCCGAAGAAGGCGAGGGTGATGTACGCCACGACCAGGGTCGCCACTTGCAGGCCGGTGAGGCTGGCGCGGTTGAGTTCCGACAGGCCCAGATCGCTGAAGCTGAACATGGCGCCGTACATGCGGGCGGCAACGTGCAGGTTTTCCGAGCGGAAGATGACCCAGCCCATGACCACCAGCAGGAAGGTGAAGGCCCAGCGAACGACGTTGAACGTGCGCGGCGCGGTGTTCAGGCCAATGGCTTTTTCGATTGCCAGCCACACACCGTGCCAGGCGCCCCAGACGATGTAAGTGATGTTGGCGCCATGCCACAGACCGCCCAACAGCATGGTCAGGAACAGGTTGCGATAGGTCGCGACCTTGCCGCCACGGTTGCCGCCCAGCGTGATGTAGAGATAGTCACGCAGCCAGGTCGACAGGCTGATGTGCCAGCGACGCCAGAACTCGGTGATCGACTGGCTGATGTAGGGCTGTTTGAAGTTTTCCATGAAGCGGAAACCCATCATCAGACCCAGGCCGATGGCCATGTCGCTGTAGCCGGAGAAGTCGAAGTACAGCTGAGCGGTGTACGCCAGCGCGCCAAGCCATGCGTCACCCGTGGTCGGGTTCTGCAGGGCGAAGCAGTGGTCGGCGACCACTGCCAGGGTGTCGGCAATAAAAACTTTCTTGATGAAACCCTGCATGAACCGCGTGCAGCCTTCGGAGAATTTGTCGACGGTGTGCGTGCGGTTGTTGAACTGGTCGACCAGGTCGCGGAAACGCAGTACCGGCCCTGCAATCAGGTGCGGGAAGATTGCCACGAACGCCGCAAAGTCGATGAGGTTGCGCGTTGCCGGCGTATCGCCACGGTAAACGTCAATGATGTAGCTGATGGACTCGAAGATGTAGAACGAGATACCGATCGGCAGCAACACATGGGTGAGGATGAACGGCTCAAGACCGATCGACGTCATCATCGCGTTGATGCTGTCGACGCCGAAGTTGGCGTATTTGAAATAGCCGAGGATGCACAGGTCGACCGCCACACCGAGCAGCAGCCAACGCTGTGCCGGCTTGGTTCTGACCCCGGCATCGCCTACGCGCAGCCCGATCCAGTAGTTCCACAGCGTCACTGCTGCGAACAGTGCCAGAAAGTCCACTCGCCAGAACGCATAAAACACGTAGCTAGCGACCAGCAGCAGCAGGTTGCGATAGCGTTGCCCGCTCAGGTAGTACAAGCCGAGAAACACCGGCAAGAACAGGAACAGGAACACGTTGGATGAGAAAACCATCCTTTATCTCTCCATTTGTCCAACATCAAGGGCCGAAACCCCCCAAACCCCCCATGAAAAATGGAGGGGTGAAACGTAAATCCGAACGACCGACGCCGATTCTGTAGGAGCGCGCTTGCCCGCGATCAGGCCAGTACATCCGACACAGTCATGTCGTCTGGAAAATCGCTTTCGCGGGCAAGCGCGCTCCTACATTTTCACGTGGAGGCTCTTACGAACCGCCCTTGTCACCCTTCTCATGGGTCGGGTCATAAGTGCGGGTCAGGTCGCCGCCGAGGCGGAAGTTCTTGAACGGCTGCATCTTGTGTTTCTGTTCAAGCACGTCCGGGCCGCAGTCATACAGCGAGCAGTAGGGTTCCAGCCAGGCGAATTTCATGTCGGTTTTCAGATCCGTCATGTCTTGCTTTTCGCCATCGCGGGCGGCGAATTCGCTGCCTGAGTTCTTCACGCCAGCCAGCACGCGATCACCCAGACGCTTGAGCGCACCGTTGTTTTCCTGACGCAGATCGACACCGTTGGCCTGGGCGAAACTCGCGATCATGGCCAGCGGCGGGAGCGCATAGTTGTGGTACGCCAGCGCACGCTGTTTACGCTTGAGTTCGTTCGGCAGGAAACCTTGCGGGTCCACCTGATTGGCGCCGATCTTGAATTCCTTCACCGACCAGTCGAACAGGTCCTGGCGATTAGTCGCCACTGCCGTGGACATCACGGCCCAGGCGGCCCAGTACGAGTGGTTGTTAGTCTTGTCGAGCGGCAAATTGTTCCAGTCGCTGACCACGTGATCCGCCAGTTTGCTGAACCAGGCTTCAATGACCTGCGCTTCCTGCTGGCGGGTGGCCAAAGGGTGCGATTCGGAAAACTTCAGGCGCAGATAGGCGGATGACATGCTGCCCAATGCCCATTTGCGCATCGACTTGCCAGTGTGGTTGAAATCGGTGGACTCCAGCGCATCGGCCTTGGCCCAGGTGGTCAGCATGTTCAGCGCGCAATCGAGTTGCTCGGGCCGACCGTCACGCATGTACTGCATCACCACTTTGCTGGTGGCGCGCTCCATGTTCGTGATGTCTTTGGTCGCATCACGGAAGGCCTCTTCGGAAGCGACGTTCAACGTGGCGCGGGCCTTGTCCGAGCCTTCGTATTTGCTGCGAAACTGCAGCGGGCCGGTGTAGGGCTGCGGTGCCGCATCACAGTTGAACTTGCCCTGACCCGTCTTGAATTTCTCGACACCCTCGTAGTAACCCTGCGGCGGCACGAGTGTCGACGCAGCGCTGGCGCCGGTGGCGAACAGTGCCGAAGACATCATCGCCAGCGACAGAAGGGTAGGGAGCATCAGTTTTGGAGTGTGCATAAGAGCCTCATAACCCGGCTTGCGCGGTTTGATGCGCGACATTCGGGAACACGTTGCGTTTGCATACTTTCGCTTCGACCTGCTGTGGCGCAGCGCCCGCTTCCGGACCCTGCAATTCCAGTGCGAGCAATTGCTGGTCAGCCCAGTCTTTGTCATCGCGCAGTTCGAAGGAGAAGCGCCCGTCGGTTTCAGATGTTTCAGGTTTCTCGATCTTCAAATCTTCGTGACGACCGTTCATGTACCAGAGGCGCGCCTGAAGGGTTTTCACCGAGTTGTCGGCGAACTTGATATCGATCTGATTACTGCCGTTGCGCACATCCTTGATGCCGTTTTTGCCGTTGACCAGCAACTCGTTGATCCCTGGTTTGAGGGTGGTGCTGGCGCTCATGACCGCCGGTTTGCCTTCACAGCCGTTGTCCAGCAGCGACATCATCTGGCGATAGATGGTCTCCTGGTCCAGGCGATAAAGCGGCGAGAATTCCCAGATGAGAATCTTCGGTGGGTGTTTCTGGAAGTCTTCGCTGCCCAGGTACTGCAGCATCGAACCTTCGAGGCCGCCGCCGGGGAAGGCGACGTTCAGCACATCAGCACCCATGTATTCCTGCAAAAAGCCGGAGAAGTTGTAGTTCTTCCCGCTGTGACTGGTACCGACCAGCGTGATTTCCGGGTTGCCGGAGTCACCAAACAGGTCGCCGTCGGCAGCTTCGCCTTTGGGTTCCGTCTCAAACTGGTCCATGTACTGGATGGCGTAACTCGTGCCGCACAATTGACCGGCCATATTGTGAAGAGTGCCCTTCTTGCCCATGCGACCTGACAGGTGGGTCTCGAACTCACGACGCGGAACGCCTGCAAACGCCTGCATCTTCTTCACGGAGTCAGCGACGATTTTCGCCGTGCGCTGAGCGCCATAGGGCGTCCAGTGCTGGTCACCGCGGAAGTAGAAATCGTGGGCCTGTTGCTCGTTGGTCAACGGCGACAGGTCCGGCACGGTGTAGCCCATTTTCGCGAAACGACCGAGCATGGCCTGGTAGTTGCGCAGCGCGGTGTTGTAGTCGAACTTGTCGCGCTCGGCCGGGAACAGCTTGTTGCGATCAACCAGGCCCCGCGTTGGCTGATAAACGACGACGAGCTCTACACCCTTGCTCTTGAAAGCGTCGTGCAGCATTTGCATGCGGCGATAGCCTTCAGGCGTGGTGTCGAATTCGGTGCGCAGGTCTTCACGGGTCCGGAACAACCAGTCACCCTGGGCCTGAACCAGCGTGGTGAAGTTCTGTTGGTAGCGGCTGACGTAGTTTTTTTCGTCGTGCGCTTCAGGGCACAGACTGCAGCAAGGCTCGGCCGTGAAGCTCGGGGCAGTGGTGTCCGCTGCGTACGCGCCATTGCTGGCGGCGAACAGTGCAGCGGTCAGGCCCGAGAGGCTGAGCAGTTTGATCAAATGTGCGTGCATAGAAATAGCTTCCTCAGTCCCGGAGTTGTTTCTGGCTTTCGACCGGGTCGATCAACACGGCTTTCTGCTGGCGCACCAGCAGATCGAGGATTTCGTCCTGACGTTCGCCCATGACACCGTTGAAGGTGATCCCGCTGGATTTGGTCGGTGCGAGCATCGAGACTTTGTACAGCTCGACGCTCAGGGGCGAGTCGATGGACATCGGGCCTGAACCGTTGGAGGTCAGTTCGCCGCCGACCAGGATCAGCGAGACTTCGGCATCGAACGGGTCGAGCTTGATGTCGCGGTCAGTGTCCGACAGGTCCTTGATGTGGCCGTAGACCCCCATCAAACCGTTACCGATGGCCAGGTTTTCATACAGCTTGATGTTGGTGCTGTTGCGCACCCGGATGCCGTGACGTTTGTTGGCGAACACGCGGTTGCCCCACAGCAGGTTGTCGGCACTCTCATACAAGGTGATGCCGTCGGTGTGGTTGCGGTAGATCTCGTTGTAGGCCACCAGGTTGTTCACGCTGTTACGGTCAAGGACGATGCCGGACAGGTGGTTGTCGTAGCTTTTGTTGTTGATGATGAAGCTGTCGTTCACCTCACGGGAGACGATGATCCCGTGCTTTTTCTTGGTCCCGTACACCGTGTTCTCGGCAATGATCAGACCGTGGGAACGGTCATGGGGGTCGATGCCGTAGATGATGTTGTCGTGGTAGGTGCTGCCCTTGACCACGAAGTCACGGGTCTCATAACAGTAGAAGCCGTACCACATGTCCGAGAAGTCTGAATTGACGATCCAGCCGGTCGGCTCGGCGCGGTTCATCTGCGCCTTCATGTTCGGCGTGTACTGGGAAATACTGATGCCGTACGACTTGCTGTTGTTGTAACCCAGGCTCGCCACTTTGGTGTTGAACATGTAGGTCTGGGTACCGCCCCAGGACAGCAGGAACGGGCGGAATTCCTTCGGCGACTTATACGTCGACGGGCCGTTGGCTTTCTCGTTCCAGCCGGTCAGCTTGGTGTCCGACATGAACAGCAGGTTGTCGTTGACGATGAACGCACCGGCGTCCTGAGACAGGCGCAGCTCGGTGGTCTTCTTGTCGATTTCAAAGATGCCATTCTTGCCGACGACGATCGGCAGACGTGCAAGGAACACGCCCGGCGAGGTTTCGCTCAGGTACTGTTTAGGCACCTTCTTCGCCAGCTCCTGCAGCGTCATGTAGCCGTCTTCGATGAAGATGGCCTGTGGAATCCCGTGCTGACGGGCTACCCATTCGGCCATCTTGTTGTCACCGCCGACGAACTCCTTCAGCGAGTCTTCCAGCATCATGCGCTTGATCGCAACCTTGCCCGGCTTGCTGCGCACGATCTTTTTCTGCATGGCCTGCAGGGTGTACCCCGAGAGGTCAGGCAGTTTGGGTTTGTCCATCAACAGCGGCTCGATAGGCGGACTGGTGATGGTGTAGGTCTTGGCCTGATGCAGGCCCTTGACCACCACTTCCTTGTTATCCGCCGGATGCGCCGCAGGGGCGGGAACCGGCAACGGACTGTTGGCCATGGCCGCAGTGCTGGCGAGCAGCAAGGCGCTGCTCAGCACAGCGCTTTCCAGCAGGGCATAGGGCCATGCCCGGTGACGCAATCTGCTTGCTTGACTGTTCATCTCATTGCACTCCTATCGCGGCTTGCATCAGAAGCGCCAGATGACGTCGACGATGGCGCGGTGCATGTATTCGTCTACACCGCTGTGGTACGCATCGCCCGGTTTGAACACGCCCGCACGCAGACGTATCAGCGCCGACGGTTCGTCGAACGACTGGCTTACCGCAGCCGGCAGCAGGCCTTGCTTGAAGTACTTGGTGACGACAAGGTCCATTTCCTGGCCCAGGTCCTTGCGGCCGTCTTCCAGCGGCAGCGAGGCGAACGTGCTGACGCCATCGGCGTCGACGTTTTCCTGAGCCGGATTGATACCCGCGCCGCCGATGCCCGAATGGCCGTCGACGCGACGGAACTTGTGGTAGATCAGCGAGGCGTCGTACTCGTCCTGCATCTGCCAGGACGCGAACAGCGAGCCGGACTCTACGTTGGCCATTTCGCCCTGGAACGCTTCACCGAAGCGATGCACCCGCGAGCGGGTACCGGTCCAGTTCGAGCGGTTGCTTTCCAGACCGTTCTGCTCGTAGTTCTTGCTGGCGCGGGAGTAAGCGCCGCCCACTTGCCACATTGGGTCCAGACGGAAACGCAGCCCCAGGTCGGTCGCCCAGCCGTTGACGTTTTCGTTGTTCTTCTCACCGGCCACGTACTGATCTTCAGCAGCGTTGTAGGTGGTGCCGATGCGGTCGCGATCGCCGGTCAGCCAGGTCAGGCTGCCCCAATAGTTGACGGTGTTCAGGTTGCGGTAGTTGTACGCGTCGCTGTTGGCCTGCAGACCCAGCCAAGTCAGGTCGCCACGCGAGGTCTTGTCCAGGTCGTCGATGGCTGAGCCCTGTTGTTTCAGGCTGCCGCCGTCATGACTGTGGTGTGCACGAACGCCAGCCCATTGGCCTGGCGTCCACTGGTATTCCACATCGCCATAAAGGTGCGAGCGATCCTTGTCCTGTGCCGACAGTTCGGTCAGGTCGGTGCGGTATTCGCTGAAGCGCTGGGCGGCGCCCACTTCTGCCTTGAGCAGGGTGGTGTCGAAGGTCCAGTTCACCGCTTCGATGTTGGTGTCGTGCCACTGACCGTCGTCATTGCGCAGGCGCTGACGACCGACTTTCAGGATCTCGCCAGGGTAAGGCGTGAAACCGCTGTAGCCGATCCAGAATTCGCGCAGGGCAGCGTAGCTGTCATCCACTTTGCGGCTGCTCGACGTGCTGCGTGAGCGTTGGGCGCTTTGGCCGTTGGCGTCAGTGACCTGCTGATCCAGCGGGTCGGTCTGAATGGTGTCGGTAGCGGTGACGACCTGGCCCATCGCGTAACCGCTCCAGTTGCCCCACTCGCCATACGCCCATGGACGCAGATCCAGACCGACACCGTTGACGTCGCCACCGCTACGGGTGCCGAGGTCACGGTCGTCTTCCATCTGGCCGGTCGCTTTGACTTCGATGCCGAAATTCTGAGTGTCGGTCAGGGCTGCCAGCGTCGGCGTGGCCCAGATCAGGGAGAAACCCAGGCCGAATCCGGCCGCCATCAGAGGGTTCAACTTAAGCTTCATAGAGGTGCGTCCCCGCCGTCTTTTTCTTCTTGCAGTGTCTGCAAGGCCAACGCGTTTTGCGCCGTTGTGCCGCGGACCTGCTGTTCTCGCTGGAGAAGACTCTGCGCCTGAGCGCGCTTCTCAGGCGGCAATTGTTCGTTCAGTTGTTGCACAAGATCCGTCGCTTGCGGCGTGCCCTGAGCCAGTGCGAGCTGACCGAAGACCCATGCGTTGACCGGATCAGGCTTGATGCCTTTGCCTTGCGAGAACAACTGCGCGAGGGCGAAGTCGGCGCTGTTCTGGCCACCGCGTGCGGAGGTCAGTAACTGGTCGACAGCTTTCTGCGGCTCTGGATGGCCCAGATAACCCCGGCGGTACAGCTGACCCAGGTAGTAATGCGCGGAGATTTGCGTCGCAGCGGCCTTGGTCAGGTGCTCTTCGGCTTTCTTCGCATCCGGCAAGACCAGCTTGCCTTCGTAATACAGCTTGCCCAGCAGCAGCTCGGCGCGCGGTTGATCCGCAGCACGGCCGTTGTCCAGGTATTCCATCATCTTGTTGACGTCACCCAGCTCGGGGAAGTCGTACAGCAACTGCGCCAGGCTGACCCACGAAGCGGGGTAACCGGGGGCGACGTTCTCCAGCAGCGACTGCGCGGTCTTTTCGTCCGGCTTGCCGAGGGTCGAATCGCCCAGCACGCGAGCGACGCTGTCGACACGCATGGCAGGCACGCTGCCCATGGCGTAGCCACTTTGCATTTGCTGGATCAACGCAGCCTGTTTGTCGGCTTCGCCGCGCTTCTGGTAGACCGTCGCCAGCTCGGTGTAGCAAACGTCAGTGGTGTGCAGCGCTTGCTTGCAGATGCTTTCAACGTCAGCCAGATGCTGATCGTAAGTGCCTTGGGTGCGATATAGCAGCACCTGGGCCAGCCCCGCTTCCGGGTAACCGGTGGCGCGCCATTCGTTGATCTTCTGCTGCGCGTTCACGTTCGGGAACGTGTGCGGGTATTGCAGATAGAGCATCGCCAGCGGGATCAGCGTGCCGGCTTCGCCATTGGCGAAGGCCTTCTTCAACAGACCTTCGGCTTCACGTTGCTCGGCTTCGGTGGAGTTCGGCTTGACCGCCAGCAACTTTCCCAGACGCGATTGCGCCCGAGGCGAAGTGGCGGCTGCGGCACGGTAGGTTGCCTCGGCCTGCTTGATCAGCTCCGGGTCGCGGGTACCCACCTGGATATCCGCGAGACCGACCTGTGCATCGCTATAGCCCAGGTCCGCCAGTTGCCGATAGTTTTGCTCCGCCAGCGCGGTGTCGCCGCGTTTCAGGGCTTCGTTGGCCAGGCGCTGATCGGGCAGGCCGGCACAGCCGCCCAAACCGATAGCGATCGCCAGGCTCAACAATGTAGGGGCTGACAAGCTTCGTAGTGGGCTAGCCATGTTTAGAAACCTGCCGCCGTGGCTTTATCGATCAACCAGTTCAGCGACGGGCCGCGGGTGCTCACCACTTCAACCGGACGACCTGCCAGGCTGCTGTTGATGGCTTCGTCAGGCTGGATCTGAACGCGGATGTCGGAAGACAGGTCAGCAGGGCTCAGCGCCGTGGCGCTGACGATCTTGCCGCTGTGGTCGCCGGCTTCGCCAGCAACCTGGAAGGTCACGCGAGCGCCCGGCTGTACATCGGCGAACTGACGGTAGGTGAAGCGAGCATCGACATTGGCGGCAACGTTGCGCGGGACCATCTGGAAGATCACTTGACCTTTGCTTGCGTACTGACCGTCGGCGACCAGTTGCTTGGCCACGACGCAATCGCACGGGCTGGTCATGGTGCCGGCCAGTTGACGACCAAACAGCTCTTCGATTTTGGCCGGCTGCATTTCGTCCGGGTCCAGGTTGCCTTTCAACATGTCCAGCATGCTGGTGTTGAAGGTGGCCAGCGGTGCGCCTTTGGCGATGTTGCCGTTCGGAGCGACCAGGCTGGTCACAGTGCCTTCACGGGGCATGGTGACATCCAGGCTAGGTACGCTGACCAGGCCGGAGGTGGAGTGGCTGACGAAGTACATGCCGTAGACCGATTTGGCGACGAAGCCGAATGCAATCAGACCGACAGCGAAGATACCGACGCTGAACGTCACGGCGCGCAGACGACCGAAAGCGCTCAGGCCACTGCCGCTGTCTTTGGATTTGCGTGCCTTGGTGAAGTTATCGCGCTGCAGGGTCGCCAGCACTTCGCCCATGCTGATGAGATCGCCCGACAGGTGCGAAGTGATCAGGTGACGCAGGGTCGAGATGTCTTGCGATTCCAGATTCTGGAACTGGCAACCGACACGGCCGGTGCCCGAATCGATGGTGCGCACTTGCAGGTCGACGTCCATGGCCAGACCGAGGTTGTCGATCAGGAACTGCAGACGACCCTTGATGACCTCACCGACGCCTGGACGCAGGTTGGCAGGAGCAACGAAGCTCAGACCGCCTGCGGAAAGGTCTTCGACACGCACCAGCGGGGCGTTCGGCTGACCATTGAGCAGTCGCAGTTTGGCCGGGATCTTGACCCGTGCGTGCTGACGCTGGGCTTCGGATTCATGTACGACATTGGCATTCACGGCTGTATTCATGGTGGTAATTCCTGATTAATCGAGTTGATCCATTGTTTCGGTCAGAGGCCCGGTCAGACCATTGTCAGCAGCACGGCAACGAAGATGCTGCCAGCCGAGAAAGTCATGGTCCGCGACGACCAGGTGTTGAACCAACCCTGGAAGCTGGCCATGTCGCGGCTCAGTTTTGTGTCCTGGCGGGTCCAGGACTGTCGGTCAAGACGGAAGAAGACATAGATCTTCATCAGTGCGCCGACGATCTGGTTGTAATAGAGAATCATCGGATACGCCGGACCGATCTTGTGCCCGCTGCACGACAGCAGCAGGGTCAGGATCAGGCGGGTGATGCCGATCCACAGCAGGTACGCCAGCAGATATTCGATGCCGAATTTCAGGCTGGCCAGCATGGCGACGGTCAGGCCAAGGATCGATGTCCACATCGACACGCGCTGGTCGAACAGCACGATGCTGGTGAAGACCCCGAGGCGACCGAAGCCCAGACCCAACGCGCGGGAGTTCTGCCGAAGGTTGTTGCCGTACCAGCGATACATCAGCTTGCGGCTGGCCTTCAGGAAGCTCTTTTCCGGCGGGTGTTCAACGGTGTTGATTGCGGCATCCGGCACGTAGAACGTGTCGTAGCCCAGGCGCATCAGGCTGAACCAGCTGGACTTGTCGTCGCCGGTCAGAAACTTGAAGCGGCCCAGACGCCAGTGCTGCAGCGAATCGCTTTCCACGTCAGCGATGAACATCGGGTCTGTCACCACGGTGGCGCGGAACACCGACATGCGGCCGGTCATGGTCAGGACGCGCTTGGACAGCGCCATCGAGCACATGTTGATGTGACGCTGAGCGAAACGCAGCTTGTGCCACTCGCTCATGATGTAACCGCCGCGTACTTCACAGAACTCGTTGGTGGTCAGGCCGCCAACGTTGCCGAACAGCTGGAACCACGGAACCGTTTTCTGCACCACGCCTTCGGCCAGAACGGTGTCACCGTCGACCACCGCAACCACGGCGCGGTCGTCCGGCATGTGGCGGGAGATGGCGCGGAAACCGAACGCCAGACCGTCACGCTTGCCGGTACCGGCGATGCGCACGAAGTCGAGCTTCACGTGCTCGGGCGGGTTGTACTTGGCCCACAGTGCCTTGACCAGCAGCTCGTCGGACATTTCCACCAGGGAGCACACGATGGTGGTCGGGAAGCCGCAGTTGATGGCTTCGCGGATCACCGAGCTGTACACCTGAGCGGTGGTCAGCGCATCGATACGAAAGCTGGTAACCATCAGGAACACGTGGGACGGATCGGCTGCCTTGCCCAGCTTGCGCACTTTACGGCGCAGGTGCGGGTAGACGATGTACAGGAAAATCATGCCGCGCACGAAGTGCGTTGCGCCCATCGAGTAACGCCAGATGCCGACGATACCGATCAGGAAAATGAAATCTTTGGAGTGCGAGTCAAACAGCGATGCAGGCAGCGCCATGGCGATGGCCGCCAGCAACGTCAGATAAAACAGCCAACCTGCGGCCTGGAGGAAGCCGTGCTTCAGCCTTTGCATAGTGTGTATCCCTAAGTCAGTTGCAACCTCAAGCCGCAAGCTCCAAACCTCCCGTCGCAGGCGCTGACGCCCGGGACGGGAGGGATGAAGCCTGAAACTTGCAGCTCGTGGCTTGCAGCTCGCTGTGTGTTACCAGCAGATACCTTCGATTTGACCGTTTTCGGTGGTAGTGCCTTTCATGAAGCCCACCAGGTCAATCACACGCTTGCCGGCTGGCGCGTTGTTGGCGAGTGCACGGAAGCGCTCGTCGCGGTTACCCAGGATGATCACGTCGGAGTTGTTGATGACCGCGTCGAAGTCCGAGTTCAGCAGGGACGAAACGTGCGGGATCTTGGACTCGATGTAGTCTTTGTTGGCGCCGTGAACGCGAGCGTATTCGACGTTGCTGTCGAAGATGCTCAGGTCGTAGCCCTTGCCGATCAGCATTTCTGCGAGCTCGACCAGTGGGCTTTCGCGCAGGTCATCGGTACCGGCCTTGAAGCTCAGACCCAGCAGAGCGACTTTGCGAGTGTCGCTGGCAGCGACGATGTCGAAAGCGTTCTGAACCTGGGAAACGTTGCTGCGCATCAGGGAGTTGAGCAGGGGTGCTTCAACGTCCAGGGTGCTGGCGCGGTAGGTCAGGGCGCGGACGTCCTTCGGCAGGCAGGAACCGCCGAACGCGAAGCCTGGGCGCATGTAGTACTGCGACAGGTTCAGAGCCTTGTCCTGGCAGACCACGTCCATCACTTCACGGCCGTCGACGCCGACTGCCTTGGCGATGTTGCCGATTTCGTTGGCGAAGGTGACCTTTGTCGCGTGCCATACGTTGCAGGTGTACTTGATCATCTCGGCAACGGCGATGTCCTTGCGGATGATCGGTGCGTCGAGTTCTTCGTACAGGGACTGCAGAACGTCGCCGGACGCTTTGTCGAATTCGCCGATAACGGTCATCGGAGGACGGTCGTAGTCAGCGATCGCGGTGCTTTCACGCAGGAATTCAGGGTTGACCGCAACACCGAAGTCAACGCCGGCTTTCTTGCCCGAGCAGTCTTCGAGGATGGGGATGACAACGTTTGCGACAGTGCCCGGCAGAACGGTGCTGCGCACGACGATGGTGTGACGGGTGCTCTTGTCACGCAGTACCAAGCCGATTTCGCGGCAGACCGATTCAATGAAGTCCAGCTCCAGATCGCCGTTCTTTTTGCTTGGCGTGCCGACGCAGATCATCGACAGGTCAGTGGCACGAATGGCTTCGGAGAAGTCGGTGGTGCCGCGCAGTTTGCCGGTCTTGATGCCGGTTTGCAGCAACTCGCCCAGACCTGGCTCAACGATTGGCGACTTGCCGTTGTTGATCAGATCGATCTTGGCGGCGGAGATGTCCACGCCAACAACATCATGACCACGCGCCGAGAGGCAGCCCGCACAGACTGCACCGACATAGCCCAAACCAAAGATGCTGATACGCATAGTAATCTCCTCGATGTTTACGCCATTAGTTGGCCGAATATAAAAACTGTCTTACAACTTTTGCGCACTCGCACGCACGGCAAATGAATGTCGCGGGACAAGCACAGGCAGAATTAAGGGGTGAGTTACCTATATGAAAGGCAAACCCAAATGCTACAGATCAAAAGCGTCGAGTAGCCCATACATATTTATATAGGTTCCCGATCTGGGATGTGGCAGGCACTCCAACGGATGGTTTGCGCGTCGCGGTCAGGCGCTCAAGGACAAGGCTTTTGGCCGTTTCCCGATGAATCAGCCCGATTCACGACTGCGGGCACCCGAATGGTGCTAGCTCAATTCACTTCAACTAGTTTGGTGCGTGACTCCTTGTACGTACCACTTGACCGACAGGTCTAACTTCGTTGAGAAGCAACTTCCAGATCTGTCCATGTGCCATGTAAGAGATGTCCTACACGGGGGACGAGAATTGTTACGGGAAGTAGGAGCGTGGGCATTCACCATAAGTTCCGGGCCGCTCGTCCTGTTTTTGAGATTTTTCGTAACACCGGGGACGTTTTCGATGCTTTTAAGGTGCTGGCACTGCCGGTTTGGCCTAGAGTTCACGGGGCTTTGAGCGGGGTTGGAACGCTAGTGTCACTAGTTCAAAGCGGAAGGCAGTCATGGCTAAAAAAAGTTGTTAAATTTTTGAGAAAAAAAAGTCGCGTTAGTTTTCGCCTTATTGTTGGCGCCAATTAGTCGCCAGCACTACCGTTCGTCCGCGCAAACTGTGGGTTATGAACTAACCAAGTGTGGGAATTTGCGGCGATAACCGCTGTTAGTCTTTGCAACCGGTTGGGTGGATGGACGCATTCGAATGATGGGATTAATGGTTTCGCTTTAAAACGGCTGGATAGATGCCGTTTTGAAACGCACCGAAGTGGGGATTAAGTGGCGTTGCGATGCCCGTCAACTGTTCGAGACAGGCATGCGTCCGGGCGCAGGGGAGGGGAGGTGCTAATCAGGCGTCTTGCTCATCGCGCAGGAAAATAAGCTTGTCCGGGGAGGACAGCTCTTTGCTGTATCGATAGCCGTGGGCATCGAACTGCGTCAGGTCCTTGGGCTTGCTGATGCGCTCGGAAATCACGAAGCGAGTCATCATGCCCCGGGCCTTCTTGGCATAGAAGCTGATGATCTTGTACTGACCGTTTTTCTGGTCGCGGAACTCGGTTTCAATCACCCGGGCATTAAGTGCCGGACGCTTGACCGCCGAAAAGTATTCGTTCGACGCCAGGTTGAGCAGCACGTCGTCGCCTTGTTCTTTCAGCGCTTCGTTCAGCCACTCGCTGATACGGTCGCCCCAGAATGCGTAAAGATCCTTGCCCCTCGCGTTCGCCAGCTTTGTACCCATTTCCAGCCGGTACGGTTGCATCAGGTCAAGAGGACGCAGCAACCCATAGAGCCCGGATAACATGCGCAGATGCTTCTGGGCGTAAGTCAGATCGGGTTCGCTCAGGGTGTCGGCGTCGAGACCGGTGTACACGTCGCCCTTGAAAGCCAGCAGCGCCTGTTTGGCGTTTTTTGGGGTGAATTCTGGATTCCAGCTGCCGAAGCGAGCGGCGTTGAGGCCCGAGAGCTTGTCGGACAGGTGCATCAACTCACCGATCTGCGCCGGGGTCAGGTCACGCAGCTGGCTGATGAGCGCCTCGGAGTGATCCAGAAATTGCGGCTGGGTGTAGCGCTTGGTGGTGGGCGGCGTTTCGAAATCGAGGGTTTTGGCTGGGGAAATCACCATCAGCATGGGCAGGTCTCCTTTAATCGTCGGGCGATTCTAGGGCTTGCGCGCGGATCACTCCAGCTATGGTGTCGATAGGCGCGCTCCTGCAGCAGCGGTGCACGAATCCGGCAATCTGGCCCAAGGCAAATCCGCTATAGTGCCTCGCCGGTTTTCGGCCTCTTTATCAAGGATTGGGAGCACGTCGTGTTGCGCATGCTGTTATTGATCGGAGCCTGCTTGCTGGGGCTCAACGCACAGGCGGCCACGGGCGATATTGCGATGCTGGATCGCGCAGTCTGGCCGGAGGCTCTGGAAACGCCGCAGCTGTTCGACGTCGCTTCTCGCGCGCAAATTCTCAGCTTCGCCCACCAGCTGCTGGAAAGCGAAAATCTCAGCGATGCCCAGCTGGGTGCGCGCCTGGGCCTGCGTCAGATCAACCTGCCGACGGTGAACCTGATCCGCACACGGTTATGGACGCGCCTGTTCGAGAACTGGACATTCGCTGAAAAAACCTGTGAAGCCGACGCATCGTTCTGCGTGCTGGTCGATGATGTGCCGATGCTGCGCCAGCGCGCCGCCGAATATAAAGTCGCCGATGATTCCTTCTATGCGCGGTGGGCAGCGCCGGCCGATGCTTTCAGCCAGCGTTATCTCAACGAACTGTTGCGCATGGCCGCCTTGTTTCCGCAGACCAGCAGCGAGATCGAGCGCTACAACTCCGACGAACTCAGCGGTGAGGAAATGCCGGACCGGACCTTTCTCCTCAATTTCGAGAGCGGTCCGACCGTCGCTGATGGCGCCACGGACTGGCTGGCTGACTTCATGCGCCAGCAGAAGATCACTGCGACCTTCTTTGTCCTGGGCAAAAGCCTGCAAAGTCGTCTCGACAACACCTCGCCGCAAGCGCTGCAAAACGTCTACCGGCAGCAATGCGTCGGCTTGCAAGGCTGGGAGTTCAGGTCCCATGCCCACTGGCGCGACTGGCAGAACTCCATCGAACGTACGGCCGCGCTGGTTCAGCAGGTGCTGCCTGACAACTTCGTGCCGCTGTTCCGCCCGCCCTATGGCCATCGTCGTGCGGACAGCGCGCCGTTCTTCCGTGAACAGCAGCTGCGGGTCTCGCTGTGGAACATCGATTCCCAGGACAGCACCGGACGCATCAGCGCCGAGCAGGCGGCCAATCGGGTGCTCACGCTGATGCTGCTGTGGCGGCGCGGCAATGTGGTGTTCCATGACAGCACGGACAAGCCGCAGCAGGCGGTGCCATGGCTGATGGCCAATACCGCGCAAAGCGGTGTGATGTGGGAAGACTGCCATATCTATCCGCAGCAGTTGGCGGACGAAGAAGATGTGCCGGATGAAGAGGATGACACGCCGGACGATGACGCCCCGGAGGAGCCGGCCGAGCAGCCGGGTGCAGCGGTTGATCAGGCGTTGCCGCCGGTGAAAGAGAGGGAATAACGAAGGGGAGATGTCGCAAATTTCTGAGGATTTGTCCCAGACCGGACTTCCGACTGTAAACGCGGCTGACCCATCCGCCAAGGCCTAATTTACCCCCAGAAAAATAAACTTCAAAAAGCGCCGAAACGCGTTTTTATGTCATCGGTTTTGCGGTATTACGACAACAGACCGCCGAACCCTGCAACACAGGTGGCGTCATTCCAGACTCCACTTTGCGCAATTTTCTCCTGCCTCAAGGGGAAAGCCCCGGCGGCCTTTTCGTGGCGCGGCATCGCTGTGTGTTGCGTCACTTGGCTACTACAAAGGTGAGCGAGTATGGATGACCACGGACGCACCCCTTCCTCTAACCAGCCAATCCTCTACGTGCTCGATACCAACGTATTGATCCATGATCCAAACGCGCTTCTGAATTTCGAAGAACATCACGTCGCACTTCCCATGACGGTCCTGGAAGAACTGGACAAGCTCAAGGCGGGCAAGCACTCGGTGGCTGCTGAATGTCGGCAGGCGATCCGGTTGATTGACAAGACACTCGGCGAAGCGACCCCGGAGGAGGTCGAAAAAGGCGTACCGATCGATCGCGGTACAGGCGTATTCAAAGGTTATCTGTCCATCCTCATGAACAAGCGGCAAGAGCCCAACCGGCTGCTGCCAGACAACCTCAATGACAACATCATCATCAACCAGTTGATTGACCTGCATGCGCGGAAAATGGACACACGCATCGTACTGGTCACCAAAGACATCAACATGCGCCTCAAGGCGCGGGCCTGCGGCATCGAGGCCGAGGACTACAGCACCGACCAACTGGTCGACGACGTGTCGATGCTGTCCCGCGGTTACCACAACATGACCGGCTCTTTCTGGGACCGGGTGAGCAAAGTCGACACCCGTCAGGATCATGGTCGTACCTGGCACAAAGTGCAGATGATCGAGCAGATTCCATCTGTGCACATCAACGAATTCATCATCGATGAGCAAGGCTTCGTGGGGTGGGTCAAAGGCGTCAAGCCTGATGAGTTGCTGTTGCTCGACATGCACCAGGAGCCGCTGCTGCACCAGGAAGCGTGGGGGCTGAAACCGCGCGACATCTATCAGGGCCTGGCGCTGTTCGCGCTGCTCGATCCGGACATTCACCTGGTCAACTTGTCCGGCGCCGCCGGTTCGGGCAAGACCATTCTCGCCCTGGCCGCTGCCATCGAGCAGACCATGGTCAGCAAGCGTTATCGCCGTATCATCGCCACCCGTAGCGTGCAGGGGCTCGACCAGGAAATCGGCTTTCTGCCCGGCACCGAAGCAGAAAAAATGGAACCATGGCTTGGCGCGATCACCGACAACCTGGAAGCGTTGCACATGGACGATGAAAACACCCATGGCAGCGTCGATTACATCCTGAGCAAGGTGCCGCTGCAGTTCAAATCCCTCAACTACATCCGGGGCCGAAGTTTCCAGCAGAGCCTGATCCTTATCGACGAATGCCAGAACCTCACGCCGCACCAGATGAAAACCATCATCACCCGTGCCGGCGCCGGTTCCAAAGTGGTCTGCCTGGGCAATCTGGCGCAGATCGACACGCCTTATCTATCGGCCACCAGTTCGGGGCTGACCTACCTGACGGAGCGTTTCAAGGATTTCCCCAACGGCGTGCACATCAGTCTGCAAGGTGTTCCACGCTCGATCCTGGCTGAATACGCGGAGAGCCATTTGTAAAATGATTATGAATTTGTAGGAGCGCGCTTGCCCGCGAATGCGTCAGATCAGTTGTGGAGATGTTGACTGACACGACGCCTTCGCGGGCAAGCGCGCTCCTACAGTTCGGGTCGCATCGGCGTTACAATCCCCGCTCCTGTCCAGGAGTCATCCCGTGCTTACTCATCTCGATTCCCAAGGTCGCGCCCACATGGTCGACGTCACTGAAAAAGACGTGACGTTCCGTGAAGCCGTGGCCGAAGCGCGCGTGCGCATGCTGCCCGAAACCCTGCAAATGATCGTCGCAGGTGGGCATCCCAAAGGGGATGTATTTGCCGTCGCACGCATTGCCGGCATCCAGGCCGCGAAAAAAACCAGCGATCTGATTCCTCTCTGCCACCCGTTGATGCTCACGGGCGTGAAGGTCGAACTCAACGCCCAAAGCCCTGACACCGTGCACATCGTTGCCCGCTGCAAACTCTCCGGCCAGACCGGGGTGGAAATGGAAGCGTTGACTGCCGCCAGCATCGCGGCCCTGACAATCTACGACATGTGCAAGGCGGTGGACCGCGGCATGACCATCGAGCACGTGCGGCTGCTCGAAAAACTCGGTGGCAAGAGCGGGCACTTCATCGCCGACGAACAGGTGAGCGCCCAATGACCATTCATGTTCAAGTCCAGTTCTTCGCGCGCTTTCGCGAAACCCTCGGCACCGAAAGCGAGCACCTCGAAGGCGCGTTCGCCACCATCGATGCCGTGCGCCAGCATTTGCTGGAGCGGGGCGGTGTGTGGGAAGTGCTGAGCGAGAAAGGCATCATGTGCGCCCGCAATCAGGAGCTGTGCTCTCTGGACACGCCCGTTGAGCCGGGCGATGAAGTGGCGTTCTTCCCGACCGTCACCGGAGGCTGATATGGGCGTGCGAGTGCAAGCCGCCGCGTTCGATCCCGGCGCGCAAGTTAACGCCATGCACGACGCCAACGTTGGCGTGGGTGCGGTGGTCAGCTTTGTCGGCTACGTCCGTGACTTCAACGACGGCCGTGAGGTAGCGGGGATGTTTCTCGAGCACTACCCCGGCATGACCGAGAAAGCGCTGCTCAAGATCGTCGATGAAGCGCAGCAGCGCTGGCCGTTGCTCAAGCTGGAAGTGATTCATCGGGTGGGCGAGTTGCAGCCGGGCGAGCCGATCGTGTTCGTCGCGGCAGCCAGCGCCCATCGCCAGGCGGCATTCGAAGCCTGCGATTTCGTCATGGACTACCTGAAGACTCGAGCGCCGTTCTGGAAGAAGGAAAACACGTCAGAAGGACCGCGCTGGGTCGAAGGGCGCGACAGCGATCACAAGGCAGCGGATCGCTGGAAGTAGACTGCAAACTCAGCGTTGTAGGAGCGCGGCTTGTCCCGCGATCTGCCGGGAGCCGGCAGTCAGGCCAGCAAATGTGGTGTGTCAGCTATAGCCCCATTCCCAGCCATTGCGACGACTGCGTCGCCGATCGCGGGACAAGCCACGCTCCTACAGATGCGTGGCGTCATCCGCCGCAGGAATCGCCCGCTGCACACGCACCACCGGCCGTAACAACACGGTCGGCGGCGTTTCGCAGCTGATCTTGCGACCCAGCTTCTCTTCGATCGATGGCAGCTGATACGAATCGTCTTCACCGGCGAAGCTGATCGACACGCCGTCTGCGCCTGCGCGACCAGTCCGGCCAATGCGGTGTACGTAGTCGTCCGGTACTTCCGGCAGGGTGAAGTTGATCACGTGGCTGATGCCGTCGATGTGAATGCCGCGCCCGGCGACGTCGGTGGCCACCAGCACACGAATCTTGCCTTCGCGAAAGCCTTCCAGTGTCTTGATGCGCTTGTGCTGGGGCACGTCGCCTGACAGCTGCGCGGCATTGATGCCGTCGCGTACCAAACGCTCTTCGATGCGTCGCACTTCATCCTTGCGGTTGGCGAACACCATTACCCGCTCCCAACCGTGATCATTGATCAGGTTGAACAACAGCTTGTACTTGTCGGCCCCGGCGACGGCATAGATGTGCTGCTCGACGGTGTCGCTGGCGACGTTCAGGGATTCGATCTCGACAATCGCAGGATCTGTCGTCCACTGCTTGGCCAGGTTCATCACGTCTTCGGTGAAGGTGGCGGAGAACAGCAGCGTCTGGCGCTCGCCCTTGTGCGGGGTCTGGCGAATGATCGAGCGCACTTGAGGGATGAAGCCCATGTCGAGCATGCGGTCGGCTTCGTCCAGCACCATCACCTCAACCATGTCCAGATGCACTTCGCCGCGCTGGGCGAAGTCAAGGAGACGGCCTGGTGTGGCGACCAGGATGTCGCAGTGGCGCGCTTCGAGGTGTTTGAGCTGCTTGTCGAAATCCATGCCGCCCACAAACGTCATCACGTTGAGGTCGGTGTATTTGGTCAGCGCCTCGGCGTCCTTGGCGATCTGCACCACCAACTCGCGAGTCGGCGCAATGATCAGCGCACGGGGCTCACCCATGTAGCGCTCTTTCGGCGGAGGCGTCTGGGTCAGCTGGGTAATGATGGAAATCAGGAAGGCGGCGGTCTTGCCGGTGCCGGTCTGGGCGCGGCCGATGGCATCGCGGCCTTTGAGGGTGTAACCCAGAACGCCGGCCTGGATCGGCGTGCAGTACGGGAAGCCCAGGTCCTGGATGGCGTGCATCAGTTCGGGGGCAAGAGGAAAATCGTGGAAACGGGTTTTGCCTTCCAGGGGCTCGACGGCGAAGTCTTCGAGGTTCCAGGGGATGACGACGGGCTTGGGCGCCCGTTCACGGCGCGGGCGTTCGGCCCTGACGGGCGATGTAACGGCCGGTGCGGTGGCTGCCGAATGCTCGGGCGTTGGCACGTGCACTTCTGCTGTTGACGGTTCCCGCGAGACGCTTTCGGTCTGGCGCTGGGGGACGGGGAGGGGAGCAGCAGGCGCGAGCGGCTCAGCCTCGCTTTTTCCGAACATCTTTTTAAGTGCTTTGAGCACGGTGATCTCATCGATTGATTTAGGAATGTACGCCGGGGAGTGTAAAGCAAGAACCCGGCGCGGCGTAGTGTCCTAGCAAATCCGCAACGCAATTGGAAGGATCAAATGAGTGGGCTAGCGAAGCTTATCCGCGAGCCAGACACCTATATCGGAAATTTCCTGCGGTAACACTTCGTGCTCCATTGGGTATTCCTGCCATGTCACGGTGACGCCCTGTGCCTTCAAATGCTCATAGGCCGCTCGCCCCATGGCATGCAGAACCACCGGGTCATTGCTGCCGTGCAAGCAATAGGCCGGGATGCGTTGCTGGCTGGCGGACAGACTCATCTCGTCGCTGAAAGTCGGTGCGTAAGTGGATAACGCGAGCACGCCGCCAAGGGGGCCTTCCCAGCGCAGGAAGGCGGTGTGCAACACCACGGCGCCGCCCTGTGAAAACCCTGCAAGGAAGATTCGGGCCGGGTCGATGCCGCTGTCGCGTTGCTGTTCGATCAGCTTGATGACGCCTTGGGCCGAATGTTCCAGCTGATCGCTGTCGATGGCGCGGGCCGGGCTCATCGCCTTGATGTCATACCAGCTGGGCATTGCGTAGCCGCCGTTGATGGTAACGGCCCGGGTCGGCGCCTGCGGCAGAATGAACCGCGTACTCTTCAGCGTCTTCTGCAGCATCTCGCCGACCGGCAGAAAATCGTAGCGGTCAGCGCCCAGGCCGTGCAGCCAGATCACGCAGGCATCGGCTGCCAGTTCCGGCTCGATAATCAACGGTTCAGTCATGTGTGCTCCATTAGTGTGCGGTCCCGTCAGCGCAGCGCTTTAAGGCGGTGCGTCGGGTCGTCAGCGGGGTAGTCAGGATGTCGCAAGGTTACAAGTTTTGATCTTCACCTGTCGCTAATTCGACATTGCCAGCATGGTGGTACGAGCTTTGCTACACAACCCGCGGAGTGAAGGCGCTCACCTCGGGCGGTAACACTAATAGGCTATTAAGCAGACAGCCGAGTGTTGCGTCAGAGGCAGCAAGGAATCATCGAGCAGGATTCCCGGCACGATTCGCTTTGAACCTCGGGGTTCAAGGACATCATGGGGCTTCAATCTGCTGGACGCGTAACATGCCGAACATGCGATGACCAGATTGCCTGGCGTCGATGGCGGTAAACGGGTTCAACGTCGCATGACCCAAAAACAAGCCAGCACGGGTCATGAATGCCTCACAAGGGTGCGACGGGGCTGAGGCTCCTACACAACAAAGAGCAAACTGGAGGTTTGAATGAAGATGTTGAAATCCACCCTGGCTGTAGTGGCCGCCGCTGCAGCGCTCGGTCTGACCGGGTTCGCTCAAGCGGGTGCCAAGCTGGACGCCATTCAGAAGAAGGGCTTTATTCAGTGCGGCGTCAGTGACGGTCTGCCAGGCTTCTCGGTTCCGGACGCAAGTGGCAAGATCCAGGGCATCGACGCCGACTTCTGCCGCGCTGTCGCTGCTGCGATTTTTGGCGACGCGACCAAGGTCAAGTTCAGCCAGCTGAACGCCAAAGAGCGCTTCACCGCGCTGCAGTCCGGCGAAATCGACATCCTGTCGCGTAACACCACCTGGACCAGCTCCCGCGACGCGAGCATGGGTCTGGTGTTTCCGGGCTTCGTCACTTATTACGACGGCGTTGGCTTTCTGGCCAATAGCAAGCTGGGCGTAAAAAGTGCCAAGGAACTGGACGGCGCGACCATCTGTATTCAAGCCGGTACCACCACTGAGTTGAACGTGTCGGACTACTTCCGCGCCAACAACCTCAAGTACACCCCGATCACTTTCGACACCTCCGACGAAAGCGCCAAGTCGCTGGAATCCGGTCGTTGCGACGTGCTGACCTCCGACAAATCCCAGCTCTACGCACAGCGCTCCAAGCTGGCTTCGCCGAAGGACTACGTCGTTCTGCCTGAAACCATCTCCAAAGAACCGTTGGGCCCTGTTGTCGCCCGTGGCGATGAAGACTGGACCACCGTCGTTCGTTGGGTTGGCTTCGCGCTGTTGAACGCTGAAGAAGCGGGCATCACGTCCAAGAACGTCGAAGCTGAAGCCAAGTCGACCAAGAACCCAGACGTGGCCCGCTTGCTGGGTGCCGACGGCGACTACGGTCCGCAGCTGAAGCTGAAGAAAGACTGGGTCGTGCAGATCGTCAAGCAAGTCGGTAACTACGGCGAAATCTTCGAGAAGAACCTGGGCGCAGGCACTCCTCTGGAGATCGCTCGCGGTCAGAACGCTCTGTGGAACGCTGGCGGCATTCAATACGCACCACCTGTGCGTTGATTGACCTGCACCCGGCTGCGTGAATCGCAGCCGGGCGCTTTGTTGCATTTCTTCCGGGGCACTCCATGCAAAATCAAATCAGCGCACCAAAGCAGAGGCTCAGCCTCAGCGACCCTAAAGTGCGTGCGTGGCTATTTCAGATAATTACGGTTGTCGCCGTAGTCGCGATGGGTTGGTATCTGTTCGATAACACCCAGACCAACCTGCAACACCGGGGTATCACCTCAGGTTTCGGTTTCCTTGAAAACAGTGCCGGCTTCGGCATCGCGCAGCACCTGATTCCGTTCACGGAGTCGGACACCTACGCGCGGGTTTTCCTGATCGGTTTGCTCAACACGCTGCTGGTGACGTTCATCGGCGTGATCCTCGCGACCCTGCTGGGCTTCATCGTTGGCGTCGCGCGGCTGTCCAACAACTGGATCATCAACAAGCTGGCGACGGTATACGTTGAAGTCTTCCGTAACATTCCGCCGTTGCTGCAGATCCTGTTCTGGTACTTCGCGGTGTTCCTGACCCTGCCGGGTCCGCGGGCTGCCCACGGGTTTCTCGGTTCGTTCTTCGTCAGCAGCCGTGGCCTGAACATGCCTGCCGCGATTGCCACCGATGCCGCGTGGCCATTCTTGATCAGCGTGGTATTGGCCATTGTCGCCATCGTGTTCATGACACGCTGGGCGAACAAGCGTTTCGAAGCCACGGGCGTACCGTTCCACAAGTTCTGGGCAGGCCTTGCGCTGTTCATCGTGATCCCGGCGCTCTGCGCGCTGATCTTCGGTGCGCCGGTGCATTGGGAAGTGCCAGAACTCAAGGGTTTCAACTTTGTCGGCGGCTGGGTGTTGATCCCTGAACTGCTGGCGCTGACCCTGGCGCTGACGGTGTATACGGCGGCATTCATTGCCGAAATCGTGCGCTCGGGCATCAAGTCCGTGAGCCACGGCCAGACCGAAGCGGCACGTTCGCTGGGCCTGCGTCCAGGGCCGACGCTGCGCAAGGTCATCATTCCGCAGGCGCTGCGGGTGATCATCCCGCCATTGACCAGCCAATACCTGAACCTGGCGAAGAACTCTTCGCTGGCCGCAGGTATCGGTTATCCGGAAATGGTTTCGCTGTTCGCCGGTACCGTGCTCAACCAGACCGGACAGGCCATCGAAGTCATTGCCATCACCATGAGCGTGTACCTGGCGATCAGTATCAGCATTTCTCTGCTGATGAACTGGTACAACAAGCGCATTGCGCTGATCGAGCGGTGAGGAAACGCGCATGACATCCCATACTTTCAAACCCGACATGCCACCGCCGAGCAAAGTCTTCGGCCCGGTGGCATGGATGCGCCAGAACCTGTTCTCGAGCTGGATCAACACGCTGTTGACCCTGTTCGCGATCTACCTGATCTGGCTGGTTATCCCACCGCTGCTGAGTTGGGCCATCTTCGACGCCAACTGGGTCGGCACCACGCGCGAAGACTGCACCAAGGCCGGCGCCTGCTGGGTGTTCATCGAACAGCGCTTCGGCCAGTTCATGTACGGCTACTACCCGCAGGCACTGCGCTGGAGGGTTGATCTGACCGTCTGGCTGGCGATCATCGGCGTAGCACCGCTGTTCATCAAAATGATGCCGCGCAAGGCGATTTACGGCCTGTCGTTCCTGTTCATCTACCCGATCATTGCCTACTTCCTGCTGCATGGCGGCGTGTTCGGCCTGGACCCGGTCGCCACCAGTCAGTGGGGCGGCTTGATGCTGACCCTGGTGATCGCCACGGTGGGTATCGCCGGCGCGTTGCCGCTGGGTGTGGTCCTGGCCTTGGGGCGTCGCTCCGAAATGCCGGCCATTCGCGTGATATGCGTGACGTTCATCGAGTTCTGGCGAGGCGTTCCATTAATCACCGTGCTGTTCATGTCGTCGGTGATGCTGCCGTTGTTCCTGCCTGAAGGCATGAACTTCGACAAGCTGCTGCGCGCGCTGATCGGCGTGATTCTGTTCCAGTCGGCGTACGTGGCCGAAGTGGTACGGGGCGGCATGCAGGCCATTCCGAAGGGTCAGTACGAAGCGGCTGCGGCCATGGGCCTCGGTTACTGGCGGCGCATGGGGCTGGTGATTCTGCCGCAGGCTCTGAAGATGGTGATTCCCGGCTTGGTCAACACCGTGATCGCGTTGTTCAAGGACACGAGCCTTGTGATCATCATCGGCCTGTTCGACCTCCTCAACAGCGTCAAACAAGCTGCCGCCGACCCGAAGTGGCTCGGCATGGCGACCGAGGGTTACGTGTTCGCGGCCCTGGTGTTCTGGATCTTCTGTTTCGGCATGTCCCGCTACTCCATGCATTTGGAGCGTAAGTTGGACACAGGCCACAAGCGTTAGGAGTTTTGTGATGAGTGAAGCTATCAGTAAGCCTCTGGGCGCCGAAGGCATGATCCGGATGGAAGGCGTACACAAGTGGTACGGCCAGTTCCACGTGTTGAAAGACATCAACCTGAACGTACGTCAGGGCGAGCGCATCGTTTTGTGCGGCCCGTCGGGCTCGGGCAAGTCGACGACCATTCGCTGCCTTAACCGTCTGGAAGAACACCAGCAGGGTCGCATCGTGGTCGATGGCACCGAGCTGACCTCGGACTTGAAGCAGATCGAGACGATTCGTCGCGAAGTCGGCATGGTGTTCCAGCACTTCAACCTGTTCCCGCACCTGACCATCCTGCAGAACTGCACGCTGGCGCCGATGTGGGTGCGCAAGATGCCCAAGCGCAAGGCCGAGGAAATCGCCATGCATTATCTGGAGCGCGTGCGTATTCCGGAGCAGGCGCACAAGTACCCGGGTCAGCTCTCCGGCGGTCAGCAACAGCGTGTGGCAATCGCCCGTGCGCTGTGCATGAAGCCGAAAATCATGCTGTTCGACGAGCCGACCTCGGCCCTGGATCCGGAAATGGTGAAAGAGGTGCTCGACACCATGGTCGGCCTGGCGGAAGAAGGCATGACCATGCTCTGCGTGACCCACGAAATGGGCTTCGCCCGCACCGTGGCCAACCGCGTGATCTTCATGGACAAAGGCGAGATCGTCGAACAAGCCGCGCCAAACGACTTCTTCGATAACCCGCAGAGCGATCGTACACGGCTGTTCCTGAGTCAGATTCTGCATTGAGTCAGTAGCAGCAATACAAAGAGCCCGGGCCCAGTGCCCGGGTTTTTTGTGGGCGGTCGATTCGCGTGGGCTACAAAACTGTACCCAATCCCCGTAAAACTTGTGTTCTCTGCCGATCTCCAACAGGATTACTTCTTTGCGCAATGCGCTGTTACACCCTCCTGCCCCCACGAGAATCCCATGACGACCAAGGCGCCGACGGCGAGCAGTCCCCGTTCCAATGCTTCGACCCCCCACGACATCGACGAACTGCTGATTGATGCAGAAGCCGACGACGAGCAAGTGCAGCAGGATCACCCGGTGCTCAAACGCCCATGGTTCCTGTTGTTGGGCCTGGTGCTGGTGGCGCTGAATCTGCGTCCGGCGTTGTCGAGCATGGCGCCGTTGTTGAGCGAAGTGTCACGAAGTCTGGGACTTTCTGCGGCCACGGCCGGCTTGCTGACCACACTGCCGGTGTTGTGTCTGGGTCTGTTCGCGCCACTTGCGCCAATGCTTGCGCGGCGTTTCGGCAGTGAGCGCGTGGTGCTGGGCATTCTCCTGACGCTGGCGTGCGGCATCATTCTGCGCAGCTCATTGGGCGAGTTCGGTCTGTTCGCCGGCAGCATCATGGCCGGGGCCAGCATTGGCATCATCGGGGTATTGCTGCCGGGCATCGTCAAGCGCGACTTCGCCAAACAGGCCGGCGCCATGACGGGCGTTTACACCATGGCGCTGTGCCTGGGCGCTGCGGTTGCGGCGGGCTCTACCGTCCCGTTGAGCGAAGCGCTGGGTAATGGCGACGGCAGCGACTGGACCTTGGGCCTGGGCTTCTGGATCGTGCCGGCGATTCTCGCCGCAGTCTTCTGGTGGCCGCAGACGCGTAAGCGCCATGGCCAGCATCAGGTGGCCTACCGCGTTCGCGGTTTGCGCCACGATCCTCTGGCCTGGCAAGTCACCCTTTATATGGGCTTGCAATCGTCGCTGGCCTACATCGTGTTCGGCTGGCTGCCGTCGATCCTCATGGGTCGCGGCCTCACCGCCACCGAAGCGGGCCTGCTGCTGTCGGGGTCGATCATGGTGCAACTGGTTAGCTCGTTGACCGCGCCGTGGCTGGCCACACGCGGCAAGGATCAGCGGGTTGCGATCGTGCTGGTGATGCTGCTGACCCTGGCCGGTCTGTTCGGCTGTCTGTATGCGCCGCTTGAGCAATTGTGGGCCTGGGCCATCGTGCTTGGGCTGGGTCAGGGCGGGACGTTCAGCCTGGCACTGACGCTGATCGTGTTGCGCTCGCGCGACTCCCACGTCGCCGCCAACCTGTCGAGCATGGCCCAGGGCTTCGGCTACACCCTGGCGTCGCTCGGCCCATTTGCGGTAGGTGTCGTGCATGACTGGACCGGCAACTGGGATTCGGTGGGCTGGATCTTCGGCATCATCGGCGTCGCCGCGATCATCGCCGGCCTTGGCGCCGGGCGCGCGCTTTACGTTGGCGTCACCAGCGAGACAGTGTGAGAGGCGGCATTTCCATGGGAATGCAGGTGGCAAAAGGCTGATTTGCCGCTTATCGTGCACGCACCCTATTTCCATGGACGGCGTTCCCATGAGCGAGACCTTTTCCAGCGAGCACAACAGCGCGTTGATCACGCGCTTTTACGAGGCGTTCAGCCGTCTGGACGCCGAGGCGATGGCCGCGTGCTATAGCGAAGACGTGGTGTTTTCCGACCCGGTGTTTGGCGAGCTGCGCGGGCGCGATGCCGGCGACATGTGGCGCATGCTGACCTCCCGCGCCCGTGATTTCTCGGTCGTGTTCGATCACGTCCGTGCCGATGCCACGACTGGCGCTGCGCACTGGGTCGCGACTTACCTGTTCAGCCAGACCGGGCGCACGGTGGTCAACGACATCCAGGCGCGGTTCGTCTTTCGCGACGGCAAGATCTGCGAGCACCACGATCAGTTCGATCTGTGGCGCTGGTCGCGTCAGGCGCTAGGGGCCAAGGGCCTGTTGCTGGGTTGGACGCCGTTGGTGCAAAACGCCATCCGCGCTCAAGGGCAGAAGGGGCTAAAAGCCTTTCAAGCCGGCCGCTGAAACCTTGGCAGCCTCTTCATCGTTGGTAACTGTTCCGCGGTCCTGCATGCCTGAAGTCGAAATCCCCATCGCATCCATACCGGAGGACCCGCCGGTCAAATCCTGGTTCGTGTATCTGGTGCGAGCCGCGAACGGCGCGTTGTACTGCGGCATCAGCACTGACCCCCACCGGCGCTTCATCAAGCATCAGAGCGGCAAAGGTGCGCGCTTCTTCAGTTCGAGCCCGGCGATGGCGCTGGTGTATGTGGAGGCCTGTCGCGACAAGGGCGACGCCTTGCGGCAGGAACGGTTGATCAAAAAGCTGCGTAAAAGCGCCAAGGAATGTCTGGCCACCAGCTACATCCAGCCGAGTGATGCCGCGCCATCAGCGTGAGCGGGTATGCCGTGATGGCGTAGGAGGCTAAGCTGGCGGTTTCCTCCTGCGGATGGCCCGAAGCATGTCTGAGTTGATTCTTCATCACTATCCAATGTCACTGTTCGCCGAAAAAGCCCGTC
Source organism: Pseudomonas sp. KU26590 (assembly GCF_026153515.1). Lineage (NCBI taxonomy): Bacteria > Pseudomonadati > Pseudomonadota > Gammaproteobacteria > Pseudomonadales > Pseudomonadaceae > Pseudomonas > Pseudomonas sp. KU26590. Next base: position 1,378,634 of record NZ_CP110644.1, read on the forward strand.
TGATGCTGGGCTTCAAAGGCCTGTCATGGCGCTCGGTCGACATTCCGCCGATCATGCCCAAGCCCGACCTCATGCCCCTCACCGGCGGCTATCGCAAAACACCTGTCCTGCAAGTGGGCGCCGACATCTACTGCGACACCGCGTTGATCGCCCGGCGTCTGGAGCAGGAAAAGTCCTCGCCGACCTTTTACCCGGAAGGTCAGGAGTTCTCCGCAGCGAGCCTGGCAGCGTGGGCGGATTCAGTGCTGTTTCTGCATTCCGTCAGTCTGGTGTTTCAACCGGCCTCCATGGCTGCGCGTTTCGCCAAGGTCCCGCCTGAGGCTGTGAAGGCATTCGTTGCCGACCGCGCCACGTTGTTCGATGGCGGCAGTGCCAATCGCGTTCCGCTGGAAGTGGCGCAGCATCAATGGCCAACACTGATGGCGCGGCTGGAAACCCAGCTTGAGCGCAATGGTGACTTCCTTCTCGGCGCGCCCTCGATTGCAGATTTCTCGGTGGCCCACACCTTATGGTTCCTGAAGCAAACGCCTGTCACTGCCCCGCTCGTGGATGCCTATCCGGCCGTGTTGAGCTGGTACGAGCGCGTCATTGCGTTCGGTCATGGTGCCCCGAGTGAACTGAATTCGGGCGAGGCCGTCGAAATCGCGCGTGCTGCTACGCCTGCAGCGCTGCCTGACGAGGTCTTCACTGACCCCAACGGTTTTACCGTCGGCCAGCAGGTCACCGTGTCTGCGGTTGATTACGGCGTTGACGCAGTGGCGGGAGAGTTGGTATTCAGCGGGCGCGAAGAGATCATCCTGCGCCGCGAAGACGACCGCGCGGGCACCGTGCATGTGCACTTCCCGCGCTTCGGTTTTCAAATCAAGGCCGCCTGAAGACAATCCCGGCTTGTCATGGATGAGCCGGGGCCGTTCAGCTACTGCGCAACGGCCTGGTCTGCAGCGCTGTAGCTGAAAATATCGCCCCCGGCATTGGCAAAATTCAACCGCAGGATCGGAACGTTGTAGCCGGCATTATTCATCTTGACCTGGAAGGCTTGCGCAGCAGCCAGCCCTCCCGCCCTGCTCACGTCATAAAAATAGGCGGCGATGTACTTGGGCATCTGGCTGCCATCGCCATAATTATTCAGCAGTATTTCATTCCAGACATTTTGCAAGGCCGGAAAATCATCCCGCGAGGCGATCATGTTGTTCCAGCCATGCTGACTGTCGATGTTCCATGAACATTGCCTGAATGTCTGCTGGCCAACGCTCTGAAAGTGTTGATCCCATTGGGTTGCGGTGGTGATGCCCATGCCCTCGCAGGAGCCCCACGCATAGGCAGAATTATCATCGTCAGGCTTCGCTGGTGTGGTGGGCGGAGACTGCTTGCCTCGATAGCCGCAGCCCTTATGGCCGTTCGCGGTAGAGGTCGACGCGTCATAGGGATACAGGCAGATAAACCCGGATTCCAGGCCTGGCAAGCCGTGTGCGATGGCGTCAATGCGGTTGCGCAGGATAAAGCCTGCTGGATGGTACAAGCGGGTCTGAATCACCCCTCTGCGTAGCCATGAATAAGAGGTCGCGCCTATCGCGATGGAGGATGGGCTGTAGATCCAGGGATTGAAATTACTGTTGTCCACGGTCCGCAGCGTTACACCGCTGCAATAGTAATGACCGCGCGGCTTGTTGCTGCCGTACTCTCGGCAGTCGGTAGTGGTTTCTTTGTAGTTGGTATTCACATCGGCAAGGACCTGCGCGGGCTTTTGAAGTTGCGCGGCGGGTGTTATCACGGCAGACGTTTGAATGGCGGTCTGAGGCGGTCCCTCAGAGTTTGATGTGTCGTGCGACACGCAGCCTGATAAAGCGATAATCAAATAGGCAGCAAACAGCCTGTTATGGAAAGTGCTCATGGTTCTGCTCCCTGCAAGTGCATTCGCCGCCGCGATCGTCGGACAGCCAAACGAATATCAGTGGTTGAAAAGGTCCTGATGTTTTAAAAGTACACCGCTAAATCGCGTGTTTCTACTGTCAGTTCTGACAGCTGTCCAGTGCGTTAATAAAAGCGTTAGGCATAGTGGCAGTGCCTGGTTTCTTCGCGATAACAGCACATGGCCTTATCGCGAAACACGCTACCGAGTCTCGACTGTCAGCGGCCATCGCGAATGGCAATGAGCTCAATTTCGAAACGATCTAATAATCGTAATGTCCGCAACTACCGTTGGGTTGAGCAGGAAGTTTGAATGGTGTGAGTCAAAGGAGCTGAAAAATGAAACGGATCCAGCAAACGCTTATAGTGCTTTTTCTCTTGGTCTCAGGCTGCGCTACCCAGAATGAACCTGTCCAGCTGGTTGAACAGGGTGGCGTACAGGGAAAACAGTTGGGTGTGCAGACCTCACTGAGTGACGGGCCGGGCATCACCGCGTTAATTAACAAGAATTACAACGAGGACACCACCTCGTGCACCGAGTACGGCAATGGTGCTGCGCGCGGGCTTTACTTCTGCTCGGGCGTGTTGCTGCGTACGACCGATAACGGCAATTTTCCTCCTTGGGAGTCCAGTCCCCTCGCTCTCGATCTCCGTGCCACCTCTTATGCCTGGATTCGACATGATTTGAATACGCGGATTTTATACAAGGGGGCGGGCTTTATATTACTGAGTCCTGCAGATGTTTTAGCCACCGCAGTTCCTGGTATTACCTATCCCACGTTCCCTAACCATAACCCGGTAGTGAAGTGCGTGTACCCTTTCGACGCCTGGACAACCAGAGACGGCACTGACAGGCACTATCTTGGTTGTGACTATGAGAACACGGGTGTGGGAAGTCCTATCGCTGATCGCCCATGGGGAAGTTGTAACGACAAAGAAGGCTATACCTCGGCATCTCAATATGAAGCGCATCTGGCGCGCAACGGATATTTGCATTGGAAACAATGCTCGTGGAATGCCGATAGTTCGCTCTCTTGGCGTCAAATGATCGCTTCGCATAACAAGCTGGTGAATGGTAATCCTTTAGCCTATTGGAATGAAGTCATGCTCTACAATGCCGGGCACACCAGCAGTTTGCCTGGCACAAACGAACTGATGCGCAAATGGATCGTTGCCTTTTTCTATGACGTCCAACGGGCGGGCTCGAAAGGGGTTGCCCAGGCGTTCCAACAGAAAATGGCCGCCACCGGCAAACGCGTTCCCATTTTGAAACTCGACTTCACCGCTGCGCCGGCCAGTCGTTTTCAATACATTGTCGCGGATCAAGTGATGTACCCATAGGCCAGTGACAAACCGCGTTCATTCACATCAGCGCCGCAAGAATCGCATCGGGTGAAAAACCTCTGATCAGCGTGCCATTCACGTCGATCAGAGGAATACCCCTGCCGCCGAGTGCTTCGTATGCCTTGCGTGCGGCCGGATCTTTCTCGATGTCGAATTCGGTGTAGGGAATACCCTTGCTGTCGAGGAAGCGTCGGGTCTGTTTGCAGTAGCCGCACCAGTCGGTGGCATACAGCGTGACCTTGGCATTTGCCTGAACCTGTGCAGGTAAACCGGAGGAGGGATGTACGAAGTTCTCGATCTTGCCCCAGTTCTGGTAAACCACGACCACCAGCATGATCAGCATGAATTTTTTCAGGGTACGGGCCAGCATCTCGGTCAGCGCCTTTTCAACTGATCAGTCAGTTGGGTCGGCAGGCCCTTGATGATCAGCGTGCCTTTCTCTTCGTCGTACTCGATCTTGTCGCCCAGCAGGTGTGCTTCAAAGCTGATCGACAGACCTTCGGCGCGGCCGGTGAAGCGGCGGAACTGATTGAGGGTTCGTTTATCGGCAGGAATCTCGGGCGACAGGCCGTAATCCTTGTTGCGGATGTGATCGTAGAAGGCGCGGGGGCGGTCTTCGTCGATCAGGCCGGACAGCTCTTCCAGCCCCATAGGCTCACCCATCTTGCTCTGGCTGCTGGCGTAATCGACCAGTGTTTTGGTCTTTTCGCGGGCGGAGTCCTCGGGCAGATCTTCACTCTCGACGAAATCACTGAAGGCCTTAAGCAAAGTGCGTGTTTCGCCTGGGCCGTCGACGCCTTCCTGGCAGCCAATGAAGTCGCGGAAGTACTCGGAGACCTTCTTGCCGTTCTTGCCCTTGATGAACGAGATGTACTGCTTGGATGCCTTGTTGTTCTGCCACTCGGAAATGTTGATGCGAGCCGCCAGGTGCAGTTGGCCCAGGTCCAGATGCCGAGAGGGCGTCACATCCAGGGCTTCGTTCACGGCCACGCCTTCGCTGTGGTGCAGCAGCGCGATGGCCAGGTATTCGGTCATGCCCTGCTGGTAGTGAGCAAACAGCACGTGGCCGCCGACCGACAGGTTCGACTCTTCCATCAGCTTCTGCAGGTGCTCGACCGCGATGCGGCTGAACTGGGTGAAATCCTTGCCCTGATCCAGGTATTCCTTCAGCCAGCCACTGAACGGGTGCGCGCCGGACTCGGCATGGAACAAGCCCCAGGCCTTGCCCTGTTTGGCGTTATAGCTCTCGTTAAGGTCCGCCAGCATGTTCTCGATGGCCTGCGACTCGGCGAGCTCCGAGTCCCGGGCGTGGAGCACGGCGGGCGTACCGTCGGGTTTTTTGTCGATCAGGTGGACGATGGCGTGACGGATCGGCATGGATTTCTCGGCGGCTGAAGTGGAACTGAACGGGACCAGACCAGGCCCGTGCGAAAGTCGGCAAGTGTACCGCAGACGGGGGGCGGAACGCTCTGGAAGGGCCGAAAACGCTGACCTGGGCCCATTAATATGACTTTTTTACGCCTCTCGGGCGATAAAGCTGACCAAATGGGTAGGTAGGGGCGGATATTTGCGTTGCGCTGTGCTAGTTTTGCCCGGTCCTGAGCGCCCAAGCGCGCCAGGCGTGCAGTTTGTGGGCGTTCGGCCGAACCAAAGGCCGTTTACAGTATCTACATTTCGCGTCTGTACCACACTCTGCAAACCATTCGAATTTGATAGGGAAGGAACACCACCATGGCTCTGACTAAAGACCAATTGATCGCCGATATCGCAGAAGCAATCGACGCGCCGAAAACCACCGCGCGCAACGCTCTCGACCAATTGGGTCAAATCGTCGCTGACCAACTGGAAAACGGTAGTGAAATCACTCTGCCAGGCATCGGCAAACTGAAAGTCACCGAGCGTCCAGCACGCACTGGCCGCAACCCTTCGACTGGCGCAGCCATCGAAATCGCCGCCAAGAAAGTGGTCAAGTTCGTACCCGCCAAAGTACTGACTGACTCGGTCAACAAGTAAGCGAAAACGCTGCTTGGTTGAGGAAACCGTGTGACGGAGTGATCCGGACACGGTTTTTTTGTGCCTGCGATTCGGTTATCGCTGCAGTCGTTGACGACCTAGACGGGTGAACTCCACCGCTTGGCCCGCCAATCCGCTTGCTGCGCTTTGTCCTGAAAGGTCCAGGCGACGAAGCGGCTCTGTTTCTGACCCTGGCCCATCTCCACCGTCTGGCTCTCAACGGCCCCGGCTTTTTTCAGCGTGCTCTGAATCAGGGGCAGGTTCGAAGCCTTGGACACCAGCGTGCTGAACCACAACACCTGCGCCGCCACCTGAGCACTTTCGCTGATCAACTGCGTCACAAAGCGCGCCTCGCCACCTTCACACCACAGCTCCGCCGCCTGGCCGCCGAAATTCAGCACCGGCAACTTGCGTTTGGGGTCTGCCTTGCCCAAGGCCCTCCATTTGCGCTGGCTGCCGCTTAACGCTTGTTCAGCGGAGGCGTGGAAGGGCGGGTTACACACGCTGATGTCGAAGCGTTCATCGGGCTGCAGCAAGTGGGTCAGGATGTGTTTAGGGTTGAGCTGCTCTCGAAAGCTGATGTTCTTGCTCAAACCGTTGGCTTTGACGATGGTGGTCGCTGAGGCAAGGGCAATCTTGTCGATGTCCGACCCCAGAAATGACCAGCCGTATTCGCCCTGACCGATCAGCGGGTAGATGCAGTTGGCGCCGGTGCCAATATCCAGCGCTGAGACAGAACCGCCGCGCGGGATGATGCCGTCATTGTGCTCCGCCAGCAGGTCCGCCAGAAAGTGCAGGTAATCGGCGCGCCCCGGGATCGGCGGACAGAGGTAGTCCGCCGGAATATCCCAGTGGGCGATACCGTAGAAAGCCTTGAGCAAAGCGCGGTTGAACACCCGCACGGCGGCCGGGTTGGCGAAGTCGATGCTTTCTTTGCCGTAGGGATTGAGGATCACAAACTTGCCCAGTTCGGGGCTGCTTTTGATCAGGCGCGGAAAGTCGTAATGACCCTGATGGCGGTTGCGCGGGTGCAGGGTGGCTTTTTCACGCGGGGCGGAGGGCTTGGGCTGTTGAGCAGGTTTGGCTTTCTTGCCTGGGAGCTTGCGTGGAGGTTTGGTGTGCAGTGGATTTGTCATGGGTATCAATTCAGGTGACAGACACCGCACCCCTGTAGGAGCGCGCTTGCCCGCGATGACGTCGGATTGAACACCGCAGTCCCGAAGATGGACTGATGGCGTCTGGGCTGGCCTCATCGCGGGCAAGCGCGCTCCTACAAAGACTTCGTTGCGACTGCCAGCCCGGTTGCAGGATGGCAGCGCATTTCATTTAGCAGATGGTCCTTACAAACTCGCGATCCGCGCGTGCTGCTCGGCCAGTTTGCCCAGCGCCTGTTCGGCTTCGGCCATCTTCGCGCGTTCCTTGGCGATCACCTCGGGCGGCGCCTTGTCGACGAACGCGGCATTGGACAGCTTGCCGCCAACCCGCTGTACTTCGCCCTGCAGACGCTGGATTTCCTTGTCCAGACGCATCAGTTCGGCGTCCTTGTCGATAAGACCAGCCATCGGCACCAGCACTTCCATCTCACCGACCAGTGCGGTCGCGGACAGTGGTGCTTCGGCGCCGGCTTCCAGCACGGTGAACGACTCCAGCTTTGCCAGCTTCTTCAGCAGGTGCTCGTTCTCGTTCAGGCGGCGCTGGTCTTCGGCGCTGACGTTCTTGAGGAACAATTGCAGCGGCTTGCCCGGGCCGATGTTCATTTCGCCACGGATATTGCGCACGCCGAGCATCAGGCTCTTGAGCCACTCGATGTCGCCTTCGGCCGCGACGTCGATGCGCGCATCGTTCGCCACCGGCCACGGTTGCAGCATGATGGTCTTGCCTTCAACGCCGGCCAGCGGCGCGAGGCGCTGCCAGATTTCTTCGGTGATGAATGGCATGAACGGATGGGCCAGACGCAGTGCGACTTCCAGCACACGCACCAGCGTGCGACGGGTGCCACGCTGACGCTCGATCGGCGCGTTCTCGTCCCACAGAACCGGCTTGGACAGCTCCAGGTACCAGTCGCAATACTGGTTCCAGATGAACTCGTATAGCGCTTGTGCTGCAAGGTCGAAACGGAACTGATCCAGCTGACGGGTCACTTCGGCTTCAGTGCGCTGCAGCTGCGAAATGATCCAGCGATCCGGCAACGAGAGCTCGAACGCTTCGCCGTTCTGACCACAGTCTTCGCCCTTGTCGAGCACGTAACGCGCGGCGTTCCAGATCTTGTTGCAGAAGTTGCGATAGCCTTCGACGCGGCCCATGTCGAACTTGATGTCGCGGCCTGTGGAGGCCAGCGAGCAGAAGGTGAAACGCAGGGCATCGGTGCCGTAGCTGGCGATGCCTTCGGCGAACTCGTCGCGGGTCTGCTTCTCGATCTTCTTGGCCAGCTTGGGCTGCATCATGCCGGAGGTACGCTTCTGCACCAGGGCTTCAAGTTCGATGCCGTCGATGATGTCCAGGGGATCAAGGACGTTGCCCTTGGACTTGGACATCTTCTGGCCCTGGCCATCACGCACCAGACCGTGCACGTAAACGGTCTTGAACGGCACTTGCGCGGTGCCGTCTTCGTTCTTCACCAGATGCATGGTGAGCATGATCATCCGGGCAACCCAGAAGAAAATGATGTCGAAACCGGTCACCAGCACGTCGGTCGGGTGGAAGGTTTTCAGGAAGTCGGTCTGCTCCGGCCAGCCCAGCGTGGAGAACGTCCACAGGCCGGAACTGAACCAGGTGTCGAGCACGTCGTTATCCTGTTGCAGCGCAACGTCTGGACCGAGATTGTGCTTGGCGCGAACCTCGGCTTCGTCGCGGCCTACGTAAACCTTGCCGGACTCGTCGTACCAGGCCGGGATGCGGTGGCCCCACCAGAGCTGACGGCTGATGCACCAGTCCTGAATATCGCGCATCCACGAGAAGTACATGTTCTCGTATTGCTTGGGCACGAAGGCGATGCGGCCGTCTTCAACGGCGGCAATGGCGGGTTCAGCCAGCGGCTTGGTCGACACGTACCACTGATCCGTCAGCCACGGCTCGATGATGGTCCCGGAGCGGTCGCCTTTCGGCACCTTCAATGCGTGGTCGTCAACGCTGACCAACAGGCCGGCGGCGTCGAACGCGGCGACGATCTGCTTGCGTGCCTCGAAGCGGTCGAGGCCGGCGTACTCGGCAGGGAGCGTGCCATCGACGGTGTCGTTCAGCGTGCCATCGAGGTTGAACACCTGTGCAGCGGGCAGAACGGCAGCGTTCTTGTCGAAGATGTTCAGCAGCGGCAGGTTGTGGCGCTTGCCGACGTCGTAGTCGTTGAAGTCGTGGGCCGGGGTGATCTTCACGCAGCCGGTGCCGAATTCAGGGTCGCAGTAGTCGTCCGCGATGATCGGGATACGACGGCCGACCAGCGGCAGCTCGACAAATTTGCCGATCAGCGCCTTGTAACGCTCATCGTTGGGGTTCACGGCGACGGCCGCGTCACCGAGCATGGTTTCCGGACGGGTCGTGGCGACGATCAGATGGTCCAGACCTTCAGCGGTCTTCGCACCATCGGCCAATGGGTAGCGCAGGTTCCACAGATGCCCCTTCTCGTCGTGGTTTTCCACTTCGAGGTCGGAGATCGCGGTGTGCAGCTTGGTGTCCCAGTTGACCAGACGTTTGCCACGGTAGATCAGGCCGTCTTCATGCAGGCGCACGAAGGCTTCTTTAACGGCTTCGGACAAACCGTCGTCCATCGTGAAGCGCTCGCGGCTCCAGTCGACCGACGAGCCGAGGCGACGGATCTGACGGCTGATGTTGCCGCCGGACTGATCCTTCCATTCCCAGACTTTTTCGAGAAATTTGTCGCGACCCAGATCGTGACGGCTCAAGCCTTGGGCTTCGAGCTGACGCTCCACCAGCATTTGCGTGGCGATACCGGCATGATCGGTGCCTGGCTGCCACAGGGTGTTGCGACCCTGCATGCGGCGGAAGCGGATCAGGGCGTCCATGATCGCGTTATTGAAACCGTGGCCCATGTGCAGGCTGCCGGTGACGTTCGGCGGCGGAATCATGATGGTGTACGAGTCGCCCGCGCCTTGCGGAGCGAAATAGTTTTCGGACTCCCAGGTCTGGTACCAGGAAGTTTCGATGGCGTGCGGCTGGTAGGTCTTGTCCATGCGAGGCGGGAACCTGATCTGCTTTGAGTCGGAAAAGCCGACGAGTATAGCTTTTCAAGGCGGCGTCAAGCTACAAGCGGTAGGTCGGGTGCTACGAGCGGTGATGCCCGGAATCGTCGCGGGCATCTGTAGGACTGCGCTTGCCCACGATCCCGGGTCGGGAAAGAGGAAAGGTTCAGCTGTTGTATTGACTCAGCAGCCGTTCCATCCGCGCATCCAGACGGCGTTTGATTTCGTTCTCGATGTGCGGGGCGAAGTCGTCGATCACGTCTTGCATGATCAACTGCGCAGCGGCACGCAATTCCGAGTCCAGGTGCAGCAGCGCTTCAGCGTTCGGCGCCCTGGCGCTCGACGCGTTGCCAGTTGGCGCCGGAGGTGTAATAGCCGCAACCGGCTCGGGCGTGAGCAAGGGAATGTCGTTGACGCTCGCACGATGCTCATCGGGCGTCACGACCTGGCCGCTGACCACGTCGAACAGCAGCGGAATCTGCTCGTCGCTGTGCACGGACTCGGTCAGCAGGGGAGGCTGGGCCGGGTCATCGCCCAGCAACTGGCGAATGGACTCGAGGTCATCCAGCAGGTGCGCTGAATCTTTCAGGTGTTTTGAATTATCCATCGTGTGCTCAAAGACGCTGCAGCCGGTGATCTTGCAGAGGATAGCCCTGTTCGCGGTAGAAGCGAAAACTCTCGCGCGCCGCGAGGCGAATGGCGGGATCCTCGACAACGATCTCGGCGACACGCGCGAATCGTTTGAAAAATTCCGGGATGCGCAGGTCGAGATTGACCAGCAGATCCTGATGTTGGCCGGGGTCGCTGCCGATACCCAGCGCCACGGGAGCGTCCTGATCGTCTTCGACCGCGCCATGGGGAACGAAAGCTTCGCCCCGGAAGCGCCACAGTCGGGCGTCCAGTTCCTCGCGTTGCCCGGCATCGCTGCAATGCAGGTACACCCGATGGCCGAGGCGCCAGGCCTTGTCGGTGAGTTTGCAGGCGAAGTCCAGGCGCGCGACGGGGTCGGCACTCGGCAGAATGTAGAAATCGACTTGGGTCATGGGTGATTCCAGAACGCTGAACGCGCCGACCGGGGAGGCCGGCGCGTTTGCAGCGGCTTAAACGCCAGCGCGGTCGATCAGGTATTGGGTCAGCAGCGGAACCGGACGGCCCGTTGCGCCTTTGTCCTTGCCGCTCAGCCATGCCGTACCGGCGATGTCCAGGTGCGCCCACTCGTAGGCTTTGGCAAAGCGCGAGAGGAAGCAGGCCGCGGTGATGGTGCCGGCTTTCGGGCCGCCGATGTTGGCGATGTCGGCAAACGGGCTGTCCAGTTGCTCTTGATACTCATCGAACAACGGCAGTTGCCAGGCGCGGTCGTCGGCGCGTTTACCAGCTTCCAGCACTTGGCTGATCAACGCGTCGCTGTTGCCCAGCAGGCCCGACGTGTGGCCGCCCAGCGCAACGACGCAAGCGCCGGTCAGGGTAGCGATGTCGATCACGGCTTGTGGCTTGAAGCGCTCGGCGTAGGTCAGCGCATCGCACAGCACCAGACGGCCTTCGGCGTCAGTGTTGAGGATTTCGACGGTCTGGCCGCTCATGGTTTTGACGATGTCGCCCGGGCGCGTGGCGTTGGCACTCGGCATGTTTTCAGCCGCCGCGACGATGCACACCAGATTGATCGGCAGTTGCAGTTCAAGCACAGCGTTCAACGTGCCGAACACGCTCGCGGCGCCGCACATGTCGAACTTCATTTCGTCCATGCCCAGGCCCGGCTTGAGGCTGATGCCGCCGGTGTCAAAGGTGATGCCCTTGCCGACCAGCACGAAAGGCTTTTCGCTCTTCTTGCCGTTGGAATACTGCATGACGATCAGGCGTGGCGGCTGAGCGCTGCCTTGACCGACCGCCAGGAACGACCCCATGCCCAGCTTTTCGATGTCTTTCTCATCGAAGACTTCGACCTTGAGGCCCTTGTTGGCTTTGCCCATCGCCTTGGCCCGCTCGCCCAGATAGGTCGGGTGGCAGATGTTCGGCGGCATGTTGCCCAGGTCGCGGGTGACCGCCATGCCGGCAGCGATGGCCTGTGCGTGTTTGGCCGCACGTTCAACGTCGGCGACGTTGGCCTTGGCGGTCAGCAGGGTGACTTTTTTCAGGGCGCGAGGATCGACTTTCTGGCTCTTGAACCGATCGAAGACGTATTCGCCGTCGGCCAGGGTTTCGACCAGCAGGCGGTTCTTGCCATAGACGTCGCGATGCTTGACGTTCAACTGGTCAAGGTCGAAGCCGGCATCAACGCCACCCAGGCTTTTCAGGGTGCTGAGTGCGCCGCTGATGATTTTGCGGAACTGACGATCGCTCAATTCCGGCTCTTTGCCCGAACCGACCAGCAATACGCGTTCGGCTTTCAGGTTGGGAAGGCTGTGCAGCAACAGGCTCTGGCCGATCTTGCCTGACAGGTCGCCGCGCTTGAGGACTGCGCTGATGGCGCCGCCGCTCAGGGTGTCGAGGGTGCTCGCGGTATCGCTCAGCGTGCGGCCTTCACCGACGGCGACCACCAGCGTGGCGGTCTTCAAGGTTTCTGCACTGACGCTTTTAACAACCAATTCCATGTCGGGGTCCCCGAATAAACTGTGAGTTATCGCACTTGAGCACACGGCTCGGCAGCGGCGCAGAGGTATTTACACCGGCATGCCTGCGGCAAGGCCCGCAGTTTGACCCTGCTAGCCAATGGATGACAACCCCGTCCGGGTGCGCGCGTGTGCCGGTTAAAGAAGTATCCCGCGCGCGCAGTGACAGACACACCCAATCACAGGATAATGCCGCATATTTTTTTGGTGGTTCGCCGTCGCGCGCATCATGGCTGATCCATTTCATTGTCATGCCGCCTTAGCGTGACAACCCTGGAGTGTCTGGTTTGATTGTCTTCCGTTACCTGTCCCGAGAAGTGCTGGTTACCCTGAGCGCTGTCAGTGCTGTGCTGCTGGTAATCATCATGAGCGGCCGCTTCATCAAATACCTGGCCCAGGCTGCATCGGGTGCACTCGATCCGGGTGTCCTGTTTCTGATCATGGGTTTCCGTCTGCCGGGCTTCCTGCAACTGATCCTCCCGCTGGGCTTGTTCCTCGGGATTCTCCTGGCCTATGGCCGGTTGTACCTCGAAAGCGAAATGACCGTACTGGCCGCCACCGGCATGAGCCAGCAACGCCTGCTGCTGATTACCCTCGCGCCCGCCGCGCTGGTTTCACTGCTGGTGGCCTGGCTCAGCTTCAGCCTCGCGCCCCAGGGCGCCACGCAGTTCCAGTTGCTGATCAACAAGCAGGACGCGATGACCGAGTTCGACACGCTGGTGCCGGGCCGTTTCCAGCTTCTGCGTGACGGCAGCCGCGTGACCTATACCGAGACCATGAGCGACGACCGCATCAACCTGGGTGGCGTGTTCATCTCCGAGAAGAAGCTCGACGAGAAGAAAGACCACGGCATCACCGTGCTGGTCGCGGAAAAAGGCCGGCAGGAAATCAAGCCCGATGGCACGCGTTACCTGATTCTGGACAACGGCTATCGCTATGACGGCAACCCCGGTCAGGCCGATTACCGCGCGATCAAATACGATACCTACGGCGCCTTGCTGCCCAAGCCGGACATCAGCGATGAGGTGACCGACCGCGATGCCATCTCCACCGGCGAACTGCTGACTGGCGAAGACACCCTGCGCAACCGGGCCGAGCTGCAATGGCGGGTTTCGCTGCCGATTCTGGTATTCATAGTGACGCTGATGGCGGTGCCGCTGGCTCGGGTCAACCCGCGACAGGGCCGCTTCCTCAAGCTCCTTCCGGCGATTCTTCTTTATATGGCTTATCTCACCATCCTGATTGCTGCGCGCGGTGCGCTGGAGAAAGGCAAGATCCCGATGGGCCTCGGCCTGTGGTGGGTGCATGCGCTGTTCCTGGCCATCGGACTTGCGTTGCTCTACTGGGAGCCGCTGCGCCTGAAGCTTGCGAGTCGCCGCAGCATGTCGGGGGTGGCTCATGGTTAAGCTCGATCGTTACATCGGCAAAAGCGTGTTCATGGCGATCCTCGCGGTACTGGGGATCATCCTCGGGCTGGCCTCGTTGTTCGCCTTCATCGACGAAATGGCTGACATCAGCGACACCTACACCTTCTGGGATGCTGGCAGTTTTGTCGTGATGACGGCGCCGCGCCGGCTCTATGACATGCTGCCGATGGCCGCGCTGATCGGTTGTCTGATCGGTCTCGGCGCATTGGCCAGCAACAGCGAACTGACCATCATGCGTGCCGCCGGTGTGTCGATCGGCCGTATCGTCTGGGCGGTCATGAAACCCATGCTGGTGTTGATGGTGGCCGGGCTATTGATCGGCGAGTACCTGGCGCCGGTGACCGAAGCCTCGGCCCAGGCCGCGCGCTCGCTGGCTCAAGGCACCGGCGACGCGCAGAGCGCCAAACACGGTCTGTGGCACCGCCAGGGTGAGGAGTTCATCCACATCAACACGGTGCAACCCAACGGTCTGCTGTACGGCGTCACCCGTTACCATTTCGACGACCAGCGCCACATGCTGACGTCGAGCTTCGCCAGGCAGGCCAACTTCAAGACCGATTACTGGCTGCTGAAGGACGTCACCACAACGGTCTTCCACGACGGTCGCACCGAAGTGGTCACCGCGCCCGAAGAGCGCTGGGACGTCGCGCTGAGCCCGCAGTTGCTGAGCACAGTGGTGCTGCCGCCTGAGTCGCTGTCGATGACCGGGCTTTATAGCTACGCGCATTATCTGGCCGATCAGGGGTTGAGCAACGGTCGTTACTGGCTGGCGTTCTACACCAAGATTCTCCAGCCGCTGGTGACCGTCGCGCTGGTGCTGATGGCGATTTCCTTCATCTTCGGGCCGTTGCGCTCTGTAACACTGGGGCAGCGAGTTTTCACGGGCGTGCTCGTGGGCTTCACTTTCCGCATCGCTCAGGATCTGCTGGGCCCGTCGAGCCTGGTGTTCGGCTTCTCGCCGCTCTTCGCCGTACTGGTGCCGGCGGGTGTGTGCGCCCTGGCGGGCATCTGGTTGCTGCGTCGCGCGGGCTGATCACGCCGCGTCATGAAAAAGCCGACCTCAGGGTCGGCTTTTTTGTGGGCGCATTGCACAGGAAGGGGCGGCGTCCGCCAGTGTGTTTCTCCACAGAATTTGCCGAGGCTGATAACCAGCGGATGTACACGAAACGCTGTAGGAGCCGGCTTGCTGGCGAACGCGTCGTGTCAGTCGCTGGAATGGCACCGGTTGATCGGTTTCGCCAGCAAGCCGGCTCCTACGGATTTTCGCAGTACCGATAGTGTTCAGCGGTCGCACACTCGCGGCAGGTGCGCTTGCCCGTGACGTTTAGCGCTTTACCTGTCGCTGGCTGACTCTCCCAACTCTGTAGGAGCCGGCTTACTGGCGAACGCGTCGTGTCAGTCGCTGGAAATGGCACCGGTTGATCGATTTCGCCAGCAAGCCGGCTCCTACGGATTTTCGCAGTACCGATACTGTTCAGCGGTCGCACACTCGCGGTAGGCACGCTTGCCCGTGACGTTGAGCGCTTTACCTCTCGCTGGCTGACTCCCCAAACATTGGAGCCGGCTTGCTGGGGAACGCGTCGTGTCAGTCGCTGGAGATGGAACCGGTTGATCGGTTTCGCCAGCAAGCCGGCTGCTACGGACCGTATCTATAAGGTGAACGGTGGCAGTGTCGGCTTTCCCTGGGCGGGCTTACCTCCTTCTGGGCACCCGCACCAGTTGCGTCTCCGAATACAGGTCATGCCAGCAGCGTTGGTGCTTGTCGAACAGGCTCCAGAAGAAACCCAGCCCCGCACACAGCCACGATGCGATGGCGACGACGAAGCGCAGCAGCGCTTGCCACAGGCTGATGGCGGTTCCATCGGCGTTCTGCACGCGTATCCCCCAGACTTGCATGCCCAGCGTCTGGCCCGCGCGGGTCCAGAATGTGGCGAAAAAGCCGAACAGCGTGATCAGCAGAATCGAGGACAGCAGCGGGTCGGCGTCGAGCGCGCCGGATTCGGAGAGCTGGCGCAGCCTGGCTTCGCCGACAAACCCCATCCAGACCAGTTTGTAGATAAAGGTGGTGACCATCATCAGCGCCACGCACAGCAGCGCGTCGTAGCTGATCGCAGCCATGCGCCGGCCCAGTCCCACGGTGGGAAAGTCGCCCTGGGGGCGTAACACCTGCGCGTCATTATTGGCTGAGGTCATGGCAGCGCTCGTTAACACGGGAGCGGACAGTTTACGGAATCGCAAGCATAAAAAAGCCCCTGACGTTGGCCATCAGAGGCTTTTTGCGTCGGCTAATCAGGCTTCAGCTTGTACTTCGTCAGCCTGCATGCCTTTTTGGCCTTGCACCGCGACGAACGTCACTTTCTGGCCTTCTTTCAGGCTTTTGAAGCCGTTGCCTTGGATAGCGCGGAAATGGACGAACAGATCCGGACCGCTTTCGGGCGTGATAAAACCAAAACCTTTTTCATCGTTAAACCACTTAACGGTGCCGCTCTGACGTGTAGACATTTTCTTATTCCCAAGCGCATAAAAATTAATGACAGTCTCTTTCACACGATAGAGTACTGGGCTGGTTGCAGGAAGAAGAAACGTAGAGCGGGATGTAGCATTGCTTTTGGCGCTACTGCCCGGGTCACGATCCCAGCGACCCATGCAAACACAGTCGAGAAACTCTACGCTAACTCTCGCCGAAAAAACAAGCCCCGTTTGGGCCAGTATTCATGGGGGTTTCCGGCTTTTTTGAAAACATTAACCACGCGCGGAGGATCGATAGTTTTTAATGTTTAGAGGGTGATCGAAGTTCAATATTTTGACAGTTCGAATGCACTTAACGCTGGCGCCAGACTGCGGCATCCGCACAGTTTAATGCACTGTTGCGGTGCCGCATTTTTTGACGATGTTACTTAGCCCCGGAAGTAACGTGCCGGAACAAAAGGCATTTTAGTCACTTGCATGGGGACTTTCTTGCCGCGGACGATTGCCCAGACAGGTGTTTCCAGCGCGGTAAAACCGGCGTCGACATAACCCATTGCCAGCGGCGCGCTAAGGGTCGGGCCAAAGCCGCCGCTGCAGACCGTCCCGATGGTCGTTCCCTCGGCGTCGACAATTTCAGCGCCTTCACGCACGGGCGTACGCTCTTGTGGCAACAGGCCTACACGTTTGCGCGCCGCACCGCTTTGGTGCTGGGCGAAGATCTTGTCGGCGCCGGGGAAACCGCCTGCACGCGCACCGTCGGCACGACGCACCTTGGAAATCGCCCACAGCAGGCTGGCTTCGATCGGCGTGGTCTCGGTATTCATGTCATGGCCATAGAGGCAAAGGCCAGCCTCCAGTCGCAGCGAGTCGCGCGCGCCCAAGCCAATCGGCGCCACTTCCGGCTCCGCGAGCAGTCGACGCGCCAGGGACTCTGACTTATCAGCCGGCACCGAAATCTCGTAACCGTCTTCACCGGTGTAGCCCGAGCGGCTGACGTAGCAGTCGAAGCCGTCGATCTTCGTCGAGGTGTACTGCATGAAGGTCATTTTTGCGACTTCCGGCGCCAGCCGCGCCAGTGCGGTGACGGCCTGCGGACCTTGCAGCGCCAGCAGTGCGCGTTTGTCGAACAGCGGGGTAATGTCGCACTGGCTGCCAATGTGTTGCTGCAGGTGCGCCAGGTCTTGGTTCTTGCAGGCGGCGTTGACCACCAGCATGAGCTGATCGTTACCCAGATTGGCGACCATCAAGTCGTCGAGAATGCCGCCGTTTTCGTTGGTGAACATCGCGTAACGCTGCATGCCGACCGGCAGATCGATGATGTCCACCGGCACCAGGGTTTCCAGCGCTTTGGCTGCATTCGCGCCGCTCAACAGGATCTGACCCATGTGCGAAACGTCAAACAACCCGGCTTGGTCGCGGGTGTGCAGGTGTTCTTTCATGACGCCGGCGGGGTACTGAACAGGCATGTCGTAGCCGGCGAACTCGACCATCTTCGCGCCGAGTTCACGGTGCAGGGCGTTGAGCGGGGTCTTCAGTAATTCGGTGGTCATGGGGTCACTCCTTGAAAGCGGTTCCGGGTTCCCCGCGCAGGGCAGGGGACCCTATGATTTTGGGCTGGGATCAGCACTCGATGATGTTCACGGCCAGCCCGCCACGGGCTGTTTCCTTGTATTTGCTTTTCATGTCGGCGCCGGTCTGGCGCATGGTGCGGATCACTTTATCCAGCGAGACAAAGTGCTGGCCGTCGCCGCGCAACGCCATACGCACCGCGTTTATGGCCTTTACCGAACCCATCGCGTTGCGTTCAATGCACGGCACCTGAACAAGGCCGCCAATCGGGTCGCAGGTCAGACCGAGGTTGTGTTCCATGCCGATTTCAGCGGCGTTTTCCACTTGTTGAACGTTGCCGCCCAGAACCTCGCACAGCGCGCCGGCCGCCATGGAGCAGGCCACGCCGACTTCGCCCTGACAGCCGACTTCGGCGCCGGAGATCGACGCGTTCTCTTTATAGAGAATGCCGATAGCCGCCGCCGTGAGCAGGAAGCGCACGACGCCGTCCTCGTTCGCCCCGGTGATGAAGCGCATGTAGTAATGCAGCACCGCCGGGATGATCCCGGCCGCGCCGTTGGTGGGCGCGGTGACCACACGGCCACCGTTGGCGTTTTCTTCGTTGACCGCCAGCGCGTACAGATTGACCCAGTCGAGCACCGACAACGCATCACGCAGCGCGGCTTCCGGGTTGTTGCACAGTTGGCGATGCAGCGCCGCCGCACGCCGTTTGACCTTCAGGCCGCCCGGCAGGATGCCTTCGTTGCGGCAGCCCGCTTCTACGCAGTCCTGCATGACCTGCCAGATGTGCAACAGGCCCTGGCGGGTTTCTGCTTCGGAGCGCCACGCGGCTTCGTTGGCCAGCATCACCTGGCTGATCGAAAGCCCGCTGGCGGTGCAATGCAGCATCAGATCCCGTGCGGTTTTGAAGGGGTACACCAGCCGCGTCTGGTCTTCCACGATGCGGTCTGCGCCAGCGGCTTCCTCATCCACCACGAAACCGCCGCCGACGGAGTAGTACTCGCGGCTGCGGACTTGTAGGCCGGAGGCATCGAAGGCACGGAAAATCATGCCATTGGGGTGATAGGCCAAGGGTTTGCGAATCATCGCCAGGTGATGCTTTTCGATGAATTCGATGCTGTGCTGGCCGAGCAGGTTCAGGCGCTCAGTGCTGCGAATCTGTTGCAGTCGAGCGGCGACGGTTTCGGTGTCGACGGTGTCCGGGTGCTCACCTTCAAGGCCCAGCAGTACGGCTTTGTCGCTGCCGTGGCCTTTGCCGGTGGCGCCGAGTGAGCCGTAAAGCTCGACTTTGACGCAGATGATGGTTTCCAGCAGGCCATCGCGCTGCAAGCCTTCGGCAAATCGCGCCGCTGCTCGCATCGGGCCCACCGTGTGGGAACTGGAGGGACCAATGCCGATCTTGAACAGGTCAAATACGCTCAGCGACATGATGGGGTTCCGGGAGGTGAAGCAGGAGCAAGCAGCAAGCTACAAGCCGCAAGTAAAAGCTGATCGGCTTTCACTTGTAGCTTGCGGCTTGAAGCTTGTGGCTTGGTTAAGCGTAGTCTTCGATGGACGGGCAGGCGCAGATCAGATTGCGGTCGCCGAACACGTTGTCGACGCGACCGACCGGTGGCCAGTATTTGCTCTCGATCAACGACGCCACCGGGTAAACGGCCTGCTCGCGGCTGTAAGGGTGGCTCCATTCACCCACCAGTTCAGCGGCGGTGTGCGGCGCGTTTTTCAGCGGGTTGTCGTCCTTGTCCAGCACGCCGCTTTCGACCGCGCGGATTTCTTCGCGGATCTTGATCATCGCGTCGCAGAAGCGGTCCAGCTCCTCTTTCGATTCGCTTTCGGTCGGCTCGATCATCAACGTGCCTGCGACCGGGAAAGACATGGTCGGCGCGTGGAAGCCGAAGTCGATCAGGCGCTTGGCGACGTCATCAACACTGATGCCGCTGGTTTCCTTCAGCGGACGCAGGTCGAGAATGCATTCGTGGGCGACCAGGCCGTTGCTGCCGGTGTAGAGCACGGGGTAGTGCTCTTCCAGACGGCGGGAAATGTAGTTGGCGTTGAGGATCGCCAGTTGCGAGGCGCGCTTGAGGCCTTCGCCGCCCATCATGCGGATGTACATCCAGGTGATCGGCAAGATGCTCGCGCTGCCGAACGGCGCCGCGCAGACCGCGCCTTCCTTGCGTTCCATTCGGGCGTGACCCGGCATGAAGGCGGCCAGGTGCGATTTCACGCCGATCGGGCCGACGCCCGGGCCGCCGCCGCCGTGGGGGATGCAGAAGGTTTTGTGCAGATTGAGGTGAGACACGTCGCCACCAAACTTGCCCGGTGCGCAGAGGCCGACCATGGCGTTCATGTTGGCGCCGTCGATGTACACCTGGCCGCCGTTGTCATGAACGATGGCGCAGATTTCGCGGATGCCTTCTTCGAACACGCCGTGGGTCGACGGGTAGGTGATCATCAGCGCGGCGAGGTGTTCGCGGTGCTCGATGGCCTTGGCGCGCAGGTCTTCGATATCAACGTTGCCGCGTGCGTCGCAAGCGGTCACGACCACGCGCATACCGGCCATGTTGGCCGTGGCGGGGTTGGTGCCGTGGGCCGATGACGGAATCAGGCAAATGTCGCGACGCTCATCACCGCGGCTCTGATGATAAGCGCGGATCGCCAGGAGGCCCGCGTATTCACCCTGAGAGCCAGCGTTCGGCTGCAGAGAGATCGCGTCATAGCCGGTGGCGGCGCAGAGCATCGCTTCCAGTTCGTCGGTCAGTTGCTGATAACCGGCGCTTTGCTCGGCCGGGGCAAACGGGTGCAGGTTGCCGAATTCGGCCCATGTCACCGGAATCATTTCGCTGGCGGCGTTGAGTTTCATGGTGCACGAGCCCAGCGGGATCATCGTGCGGTCCAGCGCCAAGTCCTTGTCCGCGAGGCGACGCAGGTAGCGCATCAGCTCGGTTTCGGAGTGGTAGCGGTTGAACACTGGGTGGCTGAGTATCGCCGACTGGCGCTTCAGCTCGGCAGGCAGGCGCGTTTCGACGCTGTCTGCCAGCGCGGCGAAATCAGGCCGGGCCTGGCCTTCGCCTGCGAAGAGGGACCACAGCACTTCGACGTCGGCTTGCTTGGTGGTTTCGTCCAGCGAAACGCCCAGGCGCTCGGCGTCTACTTCACGCAAGTTGATCTCGTGAGCGCGCGCTTTGGCGTGCAAATCGGCGGTCTTGGCGCCGGTTTTCAGGGTGATGCTGTCGAAAAAGAACGACTGCTCGGCCTTCAAGCCCAGTTGGGTCAGGCCCTGGGCGAAAATCGCGGTCAGGTGATGTACGCGGTTGGCGATTCGGGTCAGGCCGCGCGGCCCGTGGTACACGGCGTACATGCTGGCGATGTTGGCGAGCAGCACCTGCGCGGTGCAGATGTTGCTGGTGGCCTTCTCGCGACGAATGTGTTGTTCGCGGGTTTGCATGGCCAGACGCAGGGCGGTCTTGCCGAAGCGGTCGATGGACACACCGACCAGTCGGCCGGGCATGTCGCGCTTATAGGCGTCGCGGGTCGAGAAGTAGGCTGCGTGCGGACCACCGAAACCCAGCGGCACGCCGAAGCGCTGCGCACTGCCGATGGCCACGTCAGCGCCAAATTCGCCGGGCGGGGTGAGCAGGGTCAGGGCCAGCAGATCGGCCGCCACGGCGACCAAGGCGTTGGCGGCATGGAAGCGCTCGACCAACTCGCGATAGTCGAACACGTCGCCACTGCTGGCGGGGTATTGCAGCAGCGCGCCGAAGAACTCGCTGACGTCGGTCAGTTGCGCTTCGTCCGCGACGACCACTTCAATGCCCAGCGGCTCGGCGCGGGTTTGCAGCACGTCGAGGGTCTGCGGGTGGCAGTGGGCGGAGGCGAAGAACTTATTGCTGCTTTTGTTCTTGCTCAGGCGTTTGCAGAAGGTCATGGCTTCGGCGGCGGCAGTGGCTTCGTCGAGGAGCGAGGCGTTGGCAATCGGCAGGCCGGTCAGGTCACTGATCAGGGTCTGGAAGTTCAGCAGGGACTCCAGACGGCCTTGGGAAATCTCCGGCTGATACGGCGTGTAAGCGGTGTACCACGCCGGGTTTTCCAGCAGGTTGCGCAGGATCGGCGCCGGCGTGTGGGTGTTGTAGTAACCCTGGCCGATGTACGTCTTGAACAGCTGATTCTTGCCGGCAATCGCTTTGATGTCGGCCAGCGCGTCGGCTTCGCTTTGCCCGGCGGACAAGCCGAGAACGCTGGTGCCCTTGATGGATTCAGGGATGACGCTGGCGGTCAACGCGTCAACGGAGTCATAGCCCAGCATGGTGAGCATGGCTTTTTCGTCAGCGGCACGCGGGCCGATGTGGCGGGCGATGAACTCGTTGGCGGTGCTCAATTCAATACGATCAGTCATTGCGCGCTCCTCAGGCTTCGGCGTTGGCTTTGATCAGACGATCATAGGCGTCTTGGGTCAGCAGTTGGCCGACAGCATCGGGATTGGAAGGAATAAAGCGAAAGAACCAGCCCTGGCCGAGCGGGTCTTCGTTGACCAGTTCGGGGTTGGCGTCCAGCACCGGGTTGGTTTCGACGACGTCGCCATCGAGGGGCATGTACACGCCGCTGGCGGCTTTTACCGATTCGACGGTGGCCGCTTCGGCGCCTTTGTCGTAGGACTGCAGCTCCGGCAGTTGCACGAAAACCACGTCACCCAGTGCGTCCTGCGCAAAGGCGGTGATGCCGACTGTGACGCTGCCGTCAGCTTCGGCGCGCAGCCACTCGTGGTCTTCGGTAAAACGCAACTCGCTCATGAAATCTCCCCAGATGATAAATCGCCCGTTATGCCCGGGCGTGATGGGGGAGTGCATAGCAAGTTTGCGGCCAAGGTGGGGAAGGGCCCTTAAACGTTGGGCTGTGGCGACAGGCGCGGTGGGTGGATTGAAAACGACTGGAACGAAATCAATACGCGACTTGAGGGCATGGGTGGACTGAGCCTAGGGCCGCGGCACCGGGTATCGACGTTGAGCGAGCGGAATGATTTCGATACGGTGTTTCGATATCGTGCCAAGGTTCTTCGTTGAATGCGATTTGTAGGAGCCGGCTTGCTGGCGAACCCGTTGTTGGCGGTCAAAGTATCCGTGGATGTGAGACCCATTCGCCAGCAAACCGTCCTATGGCCATCTGCAAGACCAAGCGGAATATGCAGGCGGCATTGAGCCCAAAGTTCTGCGTACTAAGATTTGCCGGGAATACCGTATTTGCGCAGCCGATGGGCAATTGCGGTATGGGATGTCTGTAATCGCGCGGCCAGTTGGCGGGTTGAGGGGTACTGGCTGTAGAGCTTCTCTAGAAGCGACTTTTCGAAATGCTCGACCGCCGCTTCAAGGCTTTCGATTTCGCCATCACTGCCCCTTGCCACCGAAGTACCGGCGATGTCGAGGTCGCCGATGTCGACCAGCGAGCTGTCGCAGATAGCGGCCGCGCGGAAGATCACGTTCTGCAACTGACGCACGTTGCCCGGCCAGCGATTGCCAAGGAGGGCAGGGTAGGTGGTCGGCGCAAGGCGGCAGACCGGTCGCTGAATCTGCGTGCAGGCCTGCTCCATGAAATAGCGCGCCAGCATCAGGATGTCCTGACCGCGCTCGCGCAACGGCGGCACGTCCAGGTTGAGGACGTTCAGGCGATAGAACAGGTCTTCGCGGAAGGTACCCTCGGCAACCATCTTCTCCAGGTCACGGTGGGTGGCGCTCAGGATGCGTACGTTGACCTTCACCTCCTTGTCGCCGCCGACCCGGCGAAAGCTGCCGTCATTAAGGAAGCGCAGCAGTTTGGCTTGCAGGTACGGCGACATCTCGCCGATCTCGTCGAGAAACACCGTGCCTTTGTTGGCGAGCTCCATCAGGCCCGGTTTGCCGCCCCGCTGCGCACCGGTAAAGGCGCCGGGGGCGTAGCCGAACAGTTCACTTTCAGCGAGGTTCTCCGGCAACGCCGCGCAGTTCAGTGCAAGAAAAGGCGCTCCGTTGCGCGCGCTCACCGCATGACAGGCCCGCGCCACCAGTTCTTTGCCCGTACCGGTTTCGCCCTGAATCAACAGTGGCGCATCCAGTGCCGCGACCCGTTGCGCCCGCGCCTTGAGGGTGCGAATCGGCGCGGAATCGCCCAGCAGCGCGTCGAAACCTTCGGCGTGATCGTGGTGCAGTGCCGACAGGCGTTCGCCGATCCGGCTTGGCAGATAAAGGGTGAGTAGCGCGCCCGCGTCGGTGATCGGTGTGGCGTCCAGCAGCAAGGCCTCGCCATTCAGTGTCACTTCCCGCAGTGGCAGGCGAAAGCCGTTTTCCAGCAGCGCCGCTTGCAGGCCCGCATCGGAAAACAGCTCGCCAATCGACTCGCCCGCCGGTTCCCGGCCATACAACGCCACCAGCGCCGGGTTGGCCAGCAACACATGGCCGGCGCTGTCGAGGGCAAGTACCGGGTCGGTCATTGCCGCCAAGAGTGCGTCCAGTTGCAGATGACGGCGCTGGCCGGGAAGGATGTCGACCAACGTGATCGCTTCCACGCCGCGCACGCGAAACAGCCGGTCCTTGAGTTCTTCAAGCACGTCATGGCTCAGCGTCGGTGCATCGATATAGACGTTGGGCGGCACCATTTCCACGGCATCGAGGTTCAGGTTGCGCGCGCCGAGAATGGCCAGCACTTCCTGGGTGATGCCGACGCGGTCAATGAACGTGACGTGAATGCGCATGGGGAAGGAAAGGGTTCGCGGGAGTGAGGGGGGCGATTATGCCAGTAATCTCACTGCCTATTCCGAGACCGTTGAGCGCGCCTGGTTATTCCAGATGCTCCGGCTTAACCGGATCACCTGACTTCATGTCGAGCTTGTGACGGATGTCTTCGAACATCTGGTCGTATTCCCCGTGCATCGCGTGCAGGTCAGTGGTTCTTGGCAGGCCATGCTTTTCCAGCCTGCGCGAGGCCTCGCTGGCGAAGTTGTAGGCCTTGTCCTTGGGCAGCTCGAATGTTTCGTTGACCGCCTTGCCACTGATCTCGCCTTCCAGGGTGAACTGCATGCCCGGACCCGAATCGGTCTCGCTGACTTCGTAACGGATATGAAGGTCGTAGCCGACGTCGTGTGGCTGCAGAGCGGGGTGGACGATGTGCAGATGACCTGGCTCGAACATAGCGATGGCTCCGGGAAAAGGTGATGGACCTAAGAGGACAGACCGCTGCGGGTCGCCTCGGGTTCAGGCTCATATGCCGCGCGCTGTTTGTGGGACCGGCTTTAGCCGGGAAAGCGTCAGACGCCATACCTCAGTAGAGAGTGTTCAAACCGGCCTCTTCCCGGCTAAAGCCGGTCCTACACCTCACTTTTCCGGCTGAAGGCGCGAAGGCTCGGGCCGTGACCAGATCCACAGATTGACCAGCACCATTCCGGCCACGGCGAAGTAGATCCACCAATTGTGTTTCAGTACCACCAGCATCATAACCGCGCAGATCAGCATGGTGACCGTGGCGCTGATCTTGGCCCTGCGCGCAATCATCTTGCCGTTTCGCCAGTTGCTCAGCATCGGCCCAAACAGCCGATGGTTTTCAAGCCAGGCGCTCAAGCGCGGTGAGCTTCGGGTCGCCGCCCAGGCCGCCAGCAGAATGAATTCGGTGGTGGGCAGGCCCGGAATGAAAATCGCGATGATGCCGATGGTCAGGCTCACGTAGGCGAGAATGCCAAACAGGATGCGGGACAGTTTGCTGCCGGGTGGGGTACTGGTCATGGTCTCGGTAATGCAGAGTGAGCAGGTGTTGCGGGATTTTCAGGTCCCGCAAAAGGCGCTCAGCTTATCAGTGCCGAGCGCAAAAGGCCCGGTGTCAGGCGGGTTCCGCTTCAGACGCTGGAGCGTAGGCGTGTTGCAACAGCACGTTGAAACGTTCGAAGGCCGCCACCGCGCCGCGGTCTATTTCGCGCTCCTGCTCTGCGTTCAGCGGCAGATCGTCAATGATTCTGATAAAGCGCTTCCAGCCTTCGGCGCGACCGCCCGCGGGTTCACCCAGATGACGGGCGCCGAAGGTCTCGCTGAGGTTCAAAGTCTCGGCGCGTTTGATCAGAAACGCGGCGCCCAGCTTCGAGCCCTCCGACACGAACAGCCAGCCCAGCGCTTCGGCGAGGCTCGGCGCTTCGACGGCGCCGGCGACCGGGCCAGGGATGGCAATCTGAAGGTCGAGCAGATCAGCCTTGGCCTGTTCGGCGCGGCATCGATCGGGCAGATCGGCAATCAACGCGATCAACTGCGGGTGCGTGTACAGCGTTTTCAGCTCTTCCTGAAACAGGTATTGGGCGCTGAGGAATCGGCTGTAGCTGGCCAGTGTTTCGAACGGCGCGTTGGCTTTCACCGCTTTGTCCAGTTGTTCATGGGGGGCGTGGGTGATCTGGTTCAGTCGTTGCGAGCGACGAATCGAGTTTTCGGTCATGGGGTCTTCCTTGTAAAAGAGGCGCTTGTTAACAAGAGGAACGAGCGTTGCAGGCGCGTAAAAAATCACACTCCTGCAACGGGGATCGGTCAGATGTCCCACACCACGTTGACGGCGAAATTGCGTCCTGGCTGGGTCAGGCGGTCGAGGTTGGCGGGGGCGGTGGCGCCTGCTTCGCCGACGTTGTCGTAGTCGCGCACGTCATCCCACAGCCAGTATTTTTTGTCCGCGAGGTTGTACAGACCGCCGCTGACCGTGACGTCGTTAGTGACTTTGTAATAGCCCGTCAGATCGACGAGGCCGAAGCCAGGGGTCTTGAACCGGGTCGCCCCGTCGGGGGCGTAGTAATTGCTGGCGTCGACCCGCGTCTTGCGCTTGACCAGCGTCCAGTTCAGCAAGCCGCCGTAGGTGTTCTGGTCATAACCCAGGCCCAGCACGCCGGTCAGCGGGTTGATGCTGTTGATGGGCTGGCCGGTGTCGTTGTTGCGACCGTACAGATAGGCCAGCGAGCCTCGGGTGTAGAGGCCTTCGGGTGCGCCGAAGCTGTCCAGGTTCAAACGACCCTTGAGCTCGACGCCCTTGATGGTGGCGTGCTTGATGTTGTTGGTCTGGAAGGTCGTGGTGGTGGAATTGGCTGGAATCACCGCGTCTTCATTAATGAAGTCGCGGTACGTGTTGTAGAACAGCGCGAGATCAAACGTACCTTCGTCGAAGTGACCGCGCAGCCCGGTCTCGTAGCTTTTGCTGGTCTCCGGTTTCAGGTCGGGATTGGGTTCGACGACGTAATTGCCCCGGGTGTTCTCGAAGCGGCCATACAACGCCTTGGCGCTCGGCGTGCGGAAACCCTCGCCGTACTGGCCGTACCAGGTGTAGGCGTCGTTGAACGCATACGTCAGCCCGAGCTTGGGTAACAGGCGATGCCATTTTTTCGTGCTGTCGTCGAACTCGCTCTTGCTGGCCAGGTTGACGCTCTTGAGGAATGAATCTGTGGCGTCTGGTTCGAGCGTGGTGTAGTCGTAGCGGGCGCCGGGCATGAAGGTCCAGTCGCCCCACTTGATCTGATCCTGGGCGAACAAGGCGTAGGTGGTGATCGTCGGGTTCGGGAAGTCATTGGTGGGTGCAACGATATCCAGCGGGTTGGTACTGGGTGCGCCGACGGTGCGGCAGGTTCCGAGGACCGACGCACAGGTGGCTGACCCTGTCCGAAGTCCCGTCACCTTCTGTTGCTTGAGGGTCGTGCCGTACGTCAGCAAGTGCTGGGTGTCGCCCATGTCGAACGCTTTATCCAGCTGTGCGTCGAGGATCCACTGGCGCTCCTTGTACTGGGTGTCGCGGGTGCGCCAGACATCTCGCAAAACCGCCCCGCTTCTGGGGTTAGAGGGCAGATACCTTTCAAAGGTATTTTGATCAGTCTTGGCAATCTGGTAGTTCAAGCTCCACTTGGCGTTGTCAGCCAACACGCTGTCCAGCGCAAAGCTGTTTTCCAGGCCAAACCGCTCTCGGGTGATAACGTCGTTCCCTTCACGTGAACCGTAGTAGCCGAAGCCAACACCGGCATTGAAAGGCCCGCCCACCACACTCTTCTGATTCGTATGGGTGTCGTCCTTGTACTTCTCGTAAGTGAACGCCAGACGATCATTGTCGCCGTAGTTCCAGCCCAGCTTGGCCAGCACATTGGTGGCGCGGGCGTCTTCCGGGTTGGCCTTCGTGCGTGACAGCCCTGTGCCGCCATGCTCACCGTAGGACTCGGTTTCGTGGCCGTTGCGCTGACTGACGTGCAGCAAGCCGTCTAAGTCCCCCGCGCGGCCGGCAACCGTAGACGAATTCAGCCAACTGTTGTCCGCCGAGCTGTAGCCGGTTTTCAGGCGGGCGCCGACGTCCTTCCCCGACTTGATGATGTCCTCGGGGTCGAGGGTGTAATAACTCACCGCGCCGCCGATGGCGCTGCTCCCATACAGCGCCGATGCAGGCC
The DNA here is from genome assembly GCF_026153515.1 of Pseudomonas sp. KU26590. Lineage (NCBI taxonomy): Bacteria > Pseudomonadati > Pseudomonadota > Gammaproteobacteria > Pseudomonadales > Pseudomonadaceae > Pseudomonas > Pseudomonas sp. KU26590. Next base: position 1,406,574 of record NZ_CP110644.1, read on the forward strand.
CGCGCAGGATCTCGACGCGCTTGATGATCTCCGGATCCACGTAATTACGATGGGTGTTGGCAAAAGGGCCCTGAAAAAAGTTGTCCGGCACTTCGACGCCGTCCACCTGCGTGAGGATCCGGTCGCCATCGATGCCACGAATGTTGTAGCCGCTGGTGCCCGCACGCTGGCCGGCCCCACCCACGGAAACACCGGACTCGTCGCGTCAAGGTCGCGAATGCTGTTGACGTTGCGCCGATCCAGCGTTGCGCGGTCCTGCACCGTCACCGTGCTGGGCACCGAATCCACCGACTGCGCCTGACGCGTGGCACTGACTGTAATTTGCTCCAGTTCCAACGCATCACTCTGCTCGGCGGCAGCGACGGCGGGGCTGTGCAGGGCTGCAGCGAACATGGCGATCGTCAGCAGCGAAAGCCCGAAAGGGTGAGTGGTGGTGGGCGAGAAGGGTGGTGCGGGGTTGAAACTGGACAGCATGGATAGCGCTCCCTGTCGTGCGGGTCGTCATAGTTGTTGCGAGATGATTCAAATAGGAATCAGTTGCATTGGCTATGACTAGACGAACGGGATGCGGCTATCGCGTAAAAATAAATCGGGTCAGTTGAACATCATCAGATGTGGAGCAATAGCGCCGCTGTCTTGCCAGCGCATCATCAGGCGCTATTTTTTTTCCGCGCAGCCAGCACCGCTGCTGCATCAAGCACTGCTTGCGAATGCCACACGGCTTCGGCGCTGGCGAACGCTTCGCTGTGGGCAGGATCGGCCTCGAGCCATTCCAGAAATCGCGCGTGTGTTGCCGCATCGGCGATTTCCAGTTCGATCAGCCAGGTCAGGGCCTGATCCATCGTCTCGGCAGCGCGCGCTGCGTCGGCTTGAGCGCGGCGGGGTGATTGGGCGTCCGTCAAGCAGCGTCCTCGGGTCCTCGGTTTGGCCGGCAGTGTAGCGTCACTCTGAACCACCAGCTGACGATTCTTACGGATGGAACTCAGCGATCCAGACGTGCGGCCACACTCATGCAAAGTGTCATGACCAGCTTGAGTTCTTTTTGCACGGTGCTGGTGGACACCTCCAACTGTTCGGCGATCTCCAGATAACTCGCGCCGTGGAGCCGACTGAGGGTAAAGATTTTCTGCTGCCGGGGCGTCAGGGTTTCCAGGCTCGCGCTGAGGCTTTCCAGCAGCCGGTTGGCGTGGGCAGCATCCTCCAGCGCGGATTCGGGGGCGACGACATTGTGGATGTCGCTTATGGGCGCATCGTCGATGATGGTGCGCGCGTGAATACGTCTGGCACGCAGATGATCCAGCGCCAGATTGCGCGCGGTCTGGAAGACGAAGGGTTCGAGGTGCTCGATGGCCCGCTCGTTGAGCGCGCGGGTGACACGCAGGTAAGTTTCCTGGAGCAGGTCTTCAGCGGTGGTGTGGCTGCGGACCATGCGCTGAAGCGTGCGCAACAGCATGGTTCGTCGGGCGAGAAAGACAGTATTGAAGTGCGACTGAGTCACGGGGACACCCGACCAGAATTCATCAGATGATAATGCTTATCATCTAGAGGTCCGGTCAAGGCAGGGATTTGCACAGATTGTAAGGGCGGTGCATGGGGACGGCGATCATTACTGAGGGAGGGAGTTTGATCGCGAAGAGATGGGTGCATCCGCTGACTATCCAGCGGCTTGGAGTCCGTCTTCGCGAGCAAGCCCGCTCCTACATAGGTTGATTCCGTTACTTACTCGGCATTCATCAACGCCAGGCAGTTATCCAGCATGCGGTTGGAGAAGCCCCATTCGTTGTCGTACCACGCCAGTACCTTCAGCAGGCGACCGCTGACTTTGGTGTGGTTCGCGTCGAAGATCGACGACAGCGGGTTGTGATTGAAGTCGTGGGAAACCAGCGGCAGGGTGTTGTAGCCGAGGATCTTCGAATGCTGCGCCGCTTCCTTCATGATCGCGTTGACCTCTTCGGCCGTCGCGTCGCGCTTGAGCTGAATGGTCAGGTCGACCAGCGACACGTTGATCACCGGCACACGCACGGCCATGCCGGTCAGCTTGCCCGCCAGTTCCGGCAGCACCAGACCTACCGCTTCGGCAGCGCCGGTCTTGCTCGGGATCATCGACTGAGTCGCCGAACGCGCGCGGTACGGATCGGTGTGGTAGACGTCGATCAGGTTCTGGTCGTTGGTGTAGGCGTGGATGGTGGTCATCAGGCCGCTCTCGATGCCCAACTCACGGTGCAGCACCTGGGCGACCGGCGCCAGGCAGTTGGTCGTACAGGATGCGTTGGAGATGACCTGATGGGACTGGCGCAGCACGTCATGGTTAACGCCGTAAACGATCGTCGCATCGGCGCCTTTGGCCGGTGCTGAAATAATCACTTTCTTGGCGCCGGCGGTGATGTGCGCGGCCGCCTTGGTGCGATCCGTGAACAAGCCGGTGCATTCGAACACCACGTCGATGTTCAGGGATTTCCACGGCAGCTCGGCCGGGTTGCGAATGGCGCTGACTGCAATTCGGTCACCATTAACGGTCAGGCTTTCCTGATCGTGTTCAACGGTGCCGTCGAATTGCCCGTGCACTGTGTCGAATTTCAGGAGGTGGGCGTTGATCTCGCTGTCGCCCAGGTCATTGATGGCGACGACTTGCAGGTCCTGACGGTAACCTTGGGTATAAAGTGCGCGTAGGACGTTGCGGCCGATTCGGCCAAAGCCATTGATTGCGATGCGGAGAGTCATACACCCGTCCTCAGGAATTTGTTGTTGGAATTACAAGATTATTCTCATAAAAATAGAAAACAACCCCTTTTAGTGGCAGTATTTTGTTTTATCTACAAATAGAAACCCGTCTGGCCGTCACAACTGGCTGAAAATCAAATGCTTGCCGCCGCTCTCGTCTGAGTACCGGATTTGATCGCAGCCTGGTGAAAGCGCCTGAACGGGTGACAACATCCGCTAGCCTGGAGTCCATGACATGCATCCCCGCGTCCTTGAGGTAACCGAACGGCTGATTGCTCGCAGCCGTGAAACCCGTCAACGCTACCTGCAATTGATCCGGGGTGCGGCGAGCGACGGGCCGATGCGTGGCAAGCTGCAATGTGCCAACTTCGCCCACGGCGTCGCGGCATGTGGTCCCGAAGACAAGAACAGCCTGCGCATGATGAATGCGGCCAACATCGCCATTGTCTCTTCCTACAACGACATGCTCTCCGCGCATCAGCCGTACGAACACTTCCCCGAACAGATCAAAAAAGCGCTGCGTGAAATCGGCTCGGTGGGGCAGTTTGCCGGTGGCGTTCCGGCCATGTGTGACGGCGTCACCCAGGGCGAGCCGGGCATGGAGTTGAGTATCGCCAGCCGAGAAGTCATTGCGATGGCAACGGCGGTGGCCTTGTCCCACAACATGTTCGACGGCGCGCTGATGCTGGGCATCTGCGACAAGATCGTTCCGGGCTTGCTGATGGGCTCGCTGCGCTTTGGTCATCTGCCGACGATCTTCGTGCCGGGCGGGCCGATGGTCTCGGGTATCTCTAACAAGGAGAAAGCCGACGTGCGTCAGCGCTACGCCGAAGGCAAAGCCACCCGTGAAGAGCTGCTGGATTCGGAAATGAAGTCCTACCACGGCCCGGGCACCTGCACGTTCTACGGCACGGCGAACACCAACCAGTTGATTATGGAAGTCATGGGTCTGCATCTTCCGGGCGCCTCTTTCGTCAATCCCTACACGCCGCTACGCGATGCCCTGACACGCGAGGCGGCGTTCCAGGTCACGCGTCTGACCAAACAAAGCGGCGACTTCATCCCTCTCGGAGAGATTGTGGACGAACGTTCGCTGGTCAACTCGATTGTTGCCCTGCACGCGACGGGCGGTTCCACCAACCACACGCTGCACATGCCGGCGATTGCCCAGTGCGCGGGCATTCAGCTGACCTGGCAGGACATGGCCGATCTGTCTGAAGTGGTGCCGACCCTGTCCCACGTCTACCCGAACGGCAAAGCCGACATCAACCACTTCCAGGCCGCCGGCGGTATGTCGTTCCTGATTCGTGAGCTGCTTGATGCAGGCTTGATGCACGAAGACGTCAACACGGTGATGGGCCGTGGCCTGCGTCGCTACATCCAAGAGCCGTTCCTGGAAGAAGGCAAACTGGTGTGGCGCGATGGCCCGATCGAAAGCCTCGACGAAAACGTCCTGCGCCCCATCGCGCGTCCGTTCTCGGCCGAAGGCGGCCTGCGGGTCATGGAAGGCAACCTGGGCCGTGGCGTGATGAAAGTCTCCGCCGTTGCGCTGGAGCACCAGATCGTCGAAGCCCCCGCCAAAGTGTTCGAAGACCAGCAAGACCTCGCCGACGCCTTCAAGGCCGGTGAGCTGGAGTGCGACTTTGTCGCGGTGATGCGTTTCCAGGGCCCGCGCTCCAACGGCATGCCGGAGCTGCACAAGATGACGCCGTTCCTGGGCGTGCTGCAGGACCGTGGTTTCAAGGTGGCGCTCATTACTGACGGGCGTATGTCTGGGGCGTCCGGGAAAATCCCGGCGGCGATTCACGTTTGCCCGGAAGCCTCCGACGGCGGGCCGCTGGCGTTGGTGCGTGACGGGGATCTCATTCGTGTCGATGGCGTGAAAGGAACGTTGCAAGTTCTGGTCGAACCGGCAGAATTGGCCGCCAGAGAGCCGGCAATCGGTCGCTTGTCACACAACGTGGGCAGCGGGCGCGAACTGTTCGGCTTCATGCGCATGGCCTTCAGCTCGGCAGAGAAGGGCGCCAGCGCCTTTACTTCGAATCTGGAGACGCTCAAGTGACATTGGCGATGGTGGGTGATATCGGCGGCACAAATGCGCGGTTTGCCATTTGGGAAGACGACCAGTTGCATTCGATTCGCGTGTTCGCGACGGTCGATTACGCCAGTCCTGAAAAGGCCCTGACGGTCTATCTGCAGGACCTGGAGTTGCAGCGCGGTGATGTCACCTCCCTTTGCCTGGCCGTGGCCGGGCCGGTGACCGGCGACGATTTCCACTTCACCAACAGCCACTGGAAGATCAACCGGCAGGCGTTCTGCGCCGAGCTGAAGATCGACCACCTGATCCTGGTCAACGACTTCACTGCCATGGCCCTGGGCATGACCCGCCTGAAAGACGACGAGTACCTGACCGTGCGTCATGGCAAAGGCGATCCTCACGGTGCGCGGGTGGTGATAGGGCCTGGCACCGGGCTTGGGGTCGGTACGCTGATTCGCACCGGTGAAGCGCGTTGGTCCGCCGTGCCGGGCGAGGGCGGTCACGTTGATCTGCCGATCGGCACGCCTCGCGAAGCCCTGCTGTGGATGCGCTTGATGGCAACCCACGAGCACGTCAGCGCCGAGACGATTCTGAGTGGCGCCGGGCTGTTGCTGCTGTATCAAGTCAGCTGCGGACTGGACGAGATCGAGCCTGAACTCAAATCCCCTGCGGCCATTACCTCGGCGGCGCTCAAGGGTGACCCTGTCGCCAGCGCAGTGCTGGAGCAGTTCTGTGTATTCCTCGGGCGCGTGGCAGGCAACAACGTACTGACTGTCGGCGGACGCGGCGGCGTGTATATTGCCGGTGGCGTGATTCCCCGGTTCGTTGATTTCTTCATGCAGAGCGGCTTCAACAAGGCGTTCGCCGAGAAGGGATTGATGAAGGATTATTTCAATGACGTGCCGGTCTGGCTGGTCACGGCCGAATACCCCGGCCTGATGGGCGCAGGCGTGGCGCTGGATCAGTCCCTGATCGCGCAGGGCTAGACATGTAGGAGCGCGCTTGCCCGCGAATAATAGTTCCGGCAACCCAGATGTGTTGGATTGGCTGACGTCATCGCGGGCAAGCGCGCTCCTACAGGGTTCATGCCTGCCATGGATTTCGTGGCAACCGGCTCACTGGCGAAGCCGATCGTCAGGCCGATGTGTTATTTGTGCCTATAACAACAATCCATTGCTCACAAGGACGACCATGTGAACGCTGTCAGTAAATCGATTCTGGTGGTCGACGATGACCAGGAGATTTGCGAGTTGCTGCAAGCCTACCTGAGCCGTTCCGGTTTTCAGGTGCGCACGGTCGGCAATGGGGCCGAGTTTCGTCAGGCATTCAACGAAGAGGCCAGCGACCTGCTGATCCTCGACGTTATGCTCCCCGATGAAGACGGCTTCAGCCTGTGTCGCTGGGTCAGGCAGCATCCGCGTCAGCCGCATATTCCCATCATCATGCTCACCGCCAGCTCCGACGAGGCCGATCGGGTCATCGGTCTGGAGCTCGGCGCCGATGACTACATGGCCAAGCCCTTCAGCCCTCGAGAACTTCAGGCCCGGATCAAGGCGCTGTTGCGTCGTGCCCAGTTCGGCCAGGAGCGCAGCGGCGGTGAAGTGCTGGTGTTCGATGAATGGCGGCTGGACATGGTCAGTCACCGGCTGTTTCACAACGATGGCGAAGAGGTGATTTTGTCGGGCGCCGATTTCGCGCTGCTCAAACTGTTCCTCGACAACCCCCAACAGATTCTCGATCGCGACACCATCGGCAACGCCACCCGTGGTCGTGAACTGATGCCGCTGGAGCGCATCGTCGACATGGCGGTGAGCCGCCTGCGTCAGCGTTTGCGTGACACTGGCAAGGCGCCACGGTTGATCCGCACCGTACGAGGCAGCGGTTATCTGTTGGCAGCCAATGTGCTGCCCCAAGCCGGCAACGGTTACTAGTCCTTGATGGTGACCGACAAGAAACGCCGCTTGCCGGTGCCGCGCTCGCTGCTCGGGCGCATGTTGCTGCTGACCTTGTTCGCCGTGTTGCTGGCGCAAACCCTGTCCAGCCTGATCTGGCTCTCGCAACTGCGCGCCACGCAGATGGAAGGCCTGGTCACCAGTGCCCGCAGTCTGGGTTTCTCCATGGCGGCGAGCGTGAGTTATTTCCGCTCGCTGCCTGTCGCGTTTCGGCCGTTGGTCCTTGATCAACTGCGCAGCATGGGTGGCACGCGTTTCTTCGTCTCGCTCAACGATCGTCCGCTGGACATGCAGGTGCTTGAGCCTACCGTGCGCAAGACGGCGGTGATTGATATGGTCGGCCAGGTGCTGCGGCAAAACCTCGGCGCCGATCCGGATATCCTCGTGCGCTTCGTGCGTCCAGAAGACCTGCGCATCTTTAACAGCGGCTTGAGGCTCGACGAACTCCCACGTTCGTGGGCCCATTACGCGCTGACCCTCGAACCGGTGAACCCGCCCGTGCTGGTGACGCAGATCGAGCTGTCGCCCGGCGAATGGCTGTACATCGCCTCGCTGCTGCCTGAGCCCTACACCATGCTCGAAGCGGAAGGTCTGCCGTCTCAGCAGGTCTGGTTCATCGCCCTGACGAGTGTTTTTCTGCTGGTCTTCATCGGCCTGTTGGTGCACTGGCAGAGCGGTCCGCTCAAGCGTCTGGCCCATGCTGCGCGGGATCTGTCGTTGGGTGCCGACGTCGAGCCGGTGGTGGAGGGCGGTGGCAGTGAAGTGGTGGAAGTGACCCGCGCGTTCAACACCATGCGCGACCGCATCAGCCGATATCTGACCGAGCGCGGCCAATTATTCAGTGCGATTTCCCACGACCTGCGCACCCCGATCACCCGTCTGCGGCTGCGCGTCGAACTGCTCGAAGACGAACAGATGCAGGCCAAATTCACCCGCGACCTGGATGAGCTGGAGCTGCTGGTCAAAGGCGCGTTGCAGTGTGTGAAGGACACCGACATTCACGAGAACATCGAGCCGGTCGACCTCAATCACGCGCTGGATTGCCTGATCGAACCGTATCTCGCCCCCGACGGCGGGGGCCGTGTCACGTTGCAGGGCAAGGCGATGTCGATGTACTACGGCAAGCCCCTGGCGCTGCGCCGCTGCATGGGCAACCTGATCGATAACGCGATCAAATACGGCGACCGTGCGCACCTGTTCGTTGAAGACGACGCCGATGCGTTCATTCTGCACGTCGAAGACGAGGGCCCGGGTGTGCCGGAGCAGCGAATGGAACAAGTTTTCGAGCCGCACTTCCGGCTGGCCGGCAAACACCAGCAGGGCTACGGTTTGGGGCTCGGAATCGCGCGCAATATTGCCCATAGCCATGGTGGCGAAGTGACGTTGCAAAACATCCGCGAGGGCGGGTTGCGGGTGACGCTGTATCTGCCGCGTGGATTGGAGTGATCCGGCGCCGGATCTCCCCAGTAGGAGCGCGCTTGCCCGCGATGGCGGCAGCCCATTCAACACCTCTTGTGTTGCTGGAAAAAATTTTCGCGGGCAAGCGCGCTCCAACAGTGGGCTGAGTCGTTTCAGGAATGTCACAGGGTTGTGACAATTGCGCATCCCTTCGTTACCGTCCGCTCTGGGCCCTTGGTTAGAATCCACGCAGCGCAAGCGCCACGACTTGCTCATGCATAACAACAAGAAAGGTCAGATATGAATTCGATTTCCCGTCTCGCTGCACTTATTTCCCTCGCCTCGTTGTTCCCTCTGAGCGCCATGGCGGCTGATGCCAAAGGCACTGTCGAAGTCGTGCACTGGTGGACGTCCGGTGGCGAAAAAGCCGCTGTCGATGTGCTCAAGGCTCAAGTTGAAAAAGACGGTTTCACCTGGAAAGACGGCGCTGTCGCAGGCGGCGGCGGTGCTACCGCAATGACCGTTCTCAAGAGTCGCGCCGTTGCTGGCAACCCGCCTGGCGTTGCGCAAATCAAAGGTCCGGACATTCAGGAATGGGCCTCCACCGGCCTGCTTGATACCGACGTGCTGAAAACCGTCTCCAAAGAGGAGAAGTGGGACAGCCTGCTGGACAAGAAAGTCTCCGATACCGTGAAGTACGAAGGTGATTACGTTGCCGTGCCGGTGAACATCCACCGCGTCAACTGGCTGTGGATCAACCCGGAAGTCTTCAAGAAAGCCGGTATCGAAAAAGCCCCCACCACCCTCGAAGAATTCTACGCAGCGGGCGACAAGCTCAAAGCGGCAGGCTTCATCCCTCTGGCCCACGGCGGCCAGCCTTGGCAGGACAGCACCGTTTTTGAAGCCGTCGTCCTCTCTGTCATGGGCGCTGACGGTTACAAGAAGGCACTGGTCGACCTCGACAATGCTGCGCTGACCGGTCCTGAAATGGTCAAGTCGCTGACCGAACTGAAGAAAGTCGCCACCTACATGGATGTCGACGGCAAAGGTCAGGACTGGAACCTGGAAGCCGCCAAAGTCATCAACGGCAAGGCCGGCATGCAGATCATGGGTGACTGGGCCAAGAGCGAATGGACCGCCGCCAAGAAGGTCGCTGGCAAAGACTACGAGTGCGTAGCGTTCCCGGGCACCGACAAGGCGTTCACCTACAACATCGACTCTCTGGCGGTGTTCAAGCAGAAGGACGCGGGCACTGCTGCCGGTCAGCAGGACATCGCCAAAATCGTGCTGGGTGAAAACTTCCAGAAAGTCTTCAGCATCAACAAAGGCTCGATCCCGGTTCGCAACGACATGCTGGCTGACATGGGCAAGTACGGTTTCGACTCGTGCGCCCAGACCGCTGCCAAGGATTTCCTGGCGGACGCCAAAACCGGCGGCCTGCAGCCAAGCATGGCGCACAACATGGCCACAACGCTGGCCGTGCAAGGTGCGTTCTTTGATGTCGTGACCAACTACATTAACGACCCGAAAGCTGATCCGGCCGACGCGGCGAAGAAGTTGGGCGCTGCGATCAAGTCTGCTAAATAGCGCGTAGCCGGCAGGTCTGTAGGAGCGCGCTTGCCCGCGATTGCGGTGTGTCAGTCAATACACGTCTGACACACCGTATTCGCGAGCAAGGTGGATCGCCACCCCGGTCGCTCCTACAGATGCCGCGCTCGCACTCTTCATTTTTCTGTACTGGATTTCACCATGAGTTCTGTTGCTGTGTTCAGCAAAGCCTCGCCGTTCGATGCACTGCAGCGCTGGCTACCCAAACTGGTGCTGGCGCCCAGCATGTTCATCGTATTGGTGGGCTTCTACGGCTATATCCTGTGGACGTTCGTTCTGTCGTTCACCAACTCGACTTTCCTGCCGACCTACAAATTCGTGGGTCTGGCGCAATACGCGCGGTTGTTCGACAACGACCGTTGGTGGGTCGCCAGCAAAAACCTTGCGGTGTTCGGTGGCATGTTCATCGGCATCAGCATGGTGGTGGGCGTGCTGCTGGCGGTTTTCCTGGACCAGCGCATCCGCCGCGAAGGTTTTATCCGCACCATCTATCTGTACCCGATGGCGCTGTCGATGATCGTCACCGGTACGGCCTGGAAATGGCTGCTCAACCCGGGCATGGGTCTGGACAAACTGCTGCGTGACTGGGGCTGGGAAGGCTTTCGCCTGGACTGGCTGATCGATCCGGACCGCGTTGTCTACTGCCTGGTGATCGCTGCGGTATGGCAGGCATCGGGCTTCATCATGGCGATGTTCCTGGCGGGCCTTCGCGGCGTCGATCAGTCGATCATCCGTGCCGCGCAGATCGACGGCGCAAGCATGCCGAAGATCTACTGGAAGGTGGTGCTGCCAAGCCTGCGCCCGGTGTTCTTCAGTGCTGTGATGATTCTGGCGCACATCGCCATCAAGAGTTTCGACCTGGTGGCCGCGATGACGGCCGGTGGCCCGGGCTACTCGTCGGACCTGCCTGCGATGTTCATGTACTCGTTCACCTTCAGCCGTGGCCAGATGGGCATGGGTTCCGCCAGTGCGATCCTGATGCTCGGTGCGATTCTGGCCATCCTCGTGCCTTATCTGTATTCCGAGCTGAGGGCCAAGCGCAATGACTAGTCTCGCCAACAAACCTGCGCTCAGCCTGAGCCGCGTCGCTATCTACGCGGTGCTGATCATTGCCGTGTTCCTGTATCTGGTGCCGTTGGTGGTCATGCTGTTGACCAGCTTCAAATCGCCGGAAGACATCGGCAGCGGCAACCTGCTCAGTTTGCCGACCGAAGTGACTGCCATCGGCTGGATCAAAGCCTGGGCCACGGTAAAGGGCTATTTCTGGAACTCGTTCCTGATCACCGTTCCGGCGGTGCTGATTTCCACCACCATTGGTGCCCTGAACGGCTACGTGCTGTCGATGTGGCGCTTCCGCGGTTCGCAGTTGTTCTTCGGCCTGCTGCTGTTCGGCTGCTTCCTGCCGTTTCAGACCGTCCTGCTGCCTGCGTCTTTCACCCTCGGCAAGATGGGCCTGGCCAATACCACGACGGGGCTGGTGTTCATTCACGTTGTCTACGGTCTGGCGTTCACCACGCTGTTCTTCCGCAATTACTACGTCAGCATCCCGGAAGCACTGGTCAAGGCTGCACGACTGGACGGTGCCGGCTTCTTCACCATCTTCCGTCGGATCATTCTGCCGATGTCGACGCCGATCATCATGGTCTGCCTGATCTGGCAATTCACTCAGATCTGGAACGACTTCCTGTTCGGTGTGGTGTTCTCCAGTGGTGATTCGCAGCCGATCACGGTCGCGCTGAACAACCTGGTCAACACCAGTACGGGCGCCAAGGAATACAACGTTGATATGGCGGCGGCGATGATCGCCGGGCTGCCGACCCTGCTGGTCTACGTGGTCGCAGGCAAGTATTTCGTGCGCGGGCTGACGGCCGGCGCAGTCAAGGGGTAATCATGGCAACGCTTGAACTACGCAATGTAAACAAGACTTACGGGGCCGGTTTGCCGGACACCCTGAAGAACATCGAACTCTCCATCAAAGAAGGCGAGTTCCTGATTCTGGTCGGCCCTTCGGGCTGCGGTAAGTCGACCCTGATGAACTGCATCGCCGGGCTGGAAAACATTACCGGCGGCGCGATCATGATCGGTGATCAGGACGTCAGCGGCATGAGCCCGAAGGATCGCGACATCGCGATGGTGTTCCAGTCCTACGCGCTGTACCCGACCATGAGCGTGCGTGAGAACATCGAGTTCGGGCTGAAGATTCGCAAGATGAATCAGGCCGACATCGACGCCGAAGTCGCCCGGGTCGCCAAGCTGCTGCAGATCGAACACCTGCTCAACCGCAAGCCGGGGCAGTTGTCGGGCGGTCAGCAACAGCGCGTCGCCATGGGCCGGGCGCTGGCCCGTCGTCCGAAGATCTACCTGTTTGACGAACCGCTTTCCAACCTCGACGCCAAGCTGCGTGTCGAGATGCGGACCGAAATGAAGCTGATGCACCAACGCCTGAAGACCACCACGGTCTACGTGACCCACGACCAGATCGAAGCGATGACTCTGGGCGACAAAGTGGCGGTCATGAAAGACGGCATCATTCAGCAGTTCGGTACGCCGAAGCAGATCTACAACGATCCGGCGAACCTCTTTGTGGCCAGCTTCATTGGCTCGCCGCCGATGAACTTCATCCCGCTGCGCCTGCAACGCAAAGACGGTCGTCTGGTCGCATTGCTCGACAGCGGTCAGGCCCGTTGCGAGCTGCCGATGAGCATGAACGACGCCGGTCTTGAGGACCGTGAGGTGATTCTGGGCCTGCGTCCCGAGCAGATCGTGCTAGCGTCCGGTGATACTGCAGGTCTGCCGACCCTTCGCGCCGAAGTCCAGGTGACGGAACCGACCGGTCCGGATACGCTGGTATTCGTTACCCTCAACGAGAGCAAGGTCTGCTGCCGTCTGGCGCCGGATATTGCACCCGCTGTGGGCGAGACCTTGACGCTGCAGTTCGATCCGGCGAAGGTTCTGCTGTTTGATGCGAAAACCGGCGAGCGCCTTGGCGTCCTGGCACCGAGTCAGTCGGTAGAGAACATGGGGAATGTCACGCGGCTCAACCGCAACTGATCCCGACGTGCAGGAGCACTGCACAAAACGAGCACCTGTGACGGGTGGATGTCTGCCGTAAAAAACCCGTCATGCACACGATGTACGTGGTTACAACGCTGTTCAAAAGCTAATAACAATAAAACGAGGATCCAAGGGATGAAAAAGGTACGTAACAAGTCGCTTAACCAGTTTCAGCTGATCGGTGGGTTGTCTGTCCTGAGCGCGCTGACGATTTCCGGAGCGGCTTCTGCAATGGAGCCTTTCAAAGCCAGCGAGCACATGACCGGTGACTGGGGTGGTCTGCGTCAAGAGCTGTACGACAAGGGTTACGACTTCCCGATCGAGTACGTGGGCGAAGCCGCCAGCAACCTCAACGGTGGTTACAACGACGACACGACCGGCCGCTACAGCGATCAGTTCGCGTTCGGCGTACAAATGGACCTGCAGAAAATCCTCGGCTGGAACGACGCTGAGTTCAAGCTCGCGATCACCGAGCGTAGCGGCAGAAACATTTCCAACGACCGTATCGGCGATCCGCGTGCCGGCACGCTCAGCTCCTCCCAGGAAGTCTGGGGCCGTGGCCAGACCTGGCGTCTGACCCAGATGTGGGTCAAGCAGAAGTACTTCGACGGCAAGCTGGACATCAAGGTCGGCCGTTTCGGTGAAGGCGAAGACTTCAACAGCTTCCCTTGCGACTTCCAGAACCTTTCGTTCTGCGGCTCGCAGGTCGGTAACTACGTAAACACCTGGTACAACTGGCCTGTCAGCCAGTGGGCTGCACGCGTGAAGTACAACATCACGCCTGAGTTGTTCGCCCAGATCGGTGTCTACGAGCAGAACCCGTCGTACCTCGAAACCGGCAACAGCTTCAAACTCAGCGGCAGCGGCGCCAAAGGCACCGTCGTACCGGTTGAAGTGGTGTGGTCGCCGAACGTCAACTCGCTGCCAGGCGAATACCGTCTGGGCTACTACGTGAGTAACCCGAGTGCCGACGATCTCTACGAGAACGAAGACGGTCAGCCTCAGGCGACCGCTGGCGGTAACTTCAAGTCTCACAAAGACAAGCACGGCTGGTGGGTTGTGGCTCAGCAACAACTGACCGCTCACAACGGCGACGCATCCCGTGGTCTGAGCATTTTCGCCAACGCGACGGTGCATGACAAAGCCACCAACTTCGTCGACAACTACCAGCAGGTCGGCTTCGTCTACAAAGGCCCGTTCGATGCACGTCCGAAGGATGACATCGGTATCGGCGTCGCCCGTATCCACGTGAACGATGATGCCCAGGACAACCGTCGTCTGGTCAACGCCGTCAACGGTATCGAAGACTACGACAACCCAGGCTACCTGCCGATCCAGAAGACCGAATACAACTCGGAAATCTACTACGGCGTGCATGTAACCGACTGGCTGACCGTGCGTCCTAACTTGCAGTACGTGAAGAGCCCGGGCGGTGTGGACGAAGTCCAGAACGCACTGGTTGCCGGTATCAAGATTCAGTCCAAGTTCTAAGTCAAAGCGGACGCTCCTCCGCGCTCCACTAACGATCAAGGGTCGTGTGTGCTTTACGGGCAGCCTGGCTGCCCGTTTTTTTTGCGCTGTTTATTCGGTAGCAATGGCTCCGCCTTTGGAGCATTTTTTCTCGCGTGACGAGTGACCGCTATCTGGAGTGCTACAACGATGCCCTTCAGGGATCCCGGCTCAACCGAGCATCCTCTTCAGCGTTTCTTCACCTCGGTGCGACCGCAACCGACCTTTCAGTGGGAACGCTACCAACAGCGTGATGTGCTGGTGATCAACCATGCGCAGTGCCAGGCCGTGTTCAGTCGGCAGGGCGCGCAGCTGTTGCATTTCGAACCTTGCGGGCAGAGACCCTGGCTGTGGTGTGCCGCGCATTGGCCCCTGGTCGGCGCGATCCGCGGCGGCGTGCCGGTCAGTTGGCCCTGGGTCGGGCGGCACCCGGGCGAGAGCGGCTGGCCGGCCAACGGCTGGGGCCGGTTGCTCGACTGGAAACTGGTCGAAAGCCATGAGCACGAGGCGGGTGTGACATTGCGTTGGCAACTCAAGCTGTGGGACTGGCAGGCCGATCTCTACGCTGAGCTGGGGCAGGCGATGGACCTGCGCCTGGAAACGCGTCACGACGACAGCGAACCTTGCCGCTTTGGCCACGGCTTGCACGCCTACTGGCGCATCAGCGATGTGGCGGACGTCGCGTTGCAAGGGCTCGACGGTGCGCAGGGTTACGATGAACTCAGCCGCAGCGCCTGTGAGCAAAGGGGCGAGCTACGGGTGCACGGCAGTTGTCAGCGGGTGTTTGAGCATGCCGGACTGCTGGAGCTACAGGACGACGCCTGGCAGCGGCGACTGAGCATCGACACCGGCGACAGCGACAGCACGGTGGTCTGGCACCCGGGCAGCCGGCCCTTGCTCGGTGTGGGTGGCGATGAAGCCATGGGTTTTCTGCGGGTCGAGGCGGCGTCGGGTGTTGATGATTGCCTGAGCCTGGCGCCCGGGCAGCACGCCAGTTTGAGCCTGCAGGCGACTTTGGTGCACTGAGCGACGTGGCGACGAATGCGGTCAATCGACTCCGCAACCCCTGTAGGAGCGCGCTTGCCCGCGAAAACTGCTCCAGCGACAGAGATGCAGCGGGGCGGCCTCATCGTGGGCAAGCGCGCTCCTACAAATAAGCGACTCCCTTAATTCAACTCATCGTCCGCCGGATACCGGCTGGCGTTGAGGCTTTCCTTGATCTTGCGCAGGTGCGGCTGGAAGTCGACACCCCGACGCAGGGTCATGCCGGTCGCCAGCACATCCAGCACCGTCAGCTGAACGATCCGCGAGGTCATGGGCATATAGATGTCGGTGTCTTCCGGCAGCGGAATGTTCAAGCTCAAGGTGCTGGCTTTTGCCAGCGGCGAGTCGGCCGCCGTCAGTCCCAGCACTGATGCGCCGTTCTCCCGAGCAATGCGCGCCACTTCAACCAGTTCACGGGTGCGCCCGGTGTAGGAAATGATCACAAACAGCTCGCCGGTGTGGGCCACCGAAGCCAGCATGCGCTGCACCAGCACGTCGGCGTGGGCCGTGACAGCAAGATTGAAGCGGAAGAATTTATGCTGCGCGTCCAGTGCGACGGGCGCCGAAGCCCCGAGGCCGAAGAAGTGGATCTGCCGCGCCTGAATCAACAAGTCGACCGCTTTGCTGATCAGGTTGGGATCAAGCACCTGGCACACGCTGTCGAGGGACGCGATGGCGCTGCCGAAAATCTTGCGGGTGTAGGCTTCCGGGTTGTCATCGGCTTCCACCGCGCGGCTGACATAGGCGGCGCCGCTGGCCAAGCTCTGGGCCAGCTGCAACTTCAGCTCCGGGTAGCCGCTGACATCGAATGAACGGCAGAAGCGGTTGACCGTTGGCTCACTGACCTTTGCCGCCTGCGCCAGCGCAGCGATGCTGAAGCGGGTGGCCTGCTGCGGATTGCTCAGAATCGCCTCGGCGACCTTGCGCTCAGCCTTGTTCAGCTCTTCCAGACGACTCTGGATCTGCTCCAGAAGATTGCGTATGCGGTCCATTGTTTGTCCTTCTGATGAAACGGCGACAGGCCGGTGAACAAGCCTTTATTTGCAGAGTGGGAATTTGGGCCTTTAGCCTGTCGCAAAGGTGGCCTATCGTACTGAGGGCCTGTGGTGATCACCACTCTAATGTGGTTCTGGTGGAAATGTTGTGGTTATTACTACATTCGGCCTTGAGTAACGCCTTTAAAAAAGGTATTTGTAGCTTAACTTGATAAAAGAACCAACATTATGCTCTCGATTACGGTTGAACCGTGCACTTTTGCGTTGTTTGGCGCCTTGGGTGACCTGGCGGTACGCAAACTGTTTCCTGCGTTGTACCAGCTTGATCGAGCTGGACTGCTGCATGCCGAGACCCGAATTATTGCGTTGGCCCGCGAGCCCGGCACTCCCGAGGAGCACCTGGCCTACATCGACAAAAGCCTGCGCCGCTTCGTCCCCGAGGCGCAGCTTGAGACCGAGCACGTGGAGCGTTTTCAGGCCCGCCTGAGTTACCTGCACGTTGACTTCCTCAAGGGCGAAGATTACGTCGCCCTCGCCGAAGCGGTTGGCGACGCGCCGACCATGATTGCCTACTTCGCGACCCCAGCTTCGGTCTACGGCGCCATTTGCGAGAACCTTGCACTGGTCGGCCTGACCGATCGCACCCGCGCGGTACTTGAAAAACCCATCGGCCACGACCTCGCGTCGTCCCGTCGCGTCAACGATGCCGTTGCCCAGTTTCTGCCTGAAACCCGCATCTACCGGATCGACCACTATCTGGGCAAGGACACGGTGCAGAACCTCATTGCCCTGCGTTTTGCCAACAGCCTGTTCGAGACGCAGTGGAACCAGAACCACATCTCCCACGTGGAAATCACCGTGGCGGAGAAGGTGGGCATCGAAGGCCGCTGGGGTTATTTCGACCAGGCCGGTCAACTGCGCGACATGATCCAGAATCACCTGTTGCAGCTGCTGTGCCTGATCGCGATGGACCCGCCCAGCGACCTGTCCGCCGACAGCATCCGTGACGAGAAGGTGAAGGTGCTCAAGGCACTGGCGCCGTTCACGCCGGAGCGTCTGGCCACCCAAGTGGTGCGCGGGCAATACATCGCCGGTTACAGCGACGGCAAGCCGGTGCCCGGTTATCTGGAAGAAGAAAACTCCAACACCCAGAGCGACACGGAAACGTTCGTCGCCATTCGTGCCGACATCCGCAACTGGCGTTGGTCGGGCGTACCGTTCTACCTGCGTACCGGCAAGCGCATGCCACAAAAGCTGTCGCAGATCGTGATCCACTTCAAAGAGCCGCCGCATTACATCTTTGCGCCCGAGCAGCGCTTGCAGATCAGCAACCGCCTGATCATCCGCCTGCAGCCCGATGAAGGCATCTCGCTGCAAGTGATGACCAAGGATCAGGGCCTGGACAAAGGCATGCAGCTGCGCAGCAACCCTTTGCAACTCAGCTTCTCCGACGCCTACCGCAGCGCCCGTGTGCCGGACGCTTACGAGCGGTTGTTGCTGGAGGTCATGCGTGGCAATCAGAACCTGTTTGTGCGCAAAGACGAAATCGAATACGCCTGGCAATGGTGCGACCAGCTGATCGCTGGCTGGAAAAAAGCGGGCGACGCGCCCAAGCCTTACCCGGCCGGTTCCTGGGGGCCGATGAGCTCCATTGCTTTGATTACGCGTGACGGGAGGTCCTGGTATGGCGATATGTGAACTTGAATTTCCGGCGGGCCTGAAGGCCCACGAATTCGATAACCCCGAAGTCCTGGCGAACTCGCTGGCCGATTACGTGGCCGAGCGCCTGACGGCGGCGATTTCCAGTAATCCCCACGGCACGGCAACGTTGGTGGTGTCGGGCGGCAAAAGCCCGGTGGCGTTTTTCAAGGCGCTGGCGCAGAAGCCGCTCCAGTGGTCGAAAGTCTGCGTGAGTCTGGCCGACGAGCGCTGGGTGCCGACCGAGCACGCCGACAGCAATGAAGGCCTGCTAAAGCGTTTCCTGTTACAGGGGCCGGCGGCCGAGGCGGGGTTCTTCAGCCTGTACCGTCCGACCACGACAGTGGATGAAGCCGCGGCTGCAACCGACGAGGCGCTCAAAGAGCTGCCGAAGATCGACGTGCTGATTCTGGGGATGGGTGATGACGGGCATACCGCGTCCCTGTTCCCCAACAGCCCGCACCTCAAGGAAGCGCTGGACCTCAACAGCGACCGTCGTTGCCTGCCCATGCTCGCACCGACTGTCCCGCATCAGCGCCTGACCCTGACGCGTCCGGTACTGGCGTCGGCAGCGACCACCATTCTGTCCGTTTCCGGTCAGGCCAAACTCGACACATTGCGCGCTGCACTGGCAGGCGATGACCTCGCCGAAATGCCGGTGCGCGCGTTCCTCAACCCGTCTCTAGAGATCTACTGGTGCCCATAAGCAAAGGATCAGCCGCCATGGAAAATACCCACGTGAAACAGCCGTTCAATAGCATGGCGAGCAAGATTGCCCAGATCGACGCACTCTGCGCGAAAGCGAAGATTCTGCCGGTCATTACCATTGCCCGCGAACAGGATGTCCTGCCGCTGGCCGATGCCTTGGCCGCTGGCGGCCTGAATGCGCTGGAAATCACCCTGCGCTCGGAGTTTGGCCTCAAAGCCATTCGCATGCTGCGTGATGCGCGTCCTGAGCTGAGCGTTGGCGCCGGCACCATTCTCGACCGCCACATGCTCAAGGCGGCCGAGGAGGCGGGTTCACAATTCATCGTCACCCCCGGCAGCACCCAAGACCTGCTTGAAGCCGCCGCACTGAGCGAATTGCCGCTGCTGCCAGGCATCAGCAGCGCTTCGGAAATCATGATTGGCTACGCGCTGGGTTATCGTCGTTTCAAGCTGTTCCCGGCGGAAATCAGTGGCGGTGTGGGTGCGATCAAGGCGCTGGGCGGTCCGTTCCCGGAAGTGCGCTTCTGCCCAACCGGCGGCGTCAGTGCGACCAACCTGAAAAGCTACATGGCGCTGCCCAACGTGATGTGCGTTGGCGGCACCTGGATGATCGACAACGCGTGGGTGAAGAACGGCGACTGGCAGCGTATTACCGACGCCACTGCCGAAGCCATCGCGTTGTTCGACTGAGTCTGGATTCGCCGGTCATGCGCACGCTTCGACAGCCTCTGTTCAAGTGGAGGCTGGTTTACTGCTGAGCATGATCCGTTTATGACACCCTTCGGGGCGTTGCTGCAGAAGTCGTTGTTGCATGGCTTTTTTACGGTGTTCCTTGGTCGGGAGCGCCGTTTTTTTTGCGCTGTTCATACGCAATACATATGTACCGCACAGGCCCAGGCAGCAGCGTTTATCTTTGCCGCTCCTTTGTAGTTCGTTTCTCGATGGATTTACGGCGCCTTCGTCATGAAGGCGCCGTCTTTTTTTCTACGGACTCACCGAGGGCTTTGATCCCGGCGCGGCGCTCTCAAGCGTTGACCCTAAGCCAGCGCGCGGAGTGCTGCCACCAATTGCTCAACATCCTTTGCCGATGTAGTGAATCCCGGTGTGATGCGAATGCACGTCCCGCAGGCCGAACCCTCCCGTGCAACGGCAAAAATACCGTGCTCATTGAGCAGGCGCTTGACCATGAGTTCCTGATCCGCATGGCGACTGAACCGAAAGGACGTGATCCCGCAATACAGCCGTGGGTCGTCCGGCGTCAGCACGTCAATGCCTTCGATAGCGCGCGCTTGCGTGACCCACAGGTCTCGCAGATAAGCCAAACGTGCGCCCTTGGCCGGCGCACCGCCCATGGCGCGATGGTCGGCGAACACCATGGGCAGTGTCATGAGAGCCGGAATATTCGGCGTCCCGTAAGGCACGCGCCCTAGGATGTCGTCCGCGCCGTAGCGCTCGTCTGCCATGTCGGGGTCGATGGCGCTCAGGCGTTCCTGCTTCACATAAATGAAGCCCAGGCTCAGCGGCGCGCCTATCCATTTCTGCAGGTTGAAGCCGGCGAACGACACGCCGAGCTCAGCCAGTTCGAAATCCAGCAGGCCCAACGCATGGGCGCCATCCAGAACGACGTCGATGCCGTGGGCCTTGGCCAGTTCGGCGATGGCCTTCACCGGCATCACCAGCCCTGTCCGGTGGGTGACGTAGGTCAGCGCCACCAGCTTGAGTCGTGGGTGAGCTGCAAACGCTTCGCGGTAAGTCTGCACCAACCCATCGTGGCTTGCGGGGTGCTGATGAGTGACTTCGATCACCTCCACGCCACGGTTCTTCGCCAGCCAGCGCATGCCGGTCTGCACGCTGTTGTAATCCAGGTCGCTTATCAGCACCTGGTCGCCAGCTACGAGACCGTTGTAGTTGCGAATCAGCGCTTGCACCGCCTCCGACGCGGAGCGGGTGAGGGCCACTTCGCGGGCCTGCACGTTGAGCAGATCGGCGAGGTCGGCGCGAATGATCTCGCTGTCCTCGGTATCAAACTTCTGCCGCACATAGACCGAGTTGCTGCGATTGACGTAAGCGAGGTTCTGCTCGTAATCCTTGAGTGCCGCGCGGGTCATGCGGCCGAAATAGCCGTATTCGAAATTGACCGGCCCAGGCTCGACGTCGTACTGCGCCGCGACCTGCTGCCAGAACGCTTCGTCCCGAGCCTGTTCATCCGCCACTTCCGTTATTGCGTATGCAGTGCTGTTCATCACGCGGCTCGCTGTTATCAATGGACGTTTCAGTTAAAGCGTATGGGCGTTTTCGAAGGGCCCGGCCTCAGAGGTTCGCGAGGTCGGGTGCGCAGAGGGTCCAGCAATGCCGAGAGGCCGTTGTGATCAATCTCGTGCATCAGCGCGAGCAGGCTGCCCAGTTCGCCGGCTGGAAAACCCTGGCGGGCGAACCAGTTCAGGTAATCGCCTGGCAAGTCCGCCAGCAATCGCCCCTGATACTTGCCGAACGGCATTTCGCGAGTCACCAACAGCTTGAGTTTCTCTGGATTCATCCGCTAACCGCTTATCCGTTCGAGTGAACTTGAAAGATACGTGCATTCTGCAACTACGCAAACACACAGATCATGCAGAAAGCGCGGTGCAACTGTCGCTTGATATTGTTAACCAATTGAAAATAAAAGGATTTATATATCCGCGAAAGCTGGCACGCACAGTGCAATATTCCCTCTATCGAGTGTTTCGTTAACCAAACCTTTGATAAACCTGCCAGAAAGGAACCGCAAAATGTCGGATATCAACAAAGAAGCCATCTCTGTTTTGAATGACTTGATCGAGACCAGCATTGACGGTGAGAAAGGTTTTCACACGGCTGCTGAAGATGCGAAGAACCCGGAAATCAAGGCCTACCTGCTTTCCCGCTCTTCTGGCTGCAAGACCTCTGTTGCCGAGCTGCAAGCTGAAGTGCGCGCACTGGGCGGCGATCCGGAAGATTCTTCCAGCATTGCCGGCGGCGCACACCGCCTGTGGGTCAACCTGAAAAGTGCCTTGAGTGGCAAGAACGACGAAGCGGTCCTCAACGAAGTCGAAAGCGGTGAAGACCACGCCCTGAAGGCTTACAAAAAGGCCGCACAGGAAGCCACCGAGAAGAACTTGCCAGTGAACGTCACTAGCCTGATCCATCGCCAGCTGCAAGGCGTGCAAGCGAACCACGACAAGGTCAAATCCCTGCGTGATACCGTTCGTGCTGCCAACAAGTAATTCGCAGTAGCTTTGAAAAACGCCAGCCAGTCTGGCGTTTTTTTATGTCTGCAATTCGGAGGAGGGCGCAACGTACGGTTCGACTTCCACGCGATTCCTGCCGTTTTTCTTGGCGCGGTACAGGGCCCGATCAGCGGCGTGAAACAGTGGCTCGGGTAAATCATGGGTCGCCGGCAGATGTGTGGCAAGGCCGATGCTGACGGTGATGGGTACTGTGTCATCAGCGAACGGCGGCAGCGCTTCGATCGCCAGACGCAGCTTTTCTGCGATGACACAGGCACCTGCCTTGTCGGTTTCAGGAAGCACCACCATGAATTCTTCACCGCCGTAGCGCGCAGCCAAGTCACCCGGCCTGCGGATGCTGGCAGCGAGCGTCTGGGCAACGCTGCGCAGTGCAACGTCGCCACCATGATGCCCGTGTCGATCGTTGAAAGCCTTGAAATGGTCCACGTCGATCATCAGCAGCGCCAAAGGCCTTCCTGAACGCATGCCACGCGCCCACTCCTGCTTGAGCACCTGATCCAGCCTGCGCCGGTTTGCCAGACCGGTCAGCCCATCTGTGGACGCCAGCCCTGCCAGTTCGCGCTCGGCGTTCTCGCGCAGGCGCAACTGCCGGCCCAGCAGCCAGGACAGCAGCAGAATGCCGATGCAGAGCAGGCCAGTGGCGCCCGCCACCAACATTGCATTGCGCTGCCAGACGGCATAGACGTCGTCCCGCGATTGCGCCACTACCACAATGAGGGGTAGATCACCGACCCGAGAAAACGTATACAGGCGCTGAACGCCGTCAAGATCGGATACCGCTGTGAAACTGCCGTTGACCTCCGAGAGCACGCGTTTGAAGTTCTGACGCATGCTGAAGTCCTGGCCTACATAGGTACGACCATTGGATTCAGGCTGCCGGGCGAGGAGTATCCCGTTGGCACCTAACAAGTTGATGGTGCTCCCGGGGCCGACGTCCAGCGTGCGAAACAACTGGTCGAAGTAAGTCAGCCTCATGGACGCGCTGGCCACGCCAACGAACCTGCCGTCATTTGACGGGATGCGGCGGCTGAAACTGATGCACAGGTCTTTGAAGCCCCATCGGGTACGAAACGGTCCGTCGACCAGCAGTGCAAGGGAATTGTTGTCCCGGTGATGCTGGAAACTCGACCTGTCAGAGAAGTTATCCTGACGCGGTGTCAACGAGGTCGAGTCGGCAATGATGCTCCCCGTCTCGTTCAGCAAGACCAGATCACCCTTGTAAGGCGCGGCAGTAGCTCGATCAAAGAGTACCAACTGACGCAACTCAGGCGAGATGGTCCCAAGGTCCGGTCGCAGCCATGCAGAGATCAGCCCTTGGAGCGAAGTGTCATAGAGTTCGGCGTTGCGTTGTACGTCGGCATCGATAAGCTGCACGACGTTGTTCGCCGCACGCACTGAGGCTTCGTTGGCGCTGCCCAGCTCCCTGAACAGCAGCCACGCAACGATTGCCATAATCGCCACGACCGCCAGAACGCTGCCCAGAAGGAGCATCTTCTCGGACCCCGACCTGCTCCTTCGCACAAACGTCCGCGTGAATGACAGTGGCATCGCTCATCTCTGACGGTAATGGACGCGTCGCTCAGGCGTAAGCTTATTCGCCTTCGTCAAACTTGTTGTTGATCAGCTCTTGCAGGCCCTTGAGCGCGGCATCGGCCTCTTCACCCTCAGTGGACAAATGGATCTGGGTGCCCTTGCCGGCGGCGAGCATCATGACGGCCATGATGCTTTTGCCATCTACCATGGTCTCCGGCGTGCGGCCGACCCTGATCTGGCAAGGGTATTTCCCAGCGACACCCACGAACTTGGCGGCGGCCCGGGCGTGCAGACCCAGCTTGTTGATGATGGTGATTTCTAGAGCGGGCATCGCGGTGGAGGTCCTTTCAGCTTAGGTCGCGGTGGCGGACCTGAACATTCTTGAGCGATTGCTGCAGCACCTGACCCAGACGTTCGGTCAGGTAGACGGAGCGGTGGTGCCCGCCTGTGCAGCCAATGGCAATAGTGACGTAGGCGCGGTTGCTGGCCGCGAAGCGCGGCAACCACTTATTAAGGTACGAAAAGATGTCCTGAAACATTTCTTCGACGTCCGGTTGCGCCGCGAGGTACTCGGCAACCGGCGTGTCGAGGCCCGACTGCTCACGCAGCTCAGGCTTCCAGTACGGATTCGGCAGGCAGCGCACGTCGAACACCAGGTCGGCGTCCACGGGCATGCCGCGCTTGAAGCCGAAGGATTCGATGAGGAAGGCAGTGCCCGGTTCGGGTTTGTTCAGCAGGCGCAACTTGAGAATGTCGCGCAGCTGATAGAGATTCAGGTGCGTGGTGTCGACCGTCAGATCAGCCAGGTCGATGATCGGACCGAGCAGGGTCTTCTCGTCACGAATCGCCTCGGCCAGCGAGCGCGTTGCCGTGCTCAGCGGGTGACGACGGCGGGTCTCGGAAAAGCGCTTGAGCAGGGTTGATTCGTCAGCATCGAGAAACAGCACGTCGCACTGGATGTGCCTGGCGCGAACCTCGTCGAGCATGCGGGGGAATCGCGTCAGGTGGCTGGGCAGGTTGCGCGCATCAATCGAGACGGCCAGTAAAGGCTCAGCCAGCTCGGTGTTGATCAGCGCGCGCTCGGCCAGCTCCGGGAGCAGGCCGGCGGGGAGGTTGTCGACGCAGTAGAAACCGCTGTCTTCAAGGACGTCGAGGGCCGTGCTCTTGCCTGAGCCGGAGCGGCCGCTGACGATGATCATGCGCATGATCAGTGACCGTTCTGGACGTCGAGCACGACGTTGTAGAGCTCTTCGTCGGTTTTGGCGCCGCGCAGGCGCTTACGCACCTCATCACGGTCGAGCATGCTGGCAATCTGGCGCAGCAGTTCCAGGTGAGCATCGGTGGCCGCTTCCGGGACCAGCAGCACAAACAACAAATCAACCGGCGCGCCGTCGATGGCGTCGAAATCGATGGGTTTCTCGAGATGCAGCACGGCGCTGACAGGCGTCGAGCAGCCCTTCAGGCGGCAGTGGGGAATGGCGATGCCATTGCCGAAGCCGGTGGAGCCGAGCTTTTCACGGGCAATGAGGCTTTCAAACACGACCTGCTCATCAAGATCAGGCACTTGCTTGCCGATCAGGCTGGCGATGTTTTGGAGTACGGCTTTTTTGCTGCCGCCTGGCACGTTCACGAGTGAGCGGCCAGGGGTCAGAATATTTTCAAGTCGGATCATGGGTGGGGAGTGTCAGCGAGCAGTCGCGCCTTGCAGCAGACTTTGCTGTTTTTCCTTATGTTTTTTGAGTTGGCGGTCAAGCTTGTCGGCAAGCAGATCAATGGCTGCATACATGTCGTCGTGTTCGGCGTTGGCAACCACTTCAGCGCCAGGGACATGCAGGGTGGCCTCGATTTTCTGCTTGAGCTTCTCGACCTCCATGGTGACCTGCACGTTCGTGATCTTGTCGAAGTGGCGTTCCAGTCGTGCGAGTTTCTCGCCGATGTAGGTACGCAGAGGTTCAGTCACTTCCAGCTGGTGTCCACTGATGTTGACTTGCATACAGCTTCTCCTTCGTTGCCAGTGCATTAGTGGCAGGCGTAATGCCTGCCACCGGAACGCTTTGACGTGTGACCTCTACATCAGTCGCTTGCGTTCGCTGGACGGCGAGATCCCAAGGGATTCGCGGTACTTGGCGACTGTGCGACGGGCCACTTGAATGCCTTGTGCTTCCAGTAAACCAGCGATCTTGCTGTCACTCAACGGCTTTTTCTGATTTTCCGCGGCGACCAGTTTTTTGATGATCGCGCGAATCGCCGTTGACGAGCATTCGCCGCCTTCGGAGGTGCTGACGTGGCTGGAAAAGAAATATTTGAGTTCGTAGATCCCGCGTGGGGTGTGCATGAACTTCTGCGTGGTCACCCGGGAAATCGTCGATTCATGCATGCCGACCGCTTCAGCGATGTCATGCAGAACCAGCGGCTTCATGGCCTCGTCGCCGTACTCGAGGAAGCCACGCTGGTGTTCAACAATTTGCGTCGCCACCTTCATCAGCGTCTCGTTGCGGCTTTGCAGGCTCTTGATGAACCAGCGAGCTTCCTGCAGCTGATTGCGCATGAACGTGTTGTCGGCGCTGGTATCGGCGCGACGCACAAACCCTGCGTACTGTGGATTGACCCGCAGGCGCGGCACGGATTCCTGGTTCAGCTCCACCAGCCAGCGCTCGTTGTCCTTGCGCACGATGACGTCAGGCACCACGTATTCGGCTTCGCTGGATTCGATCTGCGAGCCGGGGCGCGGGTTGAGGCTCTGGACCAGTTCGATGACCTGACGCAGGTCGTCTTCCTTGAGCTTCATGCGGCGCATCAGTTGCGCGTAGTCGCGGCTGCCCAGCAGATCGATGTAGTCGCTGACCAGCTTCTGCGCTTCCGCCAGCCACTTGGTTTTGGCCGGCAACTGGCGAAGTTGCAGCAGCAGGCATTCGCTCAGGTTGCGAGCGCCGATGCCTGCCGGCTCGAACTGCTGGATACGGTGCAGAACAGCTTCTATCTCATCCAGCTCGATATCGAGCTCGGGATCGAAAGCGTCTAGCATTTCTTCAAGCGTTTCGTCGAGGTAACCCTGATTGTTGATGCAGTCGATCAGGGTCACGGCGATCAGGCGATCGGTGTCCGACATTGGCGCGAGGTTGAGCTGCCAGAGCAAGTGACTTTGCAGGCTCTCGCCGACGGAGGTGCGGGTGGTGAAATCCCACTCGTCATCGTCGTTGCTGGGCAGGCTGCTGGCGCTGGTCTGGTAGACGTCTTCCCACGCGGTGTCGACGGGGAGCTCATTGGGGATGCGCTCGTTCCAGTCGCCCTCATCCAGATTGTCGACGGTGGGCGCCGATTCCTGGTAGGTGGGTTCCTGAACATCAGCGTTGGGCTTTTGCTCTACGGTGTCCGCCAAGGGGTCGGCGTTGTCGAAATCGTCGCCTTCCTCCTGCCGTTCCAGCATCGGGTTCGACTCCAGCGCCTCTTGAATCTCCTGTTGGAGATCCAGCGTCGACAGCTGAAGCAAGCGGATTGCCTGTTGCAGCTGAGGCGTCATCGTCAGCTGCTGGCCCATTCTCAAGACTAGCGAAGGTTTCATGGCAGGGCTTAACACCTTATTCGCCGGCGCACTGCGCGCCATTTACTAGCAGGGCGCCGAGGGCGCCAACTTAAGCAAATTATATGCCTGAAGCTGGAGGGTTTGCCTAGAGTGTGATGACAATTAAAAAACGAGGTCGGCGACGGCGCACGTTGCGGGGTACCGCACAACCTCATGTCATCACTGCGGTTACAGGCGGAACTCGTGACCCAGATACACTTCCTTGACCAACTGGTTGGCCAGGATGGATTCGGCGTCGCCTTCGGCAATCAGCTGCCCATCGTTGACGATGTAGGCGGTTTCGCAGATATCCAGCGTCTCACGCACGTTGTGGTCGGTGATCAGCACGCCGATCCCTTTGGCCTTGAGGTGGTGAATGATCTGCTTGATGTCGCCTACGGAGATAGGGTCGACACCGGCGAAGGGTTCGTCGAGCAGAATGAATTTCGGCGAAGTGGCGAGGGCGCGTGCGATTTCCACGCGGCGACGTTCACCGCCCGACAGGCTCATGCCCAGGTTGTCGCGAATGTGGGTGATGTGGAATTCCTGCAGCAGGCTTTCCAGCTCCTTGCGGCGGGCAGCGCGATCGAGCTCCTTGCGGGTCTCCAGGATCGCCATGATGTTGTCCGAGACGGAGAGCTTGCGGAAGATCGACGCTTCCTGTGGCAGGTAGCCAATACCGGCGCGAGCGCGGCCGTGCATCGGCTGATGGCTGACGTCCTGGTCATCGATCAGGACCCGACCCTGATCCGCCTGAACCAGGCCGACGATCATGTAGAAACAGGTGGTCTTGCCGGCGCCGTTGGGGCCGAGCAGGCCGACGATCTGGCCGCTCTCGATGGACAGGCTGACGTCACGTACGACCTGGCGGCTTTTATAGGCCTTGGCCAGGTGTTGGGCTTTCAGCGTTGCCATTACTGGGCCTTCTGCTGGTCGGTTTTCTTTTTCGGCTGGATGACCATGTCGATGCGAGGGCGTGGTGCGGTGATCTTGGTGCCATTGGCACGACCGGCGTTCACGACCTGCTTGACGGTGTCATAGACGATTTTCTCGCCTTCGGACGTGTTGCCGTCGTTGACCACTTTGGCCTTGTCGATCAGCACAATGCGGTTCTGGGCCGCGAAGTACTGGATGGTGACGCCCCAAGCCTGAACGATCGGCTTGTCCACCGATGGCTTCTGCTCGTAATAAGCCAGGTTGCCCACGGACGTGAACACGTCCACGTCGCCTTGCGGCGTACGGGTGATGGTCACAGTGTTACCGGTGATCTTCATCGTGCCCTGGGTGATGATGACATTGCCTTTGTAAGTGGCGATGCCTTGCTTGTCGTCCAGCTGCGCGTCATCCGACTGGATGTGGATGGGTTGATCGCGATCCGTCGGCAGAGACCAGGCGCTCGCGCTTCCCAGTGCTGCGCCCAGGCCGAGCAAAAAAGGAAGGGTTTTAACGAGCCTCATACTGTCCTCTTACGTTGGATAGCAGGTTCATCCTGCTTTCTTTCAGATACGCTTTCATACCCGTGCCGGTCGTTACACCGCCAAGGCCGTCGATTCTAACGGGTTGGGCAGTTTCCGCATATTGCTTCTGCGGGAATACAGTCATGCGGCTGCTGGTGATGATGGTGGTGCGGTCCTTTTCGTCGGTGCGGTTGATGCGCACCGAGTCGATCAGCTCGACGTGATCACCCCCTGGGGACACTTCGGCGCGAACGCTCTGTACGTGCCAGGGGAAGGTCGAACCGCGATACATCTGCAGCACCGGCGTGGTCATCAGGGTGATGTCTGTGGCTTTCAAGTGCTCGACCTTGTCGGCGGTCATGTCGTACTGCATGGTCCCGTCGGGCAGGTACTGAATGCTGTGGGCGTTGGTCGCGTAGTAATCGACAGCGCTTTCATCCACGGCACTCTTGGGTTGATCGAGGAAGCTTTCCGGACTGATGTTCCAGTAGCCGACCGCTGCCAGCAGCAGTGCCAGCACACCGAACAGCAGAAACGTACGAAACTTTTTGCTCAGCATAAATGCACTTCTATAGGTAGGCGGCGTGAGCCGCTTCGAGGTTGCCCTGAGCCTTCAGGATCAATTCGCAGAATTCGCGGGCAGCGCCTTCGCCGCCACGTGCCTGGGTGGTGCCATGTGCGTGCTCGCGGACAAAGCTGGCAGCATTGGCTACGGCCATGCCCAGACCGACCCGGCGAATGACCGGCAGATCAGGCAAATCGTCACCCAGATACGCGACCTGGTCGTAGCTTAGATTCAGTTGCTGCAAAAGCTCGTCGAGGACCACGAGTTTGTCTTCGCGGCCCTGATAAAGGTGTGCGATGCCGAGGTTCTTCGCGCGCCGCTCAACCACCGGGGTCTTGCGCCCGCTGATGATGGCGGTGGTCACGCCTGAGTTGATGAGCATCTTGATGCCCTGGCCGTCGAGGGTGTTGAACGTCTTGAACTCGCTGCCGTCTTCGAGGAAATACAGGCGCCCATCGGTGAGTACGCCATCGACATCGAAGATCGCCAGTTTGATGTTCTTGCCGCGTTGCATCAGGTGATTCATATCGGCGCTCATTTACATGACTCCCGCACGGAGCAGGTCTTGAAGGTTGAACGCGCCAAGCGGGCGATCGTTCTCGTCGACCACAATGAGTGCGCCGATCTTGTTGTCTTCCATGATTTTCAAGGCTTCGGCCGCGAGCATTTCCGGGCGTACAGTCTTGCCATGGACGGTCATCACTTCATCAATGGTCGCCTGGCGTATGTCGATCGGGCGATCCAGTGTGCGACGCAAGTCACCGTCCGTGAAGATACCGGCAAGGCGGCCGTCGCTCTCGAGGATGGCGGTCATGCCCAGCCCCTTGCGGGTCATTTCCATCAGCGAATCGCGAACCGGCGTGCCCCGGGCAACCTGCGGCAGGTTGGCGCCAGTGTGCATGACATGCTCGACCTTCAACAGCAGCCGACGACCCAGCGCACCGCCCGGGTGGGAAAAGGCGAAGTCTTCGGCGGTGAAGCCTCTGGCGTCCAGCAGTGCAACGGCCAGGGCGTCGCCCATGACCAGCGCCGCCGTGGTGGAGGAGGTGGGCGCCAGATTCAGCGGGCAGGCTTCTTTTTCCACCCGGGCATTGAGGTTGACTTCTGCGGCCTTGGCCAGCGTTGATTCCGGGTTGCCGGTGAGGCTGATCATCTTGATGCCCAGACGCTTGATCAGCGGCAGCAGCGTGACGATTTCGGCCGTCGTGCCCGAATTGGACAGGGCCAGGATGATGTCGGCGCTGGTAATCATGCCCATGTCGCCGTGGCTGGCCTCGGCCGGGTGCACGAAGAAAGACGGGGTGCCGGTGCTGGCCAACGTAGCGGCGATCTTCTTGCCGATATGCCCGGACTTGCCCATGCCGACCACGACCACGCGGCCCTGACTGCCCAGAATCATGTCGCACGCGCTGACGAAATCGGCATTGATATGCGCAAGCAAACCTTCCACGGCTTCTATTTCAAGGCGGATGGTGCTCTGTGCCGATTCAATCAGGTTACGGGCATTGGACATATCGGAAGGGGTCGCTTGGTCAAAAGCCGGGGATTATAGCGGCAATGTTCAAAAGCCTCACGCTTCATCGTTGCTGTTTGTTTAATGAAGGGGCACGTCCTTCAGCAACGGCGTGATAAAGGCTGGCAATGGGTGCGAAATTTCCACACCGTGCTTTATATCCTCCTTTGTTCACGACTCGACACGTTGGCGCTTGGGCGGCGTGGGACAGCGGTGGTATAGTCCGCCGCTTGTTCGGCCCCTCCAAAAGTGTGTCGTTCGTCCAGAACGCGGCATCTGAGAGATAGGTTGCATCGCAAGGAGTTTAGATGAGTGCCGATAACGCCTACGCGGTCGAGCTGAAGGGCGTTTCCTTCAAGCGCGGTGCGCGCAGCATCTTCAATAATGTGGACATCCACATCCCCCGGGGCAAAGTCACCGGCATCATGGGGCCGTCGGGCAGTGGTAAAACCACCCTGCTGCGCTTGATGGGTGCACAGCTGCGTCCGAGCGCCGGTGAAGTCTGGGTCAATGGCCAGAATCTGCCAAAGCTTTCGCGCAGCGATCTTTTCGATGCGCGCAAGCATATGGGCGTGCTCTTTCAGAGCGGCGCGCTGTTCACCGACCTCGACGTATTCGAAAACGTGGCGTTTCCGTTGCGGGTTCACACCAAGCTGCCTGAAGACATGATCCGCGACATCGTCCTGCTGAAACTGCAGGCGGTCGGGCTTCGTGGCGCAGTCGAGTTGATGCCCGACGAACTGTCGGGTGGCATGAAGCGTCGTGTTGCGCTGGCACGTGCCATCGCGATGGATCCTCAGATCCTCATGTACGACGAGCCCTTCGTAGGCCAGGACCCTATCGCCATGGGCGTACTGGTTCGGCTGATCCGGCTGCTGAATGATGCCCTGGGGATCACCAGCATCGTCGTGTCCCACGACCTCGCCGAGACCGCCAGCATTGCCGACTATCTCTATGTCGTCGGTGACGGTCAGGTGCTGGGGCAGGGCACGCCGAGTGAACTGATGCAGTCGGATAACCCTCGTATACGTCAGTTCATGACGGGTGATCCCGACGGGCCGGTGCCTTTCCATTATCCGGCGCCGGATTATCGCGACGATCTTTTGGGGAAGCGCTGATGCGCAGAAAGTCTTTAATGGATCGCGTACGCCTGATGGGGCGTTCCGCGATCGATATAGTTGCAGTGTTGGGTCGTTCAGGTATTTTTCTGGTTCATGCGTTGCTTGGGCGCGGCGGAATCGGCGGCGGTTTTCAGCTGCTCCTTCGTCAGCTGCACTCGGTGGGCGTCATGTCACTGGCCATTATTGTCGTGTCCGGCGTGTTCATCGGCATGGTGCTGGCGCTGCAAGGCTTCAGCATTCTTGCCAAGTACGGCTCCGAGCAGGCGGTGGGGCAGATGGTTGCCCTGACATTGCTGCGTGAACTCGGCCCGGTCGTCACCGCTCTATTGTTCGCCGGTCGTGCAGGCTCTGCGCTCACCGCTGAAATCGGCAACATGAAATCCACCGAGCAGCTGTCCAGCCTCGAAATGATTGGCGTCGACCCGCTTAAATACATCGTCGCGCCGCGTCTCTGGGCAGGCTTCATCTCGCTGCCGGTGCTGGCGTTGATTTTCAGCGTGGTCGGCATCTGGGGTGGTTCATGGGTGGCGGTCGACTGGCTGGGCGTCTACGAAGGCTCCTTCTGGGCCAACATGCAGAACAGCGTTTCGTTTTCCGATGATGTACTCAACGGTGTCATCAAGAGCGTCGTGTTCGCTTTTGTCGTCACCTGGATTGCCGTGTTCCAGGGCTATGACTGCGAGCCCACGTCCGAAGGGATCAGTCGCGCCACGACCAAGACCGTGGTCTACGCCTCATTGGCCGTACTGGGCCTGGACTTTATTATGACCGCCTTGATGTTTGGAGACTTCTGATGCAAAACCGCACCCTCGAAACCGGTGTAGGCCTGTTTCTGCTGGCCGGGATCCTGGCTTTGCTCCTGCTCGCCCTGCGCGTCAGCGGTTTGAGCGCCAGCGCCAGCACCGACACTTATAAACTTTACGCAAATTTCGACAATATCGCCGGTTTGACTGTCAGAGCGAAAGTGACCATGGCCGGTGTGAACATTGGCAAGGTCACTGCAATCGATCTGGATCACGATACCTTCACCGGTCGTGTGACGATGGAAGT
The DNA here is from genome assembly GCF_026153515.1 of Pseudomonas sp. KU26590. Taxonomy (NCBI): domain Bacteria; kingdom Pseudomonadati; phylum Pseudomonadota; class Gammaproteobacteria; order Pseudomonadales; family Pseudomonadaceae; genus Pseudomonas; species Pseudomonas sp. KU26590. The sequence continues at coordinate 1,439,366 of NZ_CP110644.1, forward strand.
GAACAAGCGGGTCAACAACCTGCCTTCGGATTCCACCGCTTCCATTCTGACCGCAGGCCTGCTGGGTGAAAAATACGTCGGCATCAGTGTTGGCGGCGATGATCAGCTGTTGAAAGACGGCGGCACCATCCATGACACCCAGTCCTCGTTGGTACTCGAAGACCTGATCGGTAAATTCCTGCTCAATTCAGTGGGCAAAGACGCCAAATGAGGAGTTTTTTCATGATCTCGATTCTGCGCCGTGGCCTTCTGGTGCTGCTGGCCGCCCTGCCTTTGTTTGCTAACGCAGCAGCGTCCGATGCTTCCGCCCACGACCTGGTTGATCGCACCACCAAGCAATTGCTGGCTGACCTGTCCGCCAACAAGGAAACCTACAAGTCCAATCCGCAAGCCTTTTACGACGCACTTAACGGCATCGTTGGCCCGGTCATCGACGCGGACGGCATTTCCAAAAGCATCATGACCGTGAAGTACTCGCGCAACGCCACCCCGGCGCAGATGCAACGCTTCCAGGAAAACTTCAAGCGCAGCCTGATCCAGTTCTATGGCAATGCGTTGCTTGAGTACAACAATCAGGGCATCACTGTTTCCCCTGCCAAGCAGGAAGCGGCTGATCGCACCTCCGTTGACATGTCGGTCAAGGGCAACAATGGCGCGGTCTACCCTGTTTCCTACACCCTCGTCAAAATCGGCGGTGAGTGGAAAGTGCGTAACGTGATCATCAACGGCATCAACATCGGCAAGCTGTTCCGCGATCAGTTCGCTGACGCGATGCAGCGCAACGGCAATAATCTGGACAAGACCATCGACGGTTGGGCTGGCGAAGTCGCCAAAGCCAAGGAAACCTCGGAAACCTCCAGCGACAAGGTCGTCAAATGAGTCAAGCGTCCGTCACTGCCGCTGGCGGCGGAGAGCTGATGCTCTCCGGCGTGATCGACTATCGGACCGGCCCCGCCTTGCGTGAGCAGGGCGCGGCGCTGATCAAGGCAAGCACGGCTGCGGCGCTGACACTGGACTGCTCCGGCGTCGAAAAGTCCAGCAGTGTCGGCTTGTCATTACTTCTCGCTTTCATGCGTGATGCGCAGGCGGCGGGCAAGTCAGTCACCGTCCGGGCGTTGCCAGAAGACATGCAGGAAATCGCCAAAGTCTCTGAGTTGACCGAGCTGTTGCAGCATCATTAATTGCTTTCATCAATCAAGCCCCTCGTCCGCCCTTTGCAAAGTAGGGTTCGCAACGAGAGGGCTTTTTTGTATGATGGCCGACCCGCGCGCGTAGGGCGCCGATAGAGGTTAAGCATGCAGGCCGTAGAAGTTAAAAGCTTCCTGGAAGCTAAGTTGCCAGATATCCAGGTTGAAGTTGAAGGCGAAGGCTGCAATTTCCAGCTGAACCTGATCAGCGACGAACTGGCCGCACTGAGCCCGGTCAAGCGCCAGCAGCAGATCTACACGCATTTGAACCCATGGATCGCCGATGGCAGCATCCACGCGGTTACCATGAAATTTTTCAGCCGCGCTGCATGGGCCGAGCGCACCTGAGCCTAATGGCGTCGAGATTCCAATGGATAAACTGATTATTACTGGCGGCATTCGTCTTGATGGCGAAATCCGCATCTCCGGGGCAAAAAACTCTGCCCTGCCGATTCTTGCAGCCACGCTGCTGGCTGATGGTCCTGTGACCGTCGCCAACCTGCCGCACCTGCACGACATCACCACCATGATCGAGCTGTTCGGCCGCATGGGCATCGAGCCGATCATCGACGAGAAGCTCAGCGTCGAGATCGATCCTCGCACCATCAAAACCCTGGTCGCGCCGTACGAACTGGTGAAAACCATGCGTGCGTCGATTCTCGTCCTCGGCCCGATGGTTGCCCGTTTCGGTGAAGCCGAAGTGGCACTGCCTGGCGGTTGCGCCATCGGTTCGCGTCCGGTCGACCTGCACATCCGTGGCCTTGAAGCCATGGGTGCGATCATCGACGTCGAAGGCGGCTACATCAAGGCCAAGGCGCCGGAAGGCGGCCTGCGTGGCGCGCACTTCTTCTTCGACACCGTCAGCGTGACCGGTACCGAGAACATCATGATGGCCGCTGCCCTGGCCAACGGCCGCAGCGTCCTGCAAAACGCCGCCCGTGAACCTGAAGTCGTCGATCTGGCAAACTTCATCAACGCCATGGGCGGTAAAGTCTCTGGCGCCGGCACTGACACCATCACCATCGATGGCGTCAAACGTCTGGGCTCGGCGACCTACCGCGTCATGCCCGACCGTATCGAAACCGGCACCTACCTGGTGGCGGCGGCGGCAACCGGCGGCCGTGTGAAACTCAAGGACACCGATCCGACGATTCTCGAAGCCGTACTCGAGAAGCTGCGTGAAGCCGGTGCCGAGATCACCACTGGCAGCAACTGGATCGAGCTGAACATGCACGGCAAACGTCCGAAAGCGGTCAACTTGCGCACTGCGCCGTACCCGGCTTTCCCGACCGACATGCAGGCGCAGTTCATCTCGCTGAATGCCATCGCCGAGGGCACGGGCACGGTCATCGAAACCATCTTTGAAAACCGCTTCATGCACGTGTATGAAATGCACCGCATGGGCGCGCAGATTCAGGTCGAGGGCAACACCGCGATCGTCACCGGCTGCACCAAGCTCAAAGGCGCGCCAGTGATGGCGACCGACCTGCGTGCTTCGGCGAGCCTGGTCATTTCGGCGCTGGTTGCCGAAGGTGACACGCTGATCGACCGCATCTACCACATCGACCGTGGTTACGAGTGCATCGAAGAAAAACTGCAGATGCTGGGCGCGAAGATCCGTCGCGTTCCGGGCTAGTCAGTTGCTGCGCGTTCGCCCGGGTCGATCTGATCGACCTGGGCAGCGTGTCTGGCCACTGCGCCAAGACTTTCTGATTCGTTTCACTCTGGCTTCTTGAGCCGGAGGTTGTCGGGCGCCAGTTGCGACCCGGCACGCGCTGCTGATAAGGACTGACGTTTCCCATGTTGACCATCGCACTGTCCAAGGGCCGTATCCTCGACGACACCTTGCCGCTGCTCGCCGCGGCGGGCATTGTGCCGACCGAGAATCCGGACAAGAGCCGCAAGCTGATCATCCCCACGACCCAGGCCGATGTGCGCCTGTTGATCGTGCGTGCGACCGACGTGCCGACCTACGTCGAGCACGGCGCTGCCGATCTCGGCGTCGCAGGCAAGGACGTGCTGATGGAATACGGCGGCCAAGGGCTGTATGAGCCCCTCGACCTGCAAATCGCTCAGTGCAAGCTGATGACCGCAGGCGCGGTAGGCGCCGTCGAACCCAAGGGACGGCTGCGTGTGGCGACCAAGTTCGTCAATGTTGCCAAGCGCTACTACGCCGAACAGGGCCGTCAGGTCGACATCATCAAGCTGTACGGCTCCATGGAGCTCGCGCCGCTGGTGGGCCTGGCCGACAAGATCATCGACGTCGTCGACACCGGCAACACGCTGCGTGCCAATGGCCTCGAACCCCAGGACATGATCGCCCACATCAGCTCGCGTCTGGTGGTGAACAAGGCATCCATGAAAATGCAGCACGCCCGTATTCAGTCGCTGATCGACACCCTGCGCACAGCCGTGGAGTCGCGACACCGCGGTTGACTGTATCGCGTGACCCCAAACAGGATCACGCCCAGCTATCCGTGTCATAGCCAAATTTCTCAGGTGCCCGCGCGGATGGCTTGCTAGCTTAGGCATCTGCCTATGCTGATATTTGAAATCGGCATCTGAGAAATCGCCATTCATTGAGGCTCACGCTATGACCACTCCCAACGCTATTCGCCGACTCAACGCTGCCGATCCGGACTTCGCCCGTCATCTGGATCATCTGCTGAGCTGGGAAAGTGTGTCTGACGACTCGGTCAATGAGCGTGTGCTGGACATCATCAAGAACGTGCGCGAGCGCGGCGATGCGGCGTTGGTGGAATACACCCGCCGTTTCGACGGGCTGGACGTGGCGTCGATGGCGGACCTGATTCTGCCGCGCGAGCGTCTGGAGCTGGCACTGACCCGCATCACGCCGGCCCAGCGTCAGGCGCTCGAAAAAGCGGCCGACCGCGTGCACAGTTACCACGAGCGGCAAAAGCAGGATTCCTGGAGCTACACCGAGGCCGACGGGACCGTGCTCGGCCAGAAGGTCACGCCGCTGGACCGTGCCGGGCTTTACGTGCCGGGGGGTAAGGCGTCCTACCCGTCCTCGGTGTTGATGAACGCCATTCCGGCCAAAGTCGCTGGCGTGGGCGAAGTGGTCATGGTCGTGCCGACCCCGCGCGGTGAACTCAACGAACTGGTACTGGCGGCGGCGTGCATCGCGGGCGTCGATCGCGTGTTCACCATCGGTGGCGCTCAGGCCGTTGCGGCGCTGGCGTATGGCACGGAAAGCGTTCCCAAGGTGGACAAGGTCGTCGGCCCGGGCAACATCTATGTGGCCACCGCCAAGCGCCACGTCTTTGGTCAGGTGGGGATCGACATGATCGCCGGCCCATCGGAGATTCTCGTGGTGTGCGACGGCCAGACTGACCCGGACTGGATCGCCATGGACCTGTTCTCCCAGGCCGAGCACGACGAAGACGCCCAGGCGATTCTGGTCAGCCCGGATGCGGACTTCCTTGATCGCGTCGCCGCCAGCATCGCCAAACTGATGCCGACGATGGAGCGCGCAGAAATCATCCAGACCTCGATCAATGGCCGCGGCGCCTTGATCAAAGTGGCCGACATGAATCAGGCCATTGAAGTCGCCAACCGGATTGCGCCGGAGCACCTGGAGTTGTCGGTGGCTGATCCTGAGGCCTGGCTGCCACAGATCCGCCATGCCGGTGCGATCTTCATGGGCCGCCACACGTCCGAAGCACTGGGCGACTATTGCGCCGGTCCCAACCACGTGTTGCCCACTTCGGGCACCGCACGGTTCTCGTCGCCGCTGGGCGTGTACGATTTCCAGAAACGCTCATCGATCATTTTCTGCTCGGAGCAGGGTGCGTCCGAACTGGGCAAAACGGCCTCGGTGCTGGCACGCGGCGAGTCGTTGACCGCCCACGCGCGCAGCGCCGAATACCGCATCGTCGACACCGAACAAGAGGGCAACTGAGCATGAGCAAATTCTGGAGTCCCTTCGTCAACGAACTGGTGCCCTATGTGCCCGGCGAGCAGCCCAAACTGACCAAACTGGTGAAGCTCAACACCAATGAAAACCCCTATGGCCCGTCGCCCAAGGCGATCGACGCCATGCGTGCTGCGGTCAGTGACGAGCTGCGTCTGTACCCCGACCCCAACAGCGATCTGCTGAAGCAGGCGGTGGGGCGTTATTACGGCGTCGACGCCAATCGCGTGTTTCTGGGCAACGGTTCTGACGAGGTGCTGGCCCACGCCTACAACGCGTTCTTCCGTCAGGACAAACCGCTGCTGTTTCCGGACATCAGCTACAGCTTCTATCCGGTGTATTGCGGCCTGTATGGCGTCGATTACGAAGCCGTGCCGCTGGACGAGCAGTTTCAGATTCGCGTCGCAGATTATGCGCGTCCCAATGGCGGCATCATTTTCCCGAACCCGAACGCACCCACCGGCTGCCTGCTGGCCCTCGATGCCGTCGAGCAGATCCTCAAGAACAGCCCGGATTCCGTGGTGATCGTCGACGAGGCGTATATCGACTTCGGCGGTGAAACCGCGATCAGCCTGGTGGATCGCTATCCGAACCTGCTGGTCACCCAGACGCTGTCCAAATCGCGCTCCCTCGCCGGGCTGCGGGTTGGCCTTGCGGTGGGGCATCCGGACCTGATCGAAGCGCTGGAGCGGGTCAAGAACAGCTTCAACTCCTATCCGCTGGACCGCATGGCGATTGTCGGCGCAGCAGCGGCCTTCGATGACCGTGAGCATTTCGAAAGCACCTGCCAGCGCGTCATCGCCAGCCGTGAAGCGCTCGTTGAGCAATTGGAGAGCAAGGGCTTTGAAGTCCTGCCCTCGGCGGCGAATTTCATCTTCACCCGTCATCCTCAGCATGACGCTGCCAGTCTGGCGGCGAAGGTGCGCGAGCAGGGCGTGATTGTGCGCCACTTCACGCAGGCGCGCATCGCTCAGTTCCTGCGCATCACCATCGGCACGCCTGAACAGAATCAGGCGCTGGTGGATGCGTTGGGGGATTTGTCGAGCTGAGTTGACGGTTGCTTGACGGCAACCGATCAATTCTCCGCCGCAGGCGCCGTTGTCTGCGGTGGGCGCACGCCTACTTCGGCGGTCAGTTTCAATTCCTTGCCATTGCGCATGACCTGAATGGCGATCTTGTCGGTCGGCTTGGTGCGCGCCACTTGATTCATGGAGCGGCGCCCGTCGCCCGCTGGCTCGCCGTTGATGCTCAAAATCACATCACCCAGTTGCAAGCCCGCCTTCTGCGCCGGCCCGTCGCGGAAAATCCCGGCGACCACGATGCCTGGACGATCCTTCAGCCCGAATGATTCCGACAGCTCCTGGGTCAGCGGCTGTACCTCGATGCCCAGCCAGCCGCGAATCACCTGACCGTGCTCGATGATCGACTTCATCACCTCGAGCGCCAGCTTGGTCGGGATGGCGAAACCAATACCTTGGGAGCCACCGGATTTGGAGAAGATCGCTGTGTTGATACCGGTCAGGTTGCCGTTGGCGTCCACCAGTGCGCCACCCGAGTTGCCGGGGTTGATCGCCGCGTCGGTCTGAATGAAGTCTTCGTAGGTGTTGAGGCCCAGTTGGTTACGACCGGTGGCACTGATGATGCCCATGGTCACGGTCTGGCCGACGCCGAACGGGTTACCGATGGCCAGGGCAACGTCGCCAATGCGGATAGCATCGGAACGGCCCAGGGTAATGGAAGGCAGGTTTTTCAGATCAATCTTCAGGACCGCAAGATCGGTCTCCGGGTCGCTGCCGACCACTTTGGCAATGGTCTCGCGACCGTCTTTCAGGGCGACGACAATCTGGTCAGCGCCAGAGGTCACGTGGTTGTTGGTCAGCAGGTAGCCTTCCGGGCTCATGATCACGGCCGAACCGAGGCTCGACTCCATGCGCTTTTGTTTAGGCAGATTGTCCCCAAAGAACCGGCGAAACTGCGGGTCGTCGAACAGCGGATGGTTCGGTTTGTTGTTGTTATTGACCATTTTGGTCGTGTACAGATTGGCCACGGCAGGGGCGGCGTTGGTGACGGCGTCTGCGTACGAGACCGGGCCCTGTTGCACGAAGGCCTGCTGCGGCGCTTGCTGCAGATTGACGTCCTGGCTTGGAAGCCCGACCCACGCCGGGTAGCGCTGGATAATCAATAAAGCGATAAGCACACCAGCGAGCAAGGGCCAGCCGAGAAAACGCAGCGCTTTGAACATTGAGCGGAGTCCTGAAGGTGGAAGCGCCTAGCTGCGCCATAATGGCCGGCATTATACGAGGACCGACACGGTCTGAACTGCATATTTAGGAGACTTTTATGGCGGTTGCCTTGAGCACCCTGGTGGAAGAAGCGGACCGCTATCTCGGTAGCGCGCGGATTCAGGATTATTGCCCCAACGGCCTGCAGGTCGAGGGTCGGCCGCAGGTCAGCCGGATCGTCTCTGGCGTTACGGCGAGTCAGGCGTTGCTGGACGCGGCGGTGGAGGCCAATGCCGATCTGGTGTTGGTGCATCACGGGTATTTCTGGAAAGGCGAAAACCCCTGCATCACCGGCATGAAACAGCGTCGGCTGAAAACGTTGCTCAAGCACGACATCAGCCTGCTGTCCTATCACTTGCCCCTCGATCTCCACGCCGACGTGGGCAATAACGTTCAGTTGGCCCAGCAACTGGAGATCACCGTCGAAGGCCCGCTGGACCCGGACAATCCGCGCATCGTCGGACTGGTCGGCTCACTCAGCGAGGCGATGACCCCACGGGATTTCGCCCATCGTGTGCAGACTGCGTTGGGACGCGAGCCGCTGCTGATCGAAGGCGATGGCATGATTCGCCGGGTCGGCTGGTGTACCGGTGGAGGGCAGGGATATATCGACCAGGCCGTGCTGGCTGGCGTGGACTTGTATTTGAGCGGCGAGGCGTCCGAGCAGACGTTTCACAGTGCGAGGGAAAACGGCATCAGCTTCATCGCCGCCGGCCATCACGCCACCGAGCGTTATGGCGTGCAGGCGCTGGGCGACTATCTGGCGCGGCGCTTTGCCCTGGAACATCTGTTTATCGATTGTCCAAACCCAATTTAACGTGCATGGACGTCCAAAGCCTGAGCTATATGGATAGATCGTTTCGATCTATCCCCGCCGCTGAATAGAATCAAGCCCCATGATAAAGTGCCTCGCTCGACAGAGCCCGCAGGCTCTCCCTACACGTACGTTATCCCGTGAGTAACCATGGTCGACAAACTGACGCATCTGAAACAGCTGGAGGCGGAAAGCATCCACATCATCCGCGAGGTCGCTGCCGAGTTCGATAACCCGGTGATGCTGTACTCCGTCGGTAAAGACTCTGCCGTGATGCTGCATCTGGCGCGCAAGGCCTTCTTCCCGGGCAAGTTGCCGTTCCCGGTGATGCACGTCGACACCCGCTGGAAATTCCAGGAGATGTATAGCTTCCGCGACAAGATGGTCGAGGAAATGGGCCTGGACCTGATCGTGCACGTGAACCCGGAAGGCGTCGCGCAGGGTATCAACCCGCTGACCCACGGCAGCTCCAAGCACACCGATATCATGAAAACCCAGGGCCTCAAGCAGGCCCTCGACAAGCACGGCTTCGATGCCGCATTCGGCGGTGCCCGTCGTGACGAAGAGAAATCCCGCGCCAAAGAGCGCGTGTATTCCTTCCGCGACACCAAGCACCGCTGGGACCCGAAAAACCAGCGTCCCGAGCTGTGGAATGTGTACAACGGCAACGTCAACAAAGGCGAGTCGATCCGCGTGTTCCCGCTCTCCAACTGGACCGAGCTGGACATCTGGCAGTACATCTACCTCGAAGGCATTCCGATCGTCCCGCTGTATTTCGCCGCCGAGCGCGAAGTCATCGAGATGAACGGCACCTGGATCATGATCGACGACGACCGCCTGCGTAATCACCTGTCCGACGAGGACAAGCAGCGCATCGTCAAGAAGAAGGTCCGCTTCCGCACACTGGGCGACTACCCGTTGACGGGCGCTGTCGAGTCCGAGGCCACCAGCCTCACCGACATCATTCAGGAAATGCTCCTGACGCGAACTTCCGAGCGCCAGGGCCGGGTCATCGACCACGATGGCGCAGGCTCGATGGAAGAAAAGAAACGCCAAGGCTACTTCTAGCGGCAAGCAGCAAGTTGGAAGCTTCAAGCCGAAACGCTGAAGCTCACTTGAACCGGAAGAATTTTGACTAGCTGTATGCCGACGAGCTTGCCGCTTGAAGCTTACAGCTTGGAGCTTGAACCCAATGAGCCATCAATCTGAATTGATCAGCGAGGACATCCTCGCCTATCTGGGCCAGCACGAACGCAAGGAAATGCTGCGTTTCCTGACCTGTGGCAACGTCGACGACGGCAAGAGCACGTTGATCGGGCGTCTGCTGCACGATTCCAAGATGATCTACGAAGATCACCTGGAAGCCATCACCCGTGATTCGAAAAAATCCGGTACCACGGGCGACGAAGTCGATCTGGCGTTGCTGGTCGATGGCCTGCAGGCCGAGCGGGAGCAGGGCATCACCATCGATGTCGCGTACCGCTATTTTTCGACGTCCAAGCGCAAATTCATCATCGCCGACACCCCCGGCCATGAGCAGTACACCCGCAACATGGCCACCGGTGCGTCCACCTGTGACCTGGCGATCATTCTGGTCGACGCCCGCTACGGCGTGCAGACCCAGACCAAACGCCACAGCTACATCGCCTCGTTGCTGGGCATCAAGCACATCGTGGTCGCCATCAACAAGATGGACCTCAATGGCTTTGACGAGAACATCTTCGAGCAGATCAAGGCCGATTACCTGGCGTTCGCCGACCGCATTGCGCTGAAGCCGACCACCATGGAATTCGTGCCGATGTCGGCCCTCAAGGGCGACAACGTGGTCAACCGGAGCGAGCGTTCGCCTTGGTACACCGGCAAGTCGCTGATGGAGATTCTCGAAACCGTCGAGATCGCCAACGACCGCAATTTCACCGACCTGCGTTTTCCGGTGCAGTACGTCAACCGTCCGAACCTGAACTTCCGCGGTTTCGCCGGCACCCTGGCGAGCGGCATCGTGCACAAGGGCGACGAAGTTGTTGTGCTGCCTTCCGGCAAGAGCAGCCGTGTGAAATCCATCGTCACCTTCGAAGGTGAGCTGGAGCACGCGGGCCCGGGTCAGGCCGTGACGCTGACCATGGAAGACGAGATCGACATTTCCCGTGGCGACCTGTTGGTGCATGCCGACAACGTCCCGCAAGTGGCCGACGCGTTCGACGCCATGCTGGTGTGGATGGCCGAAGAGCCGATGCTTCCCGGCAAGAAATACGACATCAAACGCGCCACGTCCTACGTGCCGGGCTCCATTGCCAGCATCACCCATCGTGTTGACGTCAACACAATGGAAGAAGGCCCGGCCAGTTCGCTGCAGCTGAATGAAATCGGCCGCGTGAAAATCGCTCTGGACGCGCCGATTGCCCTCGACGGCTACGACAGCAACCGCACCACGGGCGCGTTCATCGTCATCGACCGTTTGACCAACGGCACCGTGGCGGCGGGCATGATCATCGCCAAGCCGGTGGCCGCGGGTAGCGGAAGCCATCACGGCGCGCTGGCCCACGTTTCTGTTGAAGAACGCGCTCAGCGTTTCGGCCAGAAACCGGCGACCGTGCTGTTCAGCGGTTTGTCGGGTGCGGGCAAGAGCACGCTGGCGTATGCCGTGGAGCGCAAGCTTTTCGACATGGGCCGTGGGGTGTTCGTGCTCGACGGCCAGAACCTGCGCCGCGACCTCAACAAAGGCTTGCCGCAGGATCGCGCTGGTCGCACCGAGAACTGGCGTCGTGCCGCCCACGTTGCGCGTCAGTTCAACGAGGCGGGCCTGTTGACCCTGGCGGCATTCGTCGCGCCGGACGCGGGCGGTCGGCAGAATGCCAAGGCCCTGATCGGCGATGATCGACTGATCACCGTGTACGTTCAAGCGTCGCCGCAAGTCTGCCGCGAGCGTGACCCTCAGGGGCTCTACGCCGCCGGCAAGGACAACATCCCGGGTGAATCCTTCCCGTATGACGTCCCGCTGGATGCCGACCTGGTCATCGACACGCAGTCGTTGAATGTCGAAGAAAGCGTTAAGCAAGTGCTGGATCTGCTGCGGACCCGTGGCGTGATCTAAACGCTTTTTGTCTTACAAGAAACCCGCCCGTGATGGCGGGTTTTTTGTTGTCCGGCCATTTGGACCACCATTTTGGATGAAAAAACCGGTTCGCCAGCAAGCCGGCTCGGATTTGGGCCGGTCGCAGATGGGGTGCCTGGCGCAATTGGAGTGTAGGAGCGCGCTTGCCCGCGAAGGCGTCGTGTCAGAAACATCCATGCCGACTGACACACCGTCTTCGTGGGCAAGCGCGCTCCTACATTGATCCGTCGTCGTATCGGGATGACATGGCTGGCGTGGAGCTCGTACATACCGGATTCCCATGAGCCGAACGCCCACAAAAAAGCCCGCCCCTGATCACCTCAGGGGCGGGCTTTTGGTGAAGCGTGAGCGCTTACTTCTTCAAGCCGTAATGTTCATCCAGCATGCCGGGGGAGTCACCCGATTTGGGCGCGTAGTCCTTCGGCGGTTCAGCGGCGGTGCGTGGTGGCGTCAGGCGATCGCGTGGCGGATGGAGCGCGTCCGGGTGCAGCGCGGCCAGCAGGCGTTGACGGGTGATGTCGTCGGTGGCCAGGCGATTGGCGCCTTCGGCCAGATGCTCCTGAACATCGTGGTAGCTTTGCGACAGCTTCTGCACCAGATTGGCCGTGCTGTTGAAGTGAGTGATCACCTCATTCTGATAAGTGTCGAAACGCTCCTGAACGTCATCCAGCTGGCGCTGAGTTCCGTTAGGCACGGCATTGGGCAGCGCGCGCGCCACGAAGAAACCGATGATCACACCAACCACCAGGGCGATGGTCGGCAGCAACCAAACTAAGAGCGAGTAATCCACGAGTCCTTCCTCTATAAACGGCTTTGCTTTACGTTAACGGCTCGAACCTGCGCTGTATAGCGGCGACGTGTCGCCAGCCTGCCAGCCACAGACAATCAGCTAGACGAGTCGACCCAATTGAAGGTCACGGAGTTCATTCTTGCTCATGCGTGAGACCCCTGTATTCATCTACGGCCCGGTGGGCCCACTCGAAGCGTTGTACCTCGATCTGGACGAGGCCAAAGGCATCGCGCTGATATGCCATCCTAACCCGGTTCAGGGCGGCACCATGCTCAATAAAGTGATCTCGACCCTGCAGCGCACCGCGCGCGATGCCGGTCTGATCACCCTGCGCTTCAATTATCGTGGCGTTGGCACCAGCGCTGGCAGCTCTGACATGGGCGAGGGCGAGGTCGACGACGCACAGGCAGCGGCGAGTTGGCTGCGCGACAAGCATCCCGACCTGCCCATGACCTTGTTCGGATTTTCCTTCGGCGGTTTCGTGGCGGCGACCCTGGGCGGGCGTCTTGAGGCTGAAGGCGAAACCCTGAAGCATCTGTTCATGATCGCACCCGCCGTCATGCGCATCGCCAGTGTGGATGCCCTGGCTCAGAAGGGCGCTTTGACGATCATTCAGCCCGACACTGACGAAGTCGTTGACCCACAACTCGTATACGACTGGTCTGACAAACTCCCGCGCCCCCATGAGCTGCTGAAAGTGGCAGAATGCGGGCACTTTTTTCACGGCAAGCTGACCGATCTCAAGGATCTGATCCTGCCGCGCCTTTCGAATTGATCGCAGCACCAAAATAAGCGACTAGCCATGACCACTCGTATCCTGACCGGTATCACCACCACCGGCACGCCGCACCTGGGCAACTACGCCGGCGCCATCCGCCCGGCTATCGTTGCCAGCCGCCAGAGCGACGCCGACTCATTCTACTTTCTGGCTGACTACCACGCGCTGATCAAATGCGATGACCCGCTGCGCATTCAGCGCTCGCGTCTGGAAATCGCTGCGACCTGGCTCGCGGCAGGGCTGGACGTCGAGCGCGTGACGTTCTATCGCCAGTCCGACATTCCGGAAATCCCCGAACTGACCTGGCTGCTCACCTGCGTGGCCGGCAAGGGTCTGCTCAATCGCGCCCACGCCTACAAGGCCTCGGTGGACAAGAATGTCGAAGCCGGCGAAGACCCGGACGCCGGTATCACCATGGGGCTGTTCAGCTATCCGGTGCTGATGGCCGCCGACATCCTGATGTTCAACGCCCATCAAGTGCCTGTCGGTCGCGATCAGATCCAGCACGTCGAAATGGCGCGCGACATCGGTCAGCGCTTCAATCACCTGTTCGGCAACGGCAAAGAGTTCTTCGTGATGCCGGAAGCGCTGATCGAAGAAAGCGTCGCGACCTTGCCTGGCCTGGACGGCCGCAAGATGTCGAAAAGCTACGACAACACAGTCCCGCTGTTCAGCAGCGCCAAGGACATGAAAGAGGCGATTTCGCGCATCGTTACTGACTCGCGCCTGCCGGGCGAAGCCAAGGATCCGGAAACGTCGCACCTGTTCACGCTGTACCAGGCATTCGCCAGCAAACAGCAAGGCGACGAGTTCCGCGCCGACCTGTTGCAGGGCTTGGGTTGGGGCGATGCCAAGCAGCGCCTGTTCCAGTTGCTGGACGCCGAGTTGGGCGAAGCACGCGAGAATTACCATCGGCTGATCGAGCGACCAGCCGATCTGGAAGACATCCTGCAAGCAGGCGCCGAGAAGGCCCGTCGTGTGGCCACGCCGTTTCTGGGCGAGCTGCGCGAAGCGGTCGGCCTGCGTTCATTCCGTACCGCCGCGCAAACCGTCACGGCGACCAAGAAGAAGACCAGCAAAGGCGCGCGCTTCGTCAGTTTCCGTGAAGACGACGGCAGCTTCCGCTTCCGGCTGCTGGCGGCCGACGGTGAGCAACTGCTGCTGTCGCGTAACTTCGCAGACGGGAAAGCGGCCGGTGCCGTGACCAAGCAACTGCAGCAGGGCGGTACGCTGGACATTCGGACCGAAGGCGATGCCTTCACCCTGTGGCTGAATGATGCCTGTGTCGCCGACAGCCCGGCGTTCGCCGATGCCGCCGCCCGTGACGCCGCGATCGAGAGCCTGAAACTGGCGCTCGCGCCACAACAGGATTAATTGCCATTCCAATGGGCCATCGCTACAGTGACGGCCCGTTTTTGCTCCCTTGCAAGCGACTATGACCCCTCTAGAACGATACCAAGCTGACCTCAAGCGTCCGGACTTTTTCCACGACGCCGCGCAAGAGAATGCGGTGCGCCATCTGCAGCGTCTTTACGACGATCTGGTCGCCGCCCATGACCGCAAGCCGGGATTGCTGGGCAAGCTGTTCGGCAAGAAAGAAGCCCCGATTGTGAAAGGGCTGTATTTCTGGGGCGGCGTGGGCCGGGGCAAGACCTATCTGGTCGACACCTTCTTCGAAGCGCTGCCGTTTGAAGACAAGACCCGCACGCACTTCCACCGCTTCATGAAGCGCGTCCACGAGGAGATGAAAAACCTCAAGGGTGAGAAGAACCCGCTGACGCTTATCGCCAAGCAGTTTTCCGAAGAAGCGCGGGTGATCTGTTTCGACGAATTCTTCGTATCGGACATTACCGACGCGATGATCCTCGGCACGCTGATGGAAGAGCTGTTCAAGAACGGCGTGACCCTGGTCGCGACCTCGAACATCGTCCCTGACGGTCTCTACAAGGACGGTCTGCAGCGTGCGCGCTTCCTGCCGGCGATTGCGCTGATCAAGCAGAACACCGAGATCGTCAACGTCGACAGTGGCGTCGACTATCGCCTGCGTCACCTGGAGCAAGCCGAGCTTTTCCACTTCCCGCTGAACGAAGCGGCGGAGGAGAGCTTGCGCAAGAGCTTCCGCGCGCTGACACCAGAGTGCACCAAGGCCATCGAAAACGATGTGCTGATGATCGAGAATCGGCAGATCAAGGCGATCCGAACGTGCGACGACGTGGCGTGGTTCGACTTCCGTGAACTGTGCGACGGCCCGCGTAGCCAGAACGACTACATCGAACTCGGCAAGATCTTCCATGCGGTGCTGCTCAGCGGTGTCGAGCAGATGACCGTGACCACCGACGACATCGCGCGTCGGTTCATCAACATGGTCGACGAGTTCTACGACCGCAACGTCAAGTTGATCATCTCGGCGGAAGTCGAATTGAAAGACCTGTACACCGGCGGCCGTCTGAACTTCGAATTCCAGCGCACGCTCAGCCGGTTGCTTGAAATGCAGTCCCACGAATTCCTGTCGCGGGCGCATAAGCCCTAGCCAGCAGCTGCAAGCTTCGAGCGACAAGCTGCAAGAGGTCATGTGGACGACTTGCAGCTTGAAACTTGCCGCTTGAAGCTGCTTTCAGGCTGCCTGCTGAAACTGCTGCCGGTACTGGTTCGGTGAGAGGTCGGTGTGTTGACGGAACAGCCGCGCGAAGAAGCTGGCGTCGTCGTAGCCCACTTCGTAGCTGATGGTCTTGATGCTCTTGCGTGAGCCTGACAGCAAGCCCTTTGCGGTTTCGATGCGCAGGCGTTGCAGGTAATGCAGCGGCTTGTCGCCCGTTGCGGTCTGGAAGCGGCGCATGAAGTTGCGGATGCTCATGCCGTGCTCGCGGGCCACATCCTCGAAACGGAATTTGTCGGCGAAGTGCTCTTCGAGCCAGTGTTGAATCTGCAGGATAATCACGTCCTGATGCAGCTTCTGCCCGCCAAAACCAATCCGTCCCGGTGCGTAGCTGCGCTGCACTTCATAGAGAATGTCGCGGGCGACGGTCTGCGCGACATGGGCGCCGCAGAAGCGCTCGATCAGGTAAATATAAAGATCACACGCTGAGATCGTGCCGCCTGCGCAGTACAAGTTATCGGCGTCGGTGAGGTGCTTTTCCTGATTCAGCAGCACCTTCGGAAAACGTTCGGCGAACTCGTTGAAGAAGCGCCAGTAAGTGGTCGCCTCCTTGCCATCGAGCAGCCCCGCATCGCCGAGCCAGAACACGCCGCTGGCTTCGCCGCAGAGCACGGCGCCGCGCGCATGTTGCTCACGCAGCCACGGCAGGATTTGCGGATAGCGCTCACGCAGGGTGTCGAAGTCTTCGACAAAGGCGGGAAGGATGATGATGTCGCTGTGCTCAAGCACACCGTCTACAGGGATCACGACGTCGCTGAAACTGCGGACTTCCTTGCCGTCCGGGCTGACCAGTCGGGTCTCGAAAGCTGGCTTGAAGCCCTGTCCCAACTGCTTGCCGTAACGCAGGCTGGCCAGGTGAAAGAAGTCTTTGGCTTGCATGAGCGTGGAGGCAAAAATGCCATCGATCGCAAGGATGCTGACACGCCGCAACGGCGCGTTTGGTCGGATAGACATAGTCTTTTGTTCTTATATGGGAAAGTGGTCAAGCAACGGCGTGATCGTCTTATTTTTTGTCGGATGTGTCCAGTGTCGCCGTCATCCCGCTGGGCCTACGCTCTGCTGAGGTTTTGTCCGACAATCCTCCGCATCAGGTGCACCCATGCTCGCTAGAACACTCTTCAGCTCAGAGCACGAACTTTTCCGCAACAGCGTCCGTAGGTTCTTCGAACAGCATGCGGCGCCCTTTCATGCCCAGTGGGAAAAGCAGGGCCACATCGACCGTACGCTGTGGAACCGGGCGGGGGAGCAGGGCATGTTGTGTTCGCACCTGCCCGAAGAATATGGCGGCATGGGGGCGGATTTTCTCTACACCACGGTGGTGATCGAGGAAATCTCCCGCCTCGGTCTGACCGGCATCGGCTTTTCCCTGCATTCGGACATCGTCGCGCCGTACATCCTGCATTACGGGAGCGAGGCGCTGAAGCTCAAGTATTTGCCCAAACTGGTCTCGGGGGAGCTGGTCACCGCCATCGCGATGACCGAGCCGGGCGCGGGTTCTGACCTGCAAGGGGTCAAGACCACCGCAGTGCTGGATGGCGACGAGTACGTCATCAATGGTTCGAAGACCTTCATCACCAACGGTTTTCTCGCTGATCTGGTGATCGTCGTCGCGAAGACCGACCCCAAGGCGGGCGCCAAGGGCACCAGTCTGTTTGTCGTGGAAGCGGGCACGCCCGGTTTTGCGAAGGGCAAGCGACTGGAGAAGGTCGGCATGAAGGCGCAGGACACGTCGGAATTGTTCTTCCAGGACGTGAGAGTGCCCAGGGAGAACCTATTGGGTCAGGCCGGGATGGGTTTTGCGTATTTGATGCAGGAGCTCCCGCAGGAGCGTCTGACGGTCGCCATCAGCGCCATTGCCTCCGCCGAAGCCGCCTTGCAGTGGACACTCGACTACACGCGGGATCGCAAGGCGTTTGGCAAGGCGATCATCGACTTCCAGAACACCCGCTTCAAACTGGCCGAAATCGCCACCGAAGTTCAGATTGGTCGTACGTTTATTGATCGATGCCTGGAGTTGCATCTTGAAGGGAAGCTTGATGTGCCAACGGCGGCCATGGCGAAATACTGGTCCACCGACCTGCAATGCAGGGTTCTGGACGAATGCGTGCAGCTGCATGGCGGCTACGGCTTCATGTGGGAATACCCGATCGCCCGGGCGTGGGCCGATGCGCGGGTGCAGCGGATTTATGCGGGGACCAATGAAATCATGAAAGAGATCATTGCCCGGTCGCTGTGAAGCTCGACACAGGCCTGTAGGAGCGCGCTTGCCCGCGAAATGGCGGTAGGTCAGTCAAACCGTCGGTGACTGATCAAACGCTATTCGCGGGCAAGCGCGCTCCTACAATTAATCACCCATCAAGGCGCAGGATTCGGCTGATCCTTGTGAATCGCCTCGATACCCGCCAGCACTTCATCCGACAGCACCAGTTCCGCGCTCGCCAGGTTGCTTTCCAGCTGTTCCAGCGTGGTGGCACCGATGATGTTGCTGGTGACGAAGCTGCGCCCGGTCACAAACGCCAGGGCCATTTGCGCCGGATCAAGACCGTGCTCGCGAGCCAGCGCAACGTAGCGCGCGCAGGCCGCTTCCGATTGCGGATTGAAGTAGCGCGTGAAGCGGCTGTACAGGCTCAAACGGCCCGTGGCAGGCCGGGCGCCGTCGGCGTATTTGCCGGACAACATGCCGAACGCCATGGGCGAGTAGGCCAGCAGGCCGCATTGCTCGCGAATCGCCACTTCCGCCAGACCCACCTCGAAGCTGCGGTTGAGCAGGTTGTAGGGGTTCTGGATGGACACGGGGCGCGTCAGGCCATGGGCGTCTGACTCAGCGAGAAACTTCATGGTGCCCCACGGCGTTTCGTTGGACAGACCCACGTGGCGGATCTTGCCGGCCTTGACCTGCTCGTCCAGCGCTTCGAGCACTTCCAGCAACGGGGTGAACTGCTCCTCGCTGTGGTTGTAACCGAGTTTGCCGAAGAAGTTGGTGCTGCGCTCAGGCCAATGCAGCTGGTACAGATCGAGGTAATCGGTCTGCAGGCGTTTGAGGCTGGCATCCAGCGCCGCGACGATGTGATCGCGGTTGAATTTCAACTGACCGTCACGGATGTAATCGATGCCGTTGCCGGGACCGGCGATCTTGCTGGCGAGGATCCAGTCGGCACGGTCGCCGCTCTGCTTGAACCAGTTGCCGAGGATGGTCTCGGTGCTGGCGTAGGTTTCTTTCTTCGGCGGGACCGGATACATCTCGGCGGTGTCGATGAAATTGATGCCGGCGGCCCTGGCACGTTCGATCTGCGCGAAGGCCTCGGACTGGCTGTTCTGCTCGCCCCAGGTCATGGTGCCGAGGCAGATTGCGCTGACATTGAGGTCGGTTCTGCCCAGTTGGCGGTAGTCCATTTGGCTCTCCTGTTTAAAAGAGCCATAAAAGCAGGTTGAAATTTTTTTCGCAATCTGCATAATTCCGCTCCTCTTTGTCGCTGGAGTGATGCCCCGCGCCAAAAGAAACCGCTGCGATCGAACGCGCTGACCCGAGCCCCCTATAGCGTTCGTGCCCGGCGGCCTTTGACTTGTCAAAGACCGTACTAATGAGTATGCTCCGCCGTCTATTTTTCAGGGCGGCCTTTGAGGCTATAAAGAATGAAAACTTTTACCGCTAAACCGGAAACAGTAAAGCGCGACTGGTTCGTCGTCGACGCTGCTGGTCAGACCCTGGGTCGTCTGGCCACTGAAATCGCGAGCCGTCTGCGTGGCAAGCACAAGCCGGAATACACGCCGCACGTTGACACTGGCGACTACATCGTCGTGATCAATGCCGAGCAGATCCGTGTGACCGGTGCCAAGACCACCGACAAGATCTACTACTCTCACTCCGGTTTCCCGGGCGGGATCAAGTCGATCAACTTTGAAAAGCTGATCGCCAAAGCTCCTGAGCGCGTGATCGAGACCGCGGTCAAAGGCATGCTGCCTAAGAACCCGCTGGGTCGCGACATGTATCGTAAGCTGAAAGTCTATGCGGGCGCTGCACACCCTCATACTGCTCAGCAGCCCCAAGAACTGAAGTTTTAACGGAATAGTTCATTATGTCGGCGACTCAAAATTACGGCACTGGCCGTCGCAAGACCGCAACCGCTCGCGTTTTCCTGCGTCCGGGTACCGGTAACATCTCCATCAACAACCGTTCCCTGGACTCGTTCTTCGGTCGCGAAACTGCCCGCATGGTAGTTCGTCAGCCGCTGGAACTGACTCAGACTGTCGAGAAATTCGACATCTACGTCACTGTCATCGGCGGTGGTGTGAGTGGTCAAGCTGGCGCAATCCGCCACGGTATCACCCGCGCTCTGATGCAGTACGACGAAACCCTGCGCGGCGCTCTGCGCAAAGCAGGCTTCGTAACTCGCGATGCTCGCGAAGTTGAACGTAAGAAAGTCGGTCTGCGTAAAGCGCGTAAGCGTCCGCAGTACTCGAAGCGTTAATTCGCTTCCGTTCAAAAAGAACGCTCAGTTTCTATACGAAGCTGGGCGTTTTTTTATGGCTGTCTTTTATTGATTTCGAGGGCCTGGCCAAGGAGATCTCGGATGCTGACGGGAGAGGGCGCAATGGGCAATGACGGCGTTAATACGGGCCGGCGTCGTTTTCTTGTGACGGCCACGTCTGTGGTAGGCGCAGCTGGAGCGGTCGGCGCCGCAGTGCCGTTTGTGGGCTCATGGTTTCCGAGCGCCAAGGCCAGGGCGGCGGGAGCGCCTGTGAAAGTCAATATCAGCAAGATCGAGCCCGGCCAGCAGATGATCGCTGAATGGCGCGGTCAGCCGGTGTTCATTGTCCGTCGCACGCCCGCGATCCTTTCCAGTCTGGGCGAGCTTACCGGCCAGCTCTCCGATCCCGAATCAAAGGATTCTGCTCAGCCTTCTTACGTGGATCCCGTGGTCCGTTCCATTCGACCTGAAATCCTGCTGTTGGTCGGCATCTGTACCCATCTCGGCTGCTCGCCTACGTTTCGCCCCGAAGTCGCCCCCGCCGACTTGGGCAAGGATTGGGTCGGCGGTTATTTCTGCCCCTGCCACGGCTCCAGGTACGACCTGGCCGGACGTGTCTATAAGTCTCAGCCCGCACCGCTGAATCTGCCCGTGCCGCCGCATTCTTACGAGTCGGACTCAGTCATCGTCATTGGCGTCGATCAGGAGAAAGGGTGATGAGCAAGTTCATGGGCTGGATCAATGCACGCCTTCCCGCGACTTCACTGTGGGAAAATCATCTCAGCAAGTACCACGCGCCCAAGAACCTTAATTTCTTCTATATTTTCGGTGCGCTGGCGCTGCTGGTGCTGGTCAACCAGATCCTCACGGGCATCTGGCTGACGATGAGTTACACGCCCACGGCTGAGGGAGCCTTTGCCTCGGTCGAGTCCATCATGCGTGACGTCGAATACGGCTCGATCCTGCGGCTGTTGCATTCGACCGGCGCGTCGGCGTTCTTTATCGTCATCTACCTGCACATGTTTCGCGGGCTGCTGTACGGCTCGTATCAGAAGCCGCGCGAGCTGGTGTGGATCTTCGGCATGCTGATTTATCTGGCGCTTATGGCGGAGGCGTTCACGGGCTACCTGCTGCCCTGGGGGCAGATGTCGTACTGGGGCGCTCAGGTGATCATTTCGCTGTTCGGCGCCATTCCCGTTATCGGCGACGACCTCGCGCAGTGGATTCGCGGCGATTACCTGATCTCGGGCATCACCCTCAATCGCTTCTTCGCGCTGCACGTGGTCGCCTTGCCAATCGTGATCGTCGGGCTTGTGGTGCTGCATATTCTGGCGCTGCATGAAGTGGGCTCGAACAACCCCGACGGCGTCGACATCAATAAGTACAAGGATGAAAACGGCAAACCCCTGGACGGTATTCCTTTTCACCCGTACTACACGGTCAAGGATCTGCTCGGCGTCGTGGTGTTTCTGTTCATCTTCTGTTCGGTGGTGTTTTTCTTCCCGGAGATGGGCGGCTACTTCCTCGAGAAACCCAACTTCGAGCAGGCCAACGCCCTCAAGACCCCTGAGCACATTGCGCCGGTCTGGTACTTCACGCCGTTCTACGCGATCTTGCGCGCCATCCCGGACAAACTTCTCGGCGTCATGGCCATGGGCGCAGCCATCGCCGTACTGTTCGTGCTGCCGTGGCTTGACCGCAGCCCGGTCAAATCGATGCGCTACAAGGGCTGGCTGAGCCGTCTGGGGTTGTTGCTGTTTTGCGTGTCCTTCGTGACGCTCGGGGTGTTGGGCGTACTGCCGCCGAGCTCCGATCGTGCATTGCTGTCGCAGGTCTGCACCTTCACGTATTTCGCCTACTTCATCTTGATGCCGTTCTACACCCGAATGGAGCGGACGAAGCCGGTGCCGGACAGGGTGACGAGCTGATGAAAATGCTGCTCGCTGTCTTGCTCATTGCCCTGTTGCCGGCCTTGTCGTTCGCCGATGAGCACGGCGCGGACCTGCAAAGCGTCGACATCGATGTCTCGGACAAGGCGGCTCTGCAGGATGGCGCCCGGACATTCGTCGATTACTGCATGGGTTGCCACAGCGCCAAGTTCCAGCGCTACGAGCGCGTTGCTGACGATCTCGGTATCTCCCACGAGCTGATGCTGGAGAAGCTGGCGCCTGCCGGGGCGAAGATCGGCGATCACATGACCATCGGCATGCAGCCAGCGGATGCGAAAACCTGGTTCGGCGCCGCGCCGCCCGATCTGACTCTCGTCGCGCGCGTTCGCGGGACTGACTGGCTCTATGGCTACCTGCGTTCGTTCTATGAGGACCCGGCACGGCCTTGGGGCGTGAACAATAAGGTTTCCCCCAACGTGGGCATGCCTAACGTGCTGGAAGGCCTTCAGGGGCGTCAGAGGCTCGGCTGCCAGCAGATTCAGCGTGTCGAAGACGGCAAAAAACAGTTCGATCCGCTGACTGGCTCCCCGGTGACCCATCAGACGTGCGATCGACTGATCGTCATGCCCAACACCGGCACGCTGACCGAAGAACAGTTCAACCAGAAGGTGAAGAGCCTCGTCACCTTCCTCGCTTATTCGGCAAACCCGGACAAACTGCAGCACCAGCGTATCGGCGCCTACGTGCTGCTTTACCTCGCCGTGCTGTTCATCCTGGCCTACCTGCTCAAGCGCGAATTCTGGAAAGACATCCGCTGAGCGGACGTCTGATTCGCGTGTCTTGGCCACCTGCCGCTGCGCTGTTTCAGGTAGTGAGGGGAGAGCAGGTATAGTGGCGGGCTGAAGATTGCAGAATCTACCTTGAGTAAATGAGCTATCTTGTCGCCCGCGTTGAACACCCGATCATCGTGGACGTCGCCGAAAGCGCCCTCGCGGCGCATCCGTATTTCTGCTTTTTGAATATCTACAAGCGAGGAGGACCGCCATGGGCGTGACCAATCGGTTGGCCTGTTACTCCGACCCCGCCGACCACTATTCCCATCGCGTGCGCATTGTGCTCGCCGAGAAAGGTGTCAGCGCCGAGATCATTGAAGTTGTCGCGGGCCGTCACCCGCCCAAATTGATCGAGGTGAATCCGTACGGCAGCGTGCCAACCCTGGTCGATCGTGACCTGGCGTTGTACGAGTCGACGGTGGTAATGGAATACCTGGACGAACGTTATCCCCATCCGCCGCTGCTCCCGGTCTATCCGGTGGCGCGTGCCAACAGCCGCTTGCTGATCCACCGGATTCAGCGCGACTGGTGCGGTCTGGTGGACCTGATTCTGGACCCGCGCAGCAAAGAAGCCGCACGTGTTCAGGCGCGCAAGGAGCTGCGCGAAAGTCTGACCGGCGTGTCGCCGTTGTTCGCGGATAAGCCTTTTTTCCTGAGCGACGAGCAAAGTCTGGTCGACTGCTGTCTATTGCCCATACTCTGGCGCCTGCCGATTCTGGGTATCGAATTGCCGCGGCCCGCCAAGCCGCTGCTTGATTATATGGAGCGCCAATTTGCGCGTGAGGCATTTCAGGCAAGTCTGTCTGGTGTCGAACGCGATATGCGCTAAGGCCTTAGGAGCCGTTAGATGAACTCCAGTCGCCCTTATCTGATCCGCGCTTTGTATGAGTGGATCGTGGATAACGATTGCACACCGCACGTACTCGTCAATGCCGAGTACCCGGCGGTGCAAGTCCCGCAAGGCTTTGCCAATGACGGGCAGATCGTTCTGAACATTTCACCGAGCGCCATTCGCCATCTGCACATGGACAACGACGCGGTGAGTTTCGAAGGCCGCTTCGGTGGCGTTCCCCACAGCCTGTACGTGCCGATTGCCGCAATCATGGGCATTTATGCCCGCGAGAACGGGCAGGGCATGGTCTTCGACCTGGAGCCCGCTGTGGACGAAGACGAAGGTCTGGACGTCGAAGACGACATGCCGCCACCGAACGACGAGCCACCACGCCCTACGGGCCGGCCGAGTCTGAAAGTGGTCAAGTAAGTCGTTTCTGCGGTAATAAAAAAGGCGATCCCGAGGGATCGCCTTTTTTGTGTGCGCCGTTTGGCTCTTGCCACACCGTCAGTCGATGTACTCAAACAGCTTCACGATCTTCTGCACGCCGCCGACGCCTTGCACCAGGTTGGTGGCGCGGGTGGCTTCTGCCTGGGTCAGCAGGCCCAGCAGGTAGACGATGCCGTTTTCAGTCACGACCTTGATGCGCGAGCCCGGGATGGCGCTGTCGGTGAGCATCTCGGTTTTGATCTTGCTCGTCAGCCAGGCGTCATTGCTGCGCGCCAGCATCGAGGACGGACCGGTGACCTGCAGCTCGTTGTTGACCTTCTTGACCTTCTGCACCTGGCTGGCGGTTTGCTCCGCCAGTTGCTTGAGGTCGGCGCGTGGGGTCTGGCCTGCCAGCAGGACGATGCCGTTGAAGCTGGTCACGACGATGTGCGAGGCGTTGTCCAGATCAGGGCTGGCCTTGGCGATGTTGACCGAGACCTTGGTCTCGATCAGTGAGTCGTCGATCTTGCTGCCGAAGGTGCGTGTACCGCGATCATCATCGATCGGCGCTTCGCGGCTGGCGTTGATCACCGAGCTGCATCCGCTGATGCCCAGGCAGAGCGTCAGGGCCAGCAGGCTAAGACGTTTGGATATCATTCTTCACTCCCGAACAGTTGGCTGTCGATCAAGTCGCAAAGGCAGTGGATCGCCAGCAGGTGGACTTCCTGAATACGTGCGGTGACTTTTGCCGGGACGCGGATTTCGACGTCCTCCGGCAACAGCAACGACGCAACGTCGCCGCCATCGCGACCGGTCAAGGCTACGACAATCATTTCACGATCATGTGCGGCCTGGATGGCCTGAATAATGTTCGCCGAATTGCCGCTGGTGGAAATCGCCAGCAGCACATCGCCCGGTTGACCCAGCGCACGAATCTGTTTGGAGAAAATTTCGTTGTAGCTGTAGTCGTTGGCGATGGAGGTGATGGTGGAGGTGTCGGTGGTCAGTGCGATGGCGGGCAAGCTCGGTCGCTCGCGTTCGAACCGGTTGAGCAGCTCCGAGGAAAAGTGCTGGGCATCGCCAGCCGAACCGCCATTACCGCAGGCGAGCATCTTGCCCTCGTTGAGCAGGGCGTTGACCATCACTTGGCTGGCTTGCTCGATGTGGGGTGCAACAACATCCATCGCCTGTTGCTTGGTGTCGATGCTGGCCTGAAAAAGCTGGCGAATTCGGGATTGCATGTCCATCTATGAAAACCTTAATAGGGGCGGCTGGTCGGGGCGGCGTCCGATAAGTCATCGGCGTCCCGGCACAAAACTGTGCAGCCCGCAAAGCAAAGAGCAAAAGAGCCAGTGTGGTTCGTTGGTTGGTAAGGGATAAAGCGCGACAGCAGAAGCTTCCCGGCTAAAGCCGGTCCTACAAAGCTAAAGCCGGTCCTACAAAGCTAAGGCCGGTCCTGCAAAGAGAAAGCGGCTGATCTTACGCTGCAAATCCCATGGGGGTGCTGAATCTTCAGCAATCGAACGCATTCGTCAGCCAGTTCAGCGCGGGTGATGTGCCAGGGTCGCCATTGATCGCGACGACGTCGAAGCGACACGGTGAATCGGCCCAGCGCACCTCGCTTTGCAGAAAGGATTGAGCCGCCAGTGTGAGCTTTTCCTGCTTGCGAAAATCGACGCTTTCCAGCGCGCCACCCCAACCGGCGTGGCGACGATACCGAACTTCGACGAATACTACTGTATCGCCGTCGAGCATGACCAGATCAAGCTCGCCGCGTTTGCATGACCAGTTACGGGTAATCAGCTGCAATCCATGCTGTTGCAGGTGACGCAGGGCGTAGGCTTCGGCCTCGCGCCCTGCAGTTTGACGGGTGGTGCCTGAGGTCAAGGCGCGGTGTCCGGCAGGCGCTGAACCTTGCCATCCACAAACTCTGCCCATGGCAGCTGACGCTCGATGCGTTGGCCCTGACCGATCGCCAGGCTGCCGGACAGGCCGTCGATGCGGCTTTCAGGCAAGGTTTTCAGCTGAGTCAGTCGCGGCGCCAGACGGTACGCGTCGATGCCCATGGCGTAGAGACGGCCAAGGCTGCCGGAGGCTTGTGGCCATTGAGCGGTCACTTGCTGGCGCAGCGGGTCGTTGGCGTTCAGCAACCACGGGGTTTCGCAGAAGCGCACGCCGTTAAGGTCGTTGTACATCGCCGGGTCGCCGCTGTTGGTGAACAGGTGCGAAGTGGCATAGACCGGAACATCGCCAGCGTACTGGAAGACCATGGTCGGTTTGATCTGCTGAGCCTGTTGAGGCGTTGCAGCGAGGAACATGAAGTCCACGTCCTGGCGACGGGAAGGCTGAGCGGCCATCTGCGTGCCAGTGGCGCTTTGCACGCGCTGGGCGCGGCCTTCGCTGTTGCGCAGTTGGAACAGATCGGCGACCTGTTGAGCGAGTGCGACCGGCTGATCGATGCGCTCAGCACCCAGCAAGGTGCCACCTTTGGCCTGCCAGCTTTGACGGAAGGCCTCGAGCACGCGATCACCCCATTCGCCCTTCGGCACCATGGCAACCGCACTGCGCTTGCCATCGGCCCAGGCACGACGCGCCACTTCCCGGGCTTCGTCTTCAGCGGCGAGCCCAAACTGGAACAGCTCGGCAGGGCCTTGAGTGCCGGAATCACTGTAATTCAGCGCCAGCGTGGTAATCGGCAATTGAGGGCGAGCGCTCAGCTGTTTAACCAGCGGCTTCTCCAACGGACCGACCACCAGTTGCACGCCGGCCGCCTTGGCTTGCGCATAAAAGGCGTCCATCGAGGTCACGCGGGAACTGTCGAACACTTCGATCGCAGGTGGCTTCTCGCCGGCCTGCTGAGCTTGATAGTTCGCCGCCATGAAGCCGTCACGCAGAGCGCGGGAGACCGAGGCGAGAGGACCGTCCTGCGGCAGCAGCAACGCGATCTTGGTCAACGGCTGGCTCTTCAGGTCACGCAACTGCGCGAGGGCAGTCGGCAGCTGACGTGTCGCCGGGTGCTGCGGGTTCTGCGCTTTCCAGTTGTCGATGGCCGCCTGCTGCTGTTCCAGCGTGCCGGCGCCCTTGACCGCGCGGGCCAAGCTCAGCCAGCCGCCCATGTCATCGTTGGCCGAGCTTTGCTGCTGCTCGGGTGGCAGCGCGGCAACCAGCGTCCAGATAGCGTCGTTGTTGGCGTTCAGGGCGTCGCCTTGCAGCAACGGGCCCATGAACACGCGCTCGCTCGCGGCTGCGAGGGTCTGGCCGTCTGCCTCAAACGCCCGGGCGCGAACGGTGTGAGCGCGGGTTTGCAGGTCAACCGGCATTTCGCCCAGATGCTGCATGCTTGGATGGTTGAGAGCGGTCAGCGCGGCTTTCGGCTGGCTGCGACCCAATGCCAGTTCGGCGGACAGGGTGTTGGCGTAGATCTGTTTGTCAGTCTTGAGCTGGTCCATCTGCACCTGCTCAAGGATGCTCGCCGCGCGGCTCGGGTTGTTCTGGCGCGCTGCCAGGTCGGCCGCCGTCAGTTTCAGCAACGCTGCCTGATCAGGCGACTTCGCCGCAGCCGCCTGTTCGAGCAGTTGTTCGATGCTGGCATCGGGGGAGCGTGGCAATTCGCCAAGGCTGGAGGAGGGCGAACCGGCACAGGCAGCCAAGAGGGCAGCCAGGCAGAGGGCAGAGAACAGCCGCAGGCAAGCGATCATGTGTTTGTTCCTGATACTCGAGCAAATTAGCGTGGAAGTGTACCCAAGCACTGGCCGGGGCGCGACGTTGAAGGCGTTAAAGCGGCGATATTGATCGTCTCCAGGCGCGTCGGTTGACCTGAGTCGGACTGTCGCGCAGTCGCTGCCCTGTTGCTGGCGTTCGAGCTGCTTTTCTGGACTCACGGGGTGCGACATCCTGTTTTGTCGGCCGCAGCCTGTACAATGCAGGCTTTTACACAACATGAGGTGTGCGCTTTGACTGCTCCGGGTGCTTCGAATTCCACTACAGGCTCGCTTTATGTGGTGGCCACGCCGATCGGCAACCTGGATGACATCAGCGCCCGTGCCTTGAAGGTGCTGCGCGATGTTTCGCTGATTGCCGCCGAGGATACCCGCCACTCGTTACGGCTGATGCAGCACTTTGGCATTCCGACGCCGTTGGCTGCCTGTCATGAGCACAATGAGCGCGAGGAGGGCAGCCGTTTCATCACGCGCCTGCTGGCCGGCGATAACGTTGCGCTGATCTCCGATGCCGGCACGCCGCTCATTTCCGACCCTGGCTACCATCTGGTGCGTCAGGCCCGGGCAGCAGGTATTCAAGTCATCCCGGTCCCGGGCGCCTGCGCCTTGATCGCGGCGCTCTCGGCGGCGGGGTTGCCGTCAGACCGCTTTATCTTCGAAGGCTTCTTGCCGGCCAAGTCGGTGGGCCGAAAGGCGCGGCTCGAACTCGTCAAAGAAGAACCGCGCACGCTTATCTTCTATGAAGCGCCCCATCGCATTCTCGAATGCCTTCAGGACATGGAAGAGATCTTCGGCCCGGACCGTCCCGCGTTGCTCGGACGCGAGTTGACGAAAACGTTCGAAACCCTCAAGGGGCTACCGCTCTCCGAGCTGCGCGCCTTCGTTGAGGGCGACAGTAATCAGCAGCGCGGCGAGTGCGTGGTGCTCGTGGCGGGCTGGAGCGAGCCCGAAGGCGAGGATGTGATTGGCGCCGAAGCGCGGCGGGTGCTCGATCTGCTGCTGGAGGAAATGCCCCTCAAGCGTGCCGCCGCACTGGCTGCGGAAATCACCGGCGTACGCAAGAACCTGCTTTATCAGGTGGCGCTGGATAAACAGAAAGGCGTGTGACGGGATGTCGCGGGCAGCGTGGCAAATGGCCGGA
Organism: Pseudomonas sp. KU26590; assembly: GCF_026153515.1. Classification (NCBI taxonomy): domain Bacteria; kingdom Pseudomonadati; phylum Pseudomonadota; class Gammaproteobacteria; order Pseudomonadales; family Pseudomonadaceae; genus Pseudomonas; species Pseudomonas sp. KU26590. The sequence goes on from NZ_CP110644.1 coordinate 1,468,231, forward strand.
AACCCGATTAAAGCTTGTTCTTGAGCCGTCGTCCCATTAACCTTGGCGGCGGAGAGTCGATTGGACAGTCGCTGCCTTTCATTGTTCTGCAATGAAGGGGGGAGGAAAGTCCGGGCTCCATAGGGCGGAGTGCCAGGTAACGCCTGGGGGGCGTGAGCCTACGGAAAGTGCCACAGAAAATAACCGCCTAAGCACTTCGGTGCCGGTAAGGGTGAAAAGGTGCGGTAAGAGCGCACCGCACGTCTGGCAACAGTTCGTGGCTAGGTAAACCCCACTCGGAGCAAGACCAAATAGGGTTCCAAGGCGTGGCCCGCGCTGGAACCGGGTAGGTTGCTAAAGATGTCCGGTGACGGCCATCGTAGAGGAATGACTGTCCTCGACAGAACCCGGCTTACAGATCGACTCTCCACCTCCTTTTCTCCCCCTCGTTTGTACGATTTATCCCCTCTGGTAATACCAAAAAAATCTTAAACCTTACAAATCACTTTAACTTCGAACGCCATCCGTTTGTTCGTCCTAGGAAATATCCGTAGGACCGATCCGAAATCCGCCACATCTCCTTCGTAAGTGCTCCTAAATATCCGTCCTATAAGGGTTTTCCTCGTGAAGTCGCCTTGACGGTGTGGTGGGCGCATTCCTATAGTGTGCGCAAGTGGCGGAAAGTGGCGTGAAGTGGGTTTTTTGACCGCAAAAAGATAATATTTGGAGATCGCGCCTGTGTTCCGTGGTGCAAACGCAATCAATCTCGACGCAAAGGGCCGTCTCGCTATGCCGAGCCGGTACCGTGACGAGTTGGATTCGCGTAGCGCCGGCCAGATGATCGTCACCATTGATACCGTCGACCCGTGCTTGTGCATCTATCCGCTTCCCGAGTGGGAGCTGATTGAGGCCAAGCTGCGCGAGCTCGCCACATTCCGTGAAGAAAACCGTCGTCTGCAGCGGCTGTTGATCGGTAATGCGGTGGATCTGGAGCTGGACGGCAGTGGGCGTTTCCTGGTGCCGCCACGTTTGCGTGAATACGCCAAGCTCGATAAGCGAGTGATGCTGGTAGGCCAGCTCAACAAGTTTCAACTGTGGGATGAGGACGCCTGGAACGCACTTGCTGATGCGGACCTTGCGGCCATTCAAAAACCGGGTGCGATGCCCGATGAACTGCGTGATTTGATCCTGTGACTACGAATAGCGGCTTTACCCACATCACCGTACTGCTCGAAGAAGCCGTCGAGGCTCTCGCGGTGCGCGCCGATGGCTGCTATCTGGATGGCACCTTTGGGCGTGGCGGACATAGCCGCCTTATATTGCAGAACCTGGGGCCGGAGGGTCGGCTTCTCGGATTCGATAAAGACCCCCAAGCGATTGCCACCGGGCAAACGCTGGCGGCCGAAGACGGCCGCTTTGTCATTGTGCAGCGCAGCTTTGCTGAACTCGGCGCCGAAGCCCAAGAGCGCGGTCTGGCAGGCAAGGTCAGCGGCATCCTGCTTGATCTCGGTGTTTCGTCGCCCCAACTGGACGACCCCGAGCGCGGCTTCAGTTTCATGAACGATGGCCCTCTGGACATGCGCATGGACCCGTCCCGCGGCGTCAGCGCAGCCGAGTTCGTCAACACCGCACCGGCCGAAGAAATCGCCCGCGTTTTTAAAGAATACGGCGAAGAGCGTTTTTCCCGCCGTATGGCCGGTGCCGTCGTGGCCCGCCGTGAGACTCAACCGTTCGAGCGCACCGGCGATCTGGCCGAAGTGCTGAAAGTCGCCAACCCGGCGTGGGAGAAGGGCAAGAACCCTGCGACCCGCGCCTTCCAGGGCCTGCGCATTCACGTCAACAACGAACTGGGTGATCTGGAAGCAGGCCTTGAGGCTGCACTGGAAGCCCTCGAAGTCGGCGGGCGTCTGGTGGTCATCAGCTTCCATTCGCTAGAAGACCGCATCGTCAAATTGTTCATGCGCAAGCTGGTCAAGGGCGAAGCCGACAACCTGCCGCGCAACCTGCCGATCCGTCATCAGGCTTTCGAGCCGCTTGTCAAGCTGATCGGCAAGGCGCAATTCGCGTCTGATGACGAAACCCGCGCCAATCCGCGTTCGCGCAGCGCCGTCATGCGCGTCGCGGAGAAACTCCGATGAGCCGCGGGTTCTTCAAACCTCTGCCGGGCGGCAGCTTCTTTATGCTGCTGCTGTACGTTGCCGTGCTGGTTTCGGCGATCGGTGTGGCCTACAGCGCGCACTGGAACCGCCAGCTGCTCAACTCCCTTTACGGGGAACTCAGCGTGCGCGACAAGGCGCAGGCCGAGTGGGGCCGTCTGATTCTTGAGCAAAGCACCTGGACTGCCCACAGCCGTATCGAAGCCCTGGCCACCGAACAGCTGAAAATGCGCATCCCGAACGCCGCCGACATCCGGATGGTGTCGCCATGATGAAACTCGAAGGGGCGCTCTACCCGTGGCGGTTCCGTGTCGTAGTCGGCCTGCTGTCGGTCATGGTCATCGCGATCTGCTACCGCATCGTCGACCTGCAAGTAATCGACCATCGTTTCCTGATCGAACAGGGCGATGCGCGCAGCTTGCGTACCGTTTCGATTCCTGCCCACCGTGGTCTGATCACCGACCGCAACGGTGAGCCCCTTGCCGTCAGTACGCCGGTCACCACCATTTGGGCGAACCCGTCCGAAATGCAGGCCGACAAGACCAAGTGGGTCCAGCTTGCGCAGGCTCTGGGGCAGGATCCCAAGGCGCTGACGGATCGCCTCAATGAGCAGGCAAGCAAAGAATTCATCTATCTGGTCCGTGGCCTGACCCCGGAACAGGGTCAGTCGGTACTCGATTTGAAAGTCCCGGGTGTGTACGGCAAGGAAGAATTTCGACGTTTCTACCCTGCGGGCGATGTCACCGCTCACATGGTCGGCTTTACCGACCTCGATGATCACGGCCGTGAAGGCGTGGAACTGGCGTACGAAGACTGGCTCGCCGGTGTCCCCGGCAAGCGGCAGGTTATCAAGGACCGGCGCGGCAGGATGATCAAAGACCTGCAAGTGAAGAAAAACGCCAAGGCCGGCAAGACCTTGGCTTTGTCTATTGACCTTCGCCTGCAATACCTGGCAACCCGCGAGCTGCGCAACGCCATCCAGGAAAACGACGCCAAGGCCGGCAGCCTGGTGATCATGGACGTGAAAACCGGCGAAGTGCTGGCGATGGTCAACCAGCCGACCTACAACCCGAACAACCGTCGCACCATGGTGCCGGCTGCGATGCGCAACCGCGCGATCATCGACGTGTTCGAGCCGGGTTCGACCATGAAGCCGATCTCCATGACCGCCGCGCTGGAAAGCGGTCGCTGGAAACCGAGCGACAAGGTCGAGGTGTACCCGGGCACGTTGCAGATCGGCAAATACACCATCCGTGACGTGACCAAAACCGAAGGCCCGATCCTCGACCTGACCGGCATCCTGATCAACTCCAGTAACGTCGGCATGAGTAAAGTGGCGTTCGACGTGGGTGGCGAAGCGATTTTCCACGCCATGCAGCGCGTAGGCCTGGGCCAATACACCGGCCTCGGCTTCCCGGGCGAGCGCGTCGGCAACCTGCCGAACTATCGCGAGTGGCGCAAGGCTGAAACCGCAACGCTGTCCTACGGCTACGGTCTGTCGGTGACGGCGCTGCAGCTGGTGCACGCTTACGCGGCACTGGCCAACAACGGCAAGATCGTCCCGCTGACCATTCTGAAGACCGACACGCCCGCCGAATCGGTGCAGGCTATTCCGGAAGCAACGGCCAAGACCGTGCAGGGCATGTTGCAGCAAGTGATCGAAGACCCGCGCGGCGTTTACCGTGCGCGGGTTCCGTCGTATCACGTGGCGGGCAAGTCCGGTACTGCGCGGAAAACCTCCGTGGGCACCAAGGGCTACGCCGAAAACTCCTACCGTTCGCTGTTCGCCGGTTTCGGCCCGATGAGCAACCCGCGTTACGCGATCGTTGTGGTCATCGATGAGCCGAGCAAGGGCGGTTACTTCGGTGGTCTGGTTTCCGCTCCAGTCTTCAGCAAGGTCATGTCGGGCACGCTGCGTTTGATGAACGTGCGCCCGGACAACCTCGCGCCGGTTCCGCCTGAACAGCAAGCCAACGCTGTGCCCGCCGCCGCCCCAGTCAAGGGAGGGCGTGGCTGATGTCTTTGAATTTGAGCAAACTGTTTGCGCAGTGCAACCGCGATCTGTTGATTCGCGAACTGACCCTGGACAGCCGCAAGGTGCGTCCGGGTGATCTGTTTCTGGCGATTCCGGGCCTCAAGGTCGACGGCCGTGAGCACATCACCGACGCCATTGCACACGGCGCGGCGGCCATCGCCTATGAAGCCGAAGGCGCCAAGGTGCTGCCGATCACCGACATCCCGATGATGCCGGTCAAGGGCCTGGCAGCACAGCTGTCCGACCTCGCCGGGCGCTTTTATGGCGACCCGAGCCGCAACCTGAACCTGATCGGCGTGACCGGCACCAACGGCAAAACCAGCGTGACTCAACTGGTGGCCCAGGCGCTGGACAAGCTCGGGCAGCACTGCGGTATCATCGGCACGCTGGGCACCGGCTTCTATAGCGAGCTGAAAAGCGGCATTCACACGACGCCGGATCCGATCTCCGTGCAATCGACCCTGTACGACCTGAAAAGGGCCGGGGCCAAAGCGGTTGCCATGGAAGTCTCGTCCCACGGGCTGGATCAGGGTCGGGTTACCGCGCTGGCTTTCGACGTGGCGGTGATGACCAATCTGTCCCGCGATCATCTCGATTACCACGGCACCATGGAGGCCTACGCTGCCGCCAAGGCCAAGCTGTTTGCCTGGAATGACCTGCGCTGCCGTGTGGTCAATCTCGACGACGGGTTTGGTCGTCAGCTGGCCGCTGCGCCGCACGCTTCGCGTCTGATTACCTACAGCCAGGAAGACAGCAGCGCTTACCTGTTCTGCCGCGATGCGCATTTCGATGACGATGGCGTACGCGCGACCTTGGTAACGCCTCAGGGCAGTCATGCCTTGCGCAGCAGCCTGCTGGGCCGTTTCAACCTGAGCAACGTGCTGGCTGCGGTCGGCGCGTTGATGGGTCTTGATTACCCGCTGGACGACATTTTGAAAGTACTGCCGACGCTGGAAGGCCCTGCTGGCCGGATGCAGCGTCTGGGCGGTGGCTCGCGTCCGCTGGTGGTGGTCGATTACGCCCACACCCCTGACGCCCTGGAAAAAGTGCTCGCCGCGTTGCGCCCACACGCAAAAGGTCAACTGACCTGCCTGTTCGGCTGCGGCGGCGATCGTGATCGCGGCAAGCGTCCGCTGATGGCCGAAGTGGTCGAGCGTCTGGCCGACAAAGTGCTGGTCACCGACGACAACCCGCGCAGCGAAGACCCGGCTCGTATTTTTGATGACATCCGTGCTGGATTCGTCTCGGCTAACGCAGTCGATTTCGTTGCCGGGCGCGGTCAGGCCATCGCGCAGATCATCGCCCAGGCGTCCGCTGCCGATGTAATCGTGCTGGCCGGCAAGGGCCATGAGGATTACCAGGAAATGAACGGACAGCGTCAGCCGTTTTCCGATCTGGAAGAAGCCACCAACGCGCTCGACGCCTGGGAGGCCGCACATGCTTAAGCCGCTTTCGTTCAGCGAACTGCTCGTGCCGCTCGACGCGCGCCGTGTGGGCCATGACTGCAGTTTTTCCGGTGTCAGCATCGACAGCCGCGCGATCACACCCGGCCAATTGTTCGTGGCGCTGACCGGCCCGCGCTTCGACGGTCACGACTACCTCGATCAAGTCGCTGCCAAAGGCGCAGTCGCCGCGTTGGTTGAGCGCGAGGTTGCGGGCAGTGCGTTGCCGCAATTGATCGTCACCGACACTCGCAAAGCCCTCGCGCAACTAGGCGCGCTGAACCGCAATGCCTTTATGGACAAGCCGGTCGCCGCGATCACCGGTTCCAGCGGCAAGACCACCGTGAAGGAAATGCTCGCGAGCATCCTGCGCACGCGCGGTCCTGTGTTGGCGACGCGCGGCAACCTGAACAACGAATTGGGCGTCCCGCTGACGCTGCTGGAACTGGCGCCGGAATTCGACGCTGCCGTCATCGAGCTGGGCGCATCCCGTGTGGGCGAGATCGCTTTCACGGTCAGCCTGGCCAAGCCCCATGTTTGTGTTCTGACCAATGCCGGCACTGCCCACGTGGGCGAGTTTGGCGGCCCGGAGAAGATCGTCGAAGCCAAGGGCGAGATCATCGAAGGCCTGGACGCTCGCGGCGTGGCGGTGTTGAACCTCGACGACAAGGCGTTCGACATCTGGGTGGCCCGTGCCGGCGCACGCAAGGTGTTGAGTTTCGCGCTTAAAAACAGTCATGCCGACTTCTATGCCAGCGACCTGGGCATTGATGCGCGTGGCTGCCCGGCGTTCACGTTGAACACCCCGAACGGCTCCGCACCGGTGCAATTGAATCTGCTGGGCACGCACAACGTTGCCAACGCATTGGCCGCTGCTGCTGCTGCCCACGCGCTGGATGTATCGCTGCCGGGCATCGTCGCCGGGCTCGACAACGTACAGCCGGTCAAAGGCCGCACCGTCGCGCAACTGGCGCCGAACGGCATGCGCGTCATTGATGACACTTACAACGCCAACCCCACGTCCGTGGCGGCCGCAACCGATATCCTCACCGGTTTCCCGGGCCGCAAGGTTCTGGTGCTGGGCGATATCGGCGAGCTGGGCGCCTGGGCGGAGCAGGGCCATCGCGATGTCGGCGAATACGCGGTCGGCAAAGTCGACGCGCTGTATGCCGTCGGTCCGTTGATGGCCCATGCGGTCAAGGCTTTCGGGCAGGATGCCCGCCATTTTGAAACTCAGGCCGAGCTGATCGAAGCGCTCGGCGCCGAGCACGATAAAAACACCACCATTTTGATTAAAGGTTCACGCAGCGCTGCGATGGAAAACGTCGTAGCGGCTTTATGCGGAACACGCCTGGAGAAACATTAATGCTGCTGCTGCTGGCCGAGTATCTGCAACAGTTCTACAAAGGCTTCGCGGTCTTTCAGTACCTGACCCTGCGCGGGATCCTTGGCGTGCTCACTGCACTGTCACTTTCCCTGTGCCTGGGCCCCTGGATGATCCGCGCCTTGCAGAGCAGGCAGATCGGCCAATCCGTGCGCAACGACGGACCCCAATCGCACCTCTCCAAGTCCGGCACGCCGACCATGGGTGGCGCGCTGATTCTGTCTGCAATCGGCATCGCCACTTTGTTGTGGGCCGATCTGAGCAACCGTTACGTGTGGGTCGTGCTGATTGTCACGCTGCTGTTCGGCGCCATCGGTTGGGTCGACGACTACCGCAAGGTGATCGAGAAGAACTCCCGCGGGCTGCCGAGCCGCTGGAAATACTTCTGGCAATCGGTGTTCGGCCTGGGCGCAGCGATCTTCCTTTATATGACTGCGCAATCGCCGGTGGAAACCACGCTGCTGATCCCGATGCTCAAAGACTTCAGTATCCCGCTGGGCATTGGCTTCGTCGTGCTGACCTACTTCGTGATCGTCGGCTCCAGCAACGCAGTGAACCTCACGGACGGCCTGGACGGTCTGGCGATCATGCCCACCGTGATGGTCGGCGGCGCGCTGGGGATCTTCTGCTACCTGTCGGGTAACGTGAAATTCGCGGAATACCTGCTGATCCCTTACGTGCCGGGCGCGGGCGAATTGATCGTGTTCTGTGGCGCGTTGATCGGGGCAGGTCTGGGATTCCTCTGGTTCAACACCTACCCGGCTCAGGTCTTCATGGGCGATGTCGGTGCACTGGCACTGGGCGCGGCATTGGGCACCATTGCGGTGATCGTCCGTCAGGAAATCGTCCTGTTCATTATGGGCGGCGTCTTCGTAATGGAAACCCTGTCAGTCGTCATTCAGGTCGCATCCTTTAAGTTAACCGGCCGCCGCGTTTTCCGCATGGCGCCCATCCATCACCACTTTGAACTCAAGGGCTGGCCCGAGCCGCGCGTGATCGTCCGTTTCTGGATCATCACCGTGATTCTGGTGTTGGTCGGCCTTGCCACGTTGAAACTGAGGTAGAACGAGTGTCACTGATCGCTTCTGACCACTTCCGCATCGTTGTCGGCCTCGGCAAGAGCGGCATGTCCCTGGTTCGCTTCCTGGCGAACCGGGGTGTGTCGTTTGCTGTCGCCGATACGCGGGAGCATCCGCCAGAACTCGCGACATTGCGCCGTGACTACCCGCAGGTCGAAGTGCGCTGTGGTGAACTGGACGTTGAGTTTCTGTGCCGCGCCGATGAGCTGTACGTCAGCCCCGGTCTGGCGCTGGCGACCCCGGCCCTGCAGCAGGCTGCGATGCGCGGCGTTAAGCTGTCCGGCGACATCGAGCTGTTCGCTCGCAATGCCAAAGCGCCCATCGTGGCCATCAGCGGCTCGAACGCAAAAAGCACGGTCACCACGCTGGTGGGCGAGATGGCGGCGGCAGCGGGCAAGCGGGTCGCGGTGGGCGGCAACCTTGGCACGCCGGCGCTGGATCTGCTCAGCGACGACGTTGAGCTGTATGTGATGGAGCTCTCGAGCTTCCAGCTGGAAACCACCGATCAGCTCGGCGCTGAAGTGGCGACCGTGCTCAATATCAGTGAAGACCACATGGACCGTTACAGCGGCCTGCCGGCCTATCACCTGGCCAAGCACCGGATCTTCCGTGGCGCGCGGCAGGTGGTGGTCAATCGTCAGGACGCGTTGAGCCGCCCTTTGATCGGCGAAGGCGTGCCGTGCTGGACCTTCGGTTTGAACAAGCCCGACAGAAACGGCTTCGGCGTGCGCGAAGAGAACGGCGAGAAGCATCTGGCCTTCCAGTTCGACAACCTGATGCCGGTCCGGGAGCTGAAAATCCGCGGCGGCCACAATCAGGCCAACGCCCTGGCTGCGCTGGCGCTGGGTCATGCGGTGGGTCTGCCGTTTGACGCCATGCTTGCCAGCCTCAAGACATTTGCCGGTCTGGTTCATCGCTGCCAATGGCTGCGTGAGCTCAACGGCGTGAATTACTACGACGACTCTAAAGCGACCAACGTCGGCGCCGCGCTGGCAGCGATTGAAGGTCTTGGTGCCGACATCGACGGCAAGCTGGTGCTGATTGCCGGCGGCGATGGCAAGGGCGCGGATTTCACCCCGCTGAAAGCCCCGGTTGCCGCCCATTGTCGCGCCGTCGTTCTGCTGGGCCGCGATGCGGATTTGCTTGCTGCGACCTTCGGCGATTCGGTGCCTCTGGTACGCGTCACTACATTGGAAGAAGCCGTGCAACGTGCTGCTGATATCGCGCAGGAAGGGGACGCCGTGTTGCTGTCGCCTGCTTGCGCAAGCCTGGACATGTTCAAGAATTTCGAAGAGCGCGGACAACTGTTCGCCCGGGCCGTGGGGGACTTGTCATGATTTTTGGCGTGATCAAGCCGTACCCGTCGCCGATCATCAGCGGCCGTGGTGTTGACGTCGATTTCCCGATGCTCGCCGGTTGCCTCGCGTTGCTGGGCCTGGGCCTGGTGATGATCACTTCCGCGTCGTCGGAAGTGGCTGCAGTGCAGTCGGGCAACGCGCTGTACATGATGACCCGTCACCTGATCTATCTGGTGCTCGGTCTGATCGCCTGCGTCGCGACCATGATGGTGCCGGTTGCCACCTGGCAGCGCCTGGGCTGGTTGATGCTGATCGGCGCGTTCGGCCTGTTGATTGCGGTGATCGTGCCCGGGATCGGGCGTGAGGTGAACGGGTCGATGCGCTGGATCGGCTTCGGCATGTTCAACGTGCAGCCGTCGGAAATCGCCAAAGTGTTCGTGGTGATCTTCCTGGCCGGTTACCTGATTCGTCGCCAGCAGGAAGTGCGCGAAAGCTGGATGGGCTTCTTCAAGCCGTTCATTGTGTTGCTGCCGATGGCTGGCCTGCTGCTGATGGAGCCGGACTTCGGCGCCACGGTCGTGATGATGGGCGCGGCGGCGGCGATGCTGTTCCTCGGCGGCGTCGGTCTGTTTCGTTTCAGTTTAATGGTGGCCCTGGCGGTTGCGGCAGTGTTCGTTCTGGTCCAGGCGCAGCCTTACCGGATGGCGCGCCTGATTACCTTCACCGACCCGTGGTCCGATCAATTCGGTTCCGGCTACCAGCTGACCCAGGCGCTGATCGCCTTCGGTCGTGGCGAATGGTTCGGCGTCGGCCTCGGCAACAGCGTGCAGAAGCAGTTCTACCTGCCGGAAGCACACACCGACTTCGTGTTCTCGGTACTGGCCGAAGAGCTGGGCGTGGTGGGTTCCCTCGCCACGGTCGCGCTGTTCGTGTTCGTCAGTATCCGGGCGATGTACATCGGCATGTGGGCCGAGCGCGCCAAGCAGTTCTTCGCCGCGTACACCGCGTACGGCCTGGCCTTCCTGTGGATTGGTCAGTTCCTGATCAACATCGGCGTGAACGTCGGTTTGCTGCCGACCAAGGGCCTGACCCTGCCGTTCCTCAGCTACGGCGGCAGTTCGTTGATCATCTGCTGCGCCAGCCTGGGTCTGTTGCTGCGCATCGAGTGGGAATCGCGCAACAACATGGGCAGTGAAGAGGCCGAGTTCCAGGAAAGCGACTTTGCCGAGGAGCCGACCCATGGCCGCCGGTAACGTTTTGATCATGGCGGGCGGCACCGGCGGACACGTGTTCCCGGCGCTGGCCTGCGCCCGTGAGTTCCAGGCCCGCGGTTACACCGTGCATTGGCTGGGCACACCACGCGGCATCGAGAACGAACTGGTGCCCGCCGCAGGTTTGAAGCTGCACCTGATCAACGTCACCGGTTTGCGCGGCAAGGGCCGGCTGTCGTTGCTCAAGGCGCCGTTCATGTTGATCAAGGCGTTGTTGCAGGCGCGCAAGATCGTGGGTGAATTGAAGCCGGTCTGCGTCGTCGGCTTTGGTGGCTACGTGACAGGCCCTGGCGGTCTGGCGGCGAAGCTGGCTGGCGTGCCGCTGATCATCCACGAGCAAAACGCCGTGGCGGGCACAGCCAATCGCAGCCTGGCTTCATTCGCCGCGCGGGTCTGTGAAGCGTTCCCGCAGACGTTCGCCGCGTCGGCCAAGCGTCGCACCACCGGTAACCCGGTGCGCGCCGAGTTGTTTTTCGAGACGCCGCGTCAGACGCTGATCGGTCGCCGGCCGCGTTTGCTGGTGCTGGGCGGAAGCCTGGGTGCCGAGCCGCTGAATAAATTGCTGCCAGAAGCCCTGGCGCAAGTGCCTGCCGATATCCGCCCTGAAGTGTTTCATCAGGCCGGCAAGCATCACGATGAAGTCACCGCCGAGCGTTACCGCGCCGCCGGTGTCGAGGCGCAGGTCGCCCCCTTCATCAAAGACATGGCCCAAGCCTATGGCTGGGCGGATCTGGTGGTCTGCCGCGCAGGTGCGTTGACCGTCAGTGAACTGGCGGCTGCCGGGCTGCCGTCGTTGCTGGTGCCTTTGCCCCACGCGATCGACGATCACCAGTCGCGCAACGCCGAATATCTGGCTCGCGAGGGCGCTGCCTTCGTCATGCCGCAAGCGACAACTGGCGCCGCCGAGATGGCCGCTCGCCTGAAAGAGGTTTTGATGCAACCCGAACAATTGAACCGTATGGCCGTCACGGCTCGCCAACTGGCCAAGCCTGACGCCACCAACACCGTCGTCGACATCTGCCTGGAGGTGGCCCATGGTTGAGAATCAACGCGCCATGCCACAGCCGGAAATGCGCCGCATCCGTCGTATCCACTTCGTGGGCATCGGCGGCGTGGGGATGTGCGGTATTGCCGAAGTGTTGCTGAACCTGGGCTATGACGTGTCCGGTTCCGACCTCAAGGCGTCGCCGGTGACCGAGCGTCTCGAGTCGTTTGGCGCGCAGATATTCATCGGCCACCGCGCCGAGAACGCCTCGACGGCTGACGTGCTGGTGGTGTCCAGCGCTGTGAATACCTCCAACCCGGAAGTGGCAACGGCCCTTGAACGTCGTATTCCTGTGGTGCCACGCGCTGAAATGCTGGCCGAGCTGATGCGCTATCGCCATGGCATCGCGGTCGCCGGTACCCACGGCAAAACCACGACCACCAGCCTGATCGCTTCGGTGTTCGCGGCAGGTGGCCTTGATCCGACCTTCGTGATCGGCGGCCGCCTTAACGCTGCCGGCACCAACGCTCAGCTCGGTACCAGCCGTTACCTGATCGCCGAAGCCGACGAAAGCGACGCCAGTTTCCTGCACCTGCAGCCGATGGTGGCCGTGGTCACCAACATCGACGCCGACCACATGGCGACCTACGAAGGTGACTTCAACAAACTGAAGAAGACCTTCGTCGAATTCCTGCACAACCTGCCGTTCTACGGTCTGGCGGTGGTCTGCATCGACGACCCGGTGGTGCGCGACATCCTGCCTTCGGTCAAGCGCCCGATCATGACCTACGGCTTCGATGACGCCGCCGACGTGCGCGCGATTAACGTGCGTCAGGATGGCATGCGCACTCACTTCACCGTGCTGCGCCGCGATCGCGATCCGCTGGACGTGTCCGTCAACATGCCGGGTAAGCACAACGTGCTGAACTCGTTGGCAACCATCGCCATCGCCACTGACGAGGGCGTGTCAGACGAAGCCATCGTTCAGGGGCTGTCGGGCTTCCAGGGCGTTGGCCGTCGCTTCCAGGTATACGGCGAACTGCCAGTCGAAGGCGGCAACGTCATGCTGGTCGACGACTACGGTCATCACCCGCGTGAAGTGGCTGCCGTGATCAATGCCGTTCGCGGTGGCTGGCCGGACCGTCGTCTGGTCATGGTCTACCAGCCGCACCGCTACAGCCGCACCCGCGATCTGTACGACGACTTCGTGCAGGTCCTCAACGAGGCCAACGTGCTGTTGCTGATGGAAGTCTATCCGGCCGGTGAAGAACCGATTCCGGGTGCGGACAGCCGTCAGTTGGCCCACAGCATTCGTCAGCGTGGTCAGCTTGACCCGATCTACATCGAGCGTGGCGTCGAGCTGGCACCGCTGGTCAAACCGCTGCTGCGCGCTGGCGACATCCTGCTGTGCCAGGGCGCCGGCGACATCGGCGGGCTCGCACCGCAATTGCTGAAAAGCCCGCTGTTCACCGGTGCCATCGTGGCCTCAACCGAAGGTAAGCTGAAATGACAGCCGCCCTGCAGTCCGCCCTGTTCTCGACGCTGGAGCCAAAAGGCTTCGGTCGCGTCGCCGTGCTGTTCGGCGGCAAGAGCGCGGAGCGGGAGGTTTCCCTGAAATCCGGCGGTGCAGTGCTTGAAGCCCTGCAAAGCGCAGGCGTCGACGCGTTCGGTATCGACGTGGGCGAGGATTTCCTGCAGCGGCTGGTCAGCGAAAAAATCGATCGCGCGTTCATCGTGCTGCACGGTCGTGGCGGCGAAGACGGCACCATGCAAGGTCTGCTGGAATGCCTGGAAATCCCCTACACCGGCAGCGGCGTCCTCGCTTCGGCGCTGGCGATGGACAAGCTGCGCACCAAGCAGGTCTGGCAGAGTCTCGGCTTGCCGACGCCGCGCCATGCCGTGCTGTGCAGTGAGGCGGATTGTATTTCTGCGGCGACGGAACTGGGCTTTCCTTTGATCGTCAAACCCGCCCATGAAGGTTCCAGTATCGGTATGGCCAAGGTGACCGGCGTCGACGAATTGATCGCCGCCTGGAACGCCGCCCGTACCTACGATTCGCAAGTGTTGGTCGAGCAATGGATTGAAGGTCCGGAGTTCACCATCGCCTCTCTGCGTGGGCAGGTCTTGCCTCCCATCGGTCTGGGTACTCCCCACAGTTTTTACGACTACGACGCCAAATACCTGGCTTCCGATACCCAGTACCGGATCCCGTGCGGCCTCGATGCAGCCAAAGAAGATGAACTCAAGGCACTCACGGCTCGGGCCTGTGAAGCGGTCGGCATTGCCGGCTGGGCGCGCACCGATGTCATGCAGGACGCCGACGGCAAATTCTGGCTCCTGGAAGTCAACACCGTGCCCGGCATGACCGACCACAGCCTTGTGCCCATGGCTGCACGCGCGGCCGGGCTCGATTTTCAACAGTTGGTGTTAGCGATTCTGGCCGACAGCGTCCAGGTGCGAGGGTAAATCATGCATGGCGCAACGGTTCGTCATCAGCAATCCGCCGCCGGCCGCAACAAGCCGGTGCCGCGTGGTGCCAGCCGCATGGTTGCCAAGGAGCCCATGTCGTCGCGCATGCCGCGGCCGAACTTCGGTTTCCTGCGCAGCCTGATGTGGCCGGTGTTGTTGGTCGTGCTGGGGTTCGGGACGTACGAAGCCGCCCAGCGTCTGTTGCCGTACGCCGACCGTCCGATCTCGCGGATCAACGTTCAGGGCGACCTGAGCTACATCAGCCAGCAGGCCGTGCAGCAGCGCATTGCGCCGTATGTGGCGACGAGCTTTTTCAACGTCGACCTGGCCGGCATGCGCACCGAGCTTGAGCAAATGCCGTGGATCGCCCACGCCGAGGTCCGCCGCGTCTGGCCGGATCAGGTGGTGATCCGGCTGGAAGAACAACTACCGGTTGCGCGCTGGGGCGATCAATCCCTGCTGAACAACCAGGGTCAGGCATTCACCCCGCGTGAACTGGCCAACTACGAACACCTTCCGCAGTTGTTCGGGCCTCAACGGGCTCAACAGCAGGTGATGCAGCAGTACCAGGTCCTGAGCCAGATGTTGCGCCCGTTGGGGTTCTCCATCGCTCGCCTGGAACTGCGTGAGCGAGGCAGCTGGTTTCTGACCACCGGCGCAGGCACTGCAGGCCCAGGCCTGGAGCTGCTGCTGGGACGAGGCAATCTGCTTGAGAAGATGCGCCGCTTTATCGCCATCTACGACAAGACACTGAAAGACCAGATCACGAACATTGCGCGAGTCGACCTTCGTTACAACAACGGCCTGGCCGTTGGTTGGCGCGAACAGGCAGCAGCGCCAACGACGGACAAACCCGCCGTCGCGAAGAATTGATAAGAGGCAGGACCCATGGCAAACGTGCAAAGCGGCAAAATGATCGTCGGATTGGATATCGGCACCTCCAAGGTGGTGGCGCTGGTAGGCGAAGTCGCGGCTGATGGCACGCTGGAAATCGTCGGTATCGGCACTCACCCGTCCCGCGGCCTGAAGAAGGGCGTGGTGGTGAATATCGAATCCACCGTGCAATCGATCCAGCGCGCCGTAGAAGAAGCGCAGCTGATGGCCGGTTGCCGCATTCACTCGGCGTTCGTCGGCGTCGCGGGCAACCACATCCGCAGCCTGAACTCCCACGGCATCGTGGCGATTCGCGACCGCGAAGTAAGCGCGGCCGACCTTGAGCGCGTGCTCGACGCTGCCCAGGCCGTGGCGATCCCGGCTGACCAGCGCGTGCTGCACACCCTGCCGCAGGACTACGTCATCGATAACCAGGAAGGCGTTCGCGAGCCACTGGGCATGTCGGGCGTGCGTCTGGAAGCCAAGGTTCACGTCGTCACCTGCGCGGTGAACGCCGCTCAGAACATTGAGAAGTGCGTGCGCCGCTGTGGCCTCGAAGTCGACGACATCATCCTCGAGCAACTGGCTTCGGCTTACTCGGTGCTGACCGACGATGAGAAAGAACTGGGCGTGTGCCTGGTGGACATCGGCGGCGGCACCACCGACATCGCGATCTTCACCGAAGGCGCGATCCGTCACACGGCGGTGATCCCGATTGCCGGCGACCAGGTCACCAACGACATCGCCATGGCGCTGCGTACACCGACCCAGTACGCCGAAGAAATCAAGATCCGCTACGCCTGCGCCCTGGCCAAACTGGCTGGCGCCGGCGAAACCATCAAAGTGCCAAGCGTCGGCGATCGTCCGCCCCGTGAACTGTCCCGTCAGGCCCTCGCCGAAGTGGTCGAGCCGCGCTATGACGAGCTGTTCACCCTGATCCAGGCCGAGCTGCGTCGCAGCGGCTACGAAGACTTGATCCCGGCCGGCATCGTGCTGACCGGTGGCACCTCGAAAATGGAAGGCGCGGTCGAACTGGCCGAAGAGATCTTCCACATGCCGGTCCGCCTCGGCGTGCCGCACAGCGTCAAAGGGCTCGCGGACGTCGTTCGCAACCCGATTTACTCAACCGGCGTCGGCCTGTTGCTGTACGGACTGCAAAAGCAGTCTGACGGCATCTCGCTGTCCGGCCTTTCCGGCTCCGGTAGCAGTTATAGCGATGAACCGAAGGCTCCAGTGTTAGAGCGTCTCAAGCGCTGGGTTCAGGGGAATTTCTAAGATTCAAAAAGTGGTAGGCAGGCAACAGGCGACATAAAACTAGAGAACTGAAGGAGAGGGAACATGTTCGAGCTCGTAGACAACATCCCACAAAGCCCGGTAATTAAAGTTATCGGCGTTGGTGGTGGCGGCGGCAACGCAGTCAATCACATGGTCAAGAGCAACATCGAAGGCGTCGAGTTCATCTGCGCCAACACCGATGCTCAGGCCCTGAAAAACATTGGCGCACGTACCATTCTGCAATTGGGTACCGGCGTCACCAAAGGCCTGGGCGCAGGTGCAAATCCTGAAGTCGGCCGTCAGGCTGCACTGGAAGACCGCGAGCGCATCGCTGAAGTGCTGCAAGGCACCAACATGGTCTTCATCACCACCGGCATGGGCGGCGGTACCGGTACCGGTGCTGCACCGATCATTGCCGAAGTGGCCAAGGAAATGGGCATTCTGACCGTTGCGGTCGTGACGCGTCCGTTCCCGTTCGAAGGCCGCAAGCGCATGCAGATCGCCGATGAAGGCATCCGCGCGCTGTCCGAAAGCGTCGACTCGTTGATCACCATTCCCAACGAGAAGCTGCTGACTATCTTGGGTAAAGACGCCAGCCTGCTGTCGGCTTTCGCCAAGGCTGACGATGTACTGGCCGGTGCCGTTCGCGGTATCTCCGACATCATCAAGCGCCCGGGCATGATCAACGTCGACTTCGCCGACGTACGCACCGTGATGTCCGAAATGGGCATGGCGATGATGGGCACTGGCTGCGCCAGCGGTCCGAACCGTGCGCGTGAAGCCACTGAAGCGGCGATCCGCAACCCGTTGCTCGAAGACGTGAACCTGCAAGGTGCTCGCGGCATTCTGGTCAACATCACCGCCGGTCCTGACCTGTCTCTGGGTGAGTACTCCGACGTGGGTAGCATCATCGAAGCGTTCGCCTCCGAGCACGCCATGGTCAAGGTCGGTACCGTTATCGATCCGGACATGCGCGACGAGCTGCACGTAACTGTAGTTGCCACTGGCCTGGGTGCAAAGATCGAGAAGCCTGTGAAGGTCATCGACAACACCATGCAGACCGCTCAAGCCGCACCTGCGCAGCAACACGCCGCACGCCAGGAGCTGCCTTCGGTCAACTACCGCGATCTGGACCGTCCAACCGTGATGCGCAATCAGGCACACGCGGGCGCAACAGCCGCGGCGAAGATGAATCCGCATGACGATCTGGATTACCTGGACATTCCAGCGTTCCTGCGTCGTCAGGCTGATTAATGGGTTCTATCAGGGGTATAAGGGTGATTGGTGTTCAGCAAAGGCGGGGTCTGCTATCATCGCCAGCCTTTGTTGATACTAATTCGCGATACGCGCTGAAGCGGCCAATGCCATGATTAAACAACGCACCCTGAAAAATATTATCCGTGCCACAGGTATCGGCCTGCACTCGGGGGAGAAGGTTTACCTGACCCTCAAACCAGCACCTGTGAACGCTGGCATTGTGTTTTTCCGTACCGACCTTGAGCCGGTGGTCCAGATCAACGCTCACGCGTTGAATGTGGGTGATACCACGCTCTCCACGACGCTGTTCAATGGCGACGTGAAGGTCGATACGGTCGAGCACTTGCTGTCGGCCATGGCTGGCCTTGGCATCGATAACGCCTACGTTGAACTTTCTGCCTCCGAAGTTCCAATCATGGACGGCAGCGCAGGTCCCTTCGTATTCCTGATTCAATCGGCTGGCCTGGAAGAACAGGACGCACCGAAGAAATTCATCCGCATACTTAAAGAAGTGTGCGTAGAAGAAGACGGCAAGTCCGCCAAGTTCTTACCGTTTGAAGGGTTCAAGGTAGGGTTCGAGATCGATTTCGATCACCCTTATCTGAAGAACCGTACACAGACGGCTTGTGTGGATTTTTCCAGCACTTCGTTCGTTAAAGAAGTGAGCCGTGCGCGGACATTCGGTTTCATGAAAGACATCGAATATCTGCGTAAGCACAACCTGGCTCTGGGCGGCAGCGTTGAAAACGCGATCGTCGTGGACAAGGACGGCGTGTTGAACGAGGACGGTCTTCGTTATGAAGACGAGTTCGTGAAGCACAAGATTCTGGATGCCATCGGTGACCTGTATCTGTTGGGTAACAGTCTGATCGGCGAGTATCAGGGCTTCAAGTCGGGACACGGTCTGAACAATCGTTTGCTTCGTGCGTTGATCGCTCAGGAAGACGCTTGGGAAGTTGTGACCTTCGAAGATGCCAGCACTGCACCGATCTCTTACATGCGCCCTGTTGCGGCGGTGTAGACAGTCTCTTCTTCCTAGTTTTTGATGTTTTCAGGCCACCTTCGGGTGGCCTTTTTTGTGGGTAACGTTTCGACGGTCGCGAGAGCGATTTACGGATCGTTGAATTAGCTAGCGTACATATCCGTATTTTGTGTTTGCTGAAATTATGGTTCCGCCTTTACGGCGGGTCACTTTTGGCAAGAGCGCCCGGATTGCCGGCCCAGCCAAAAGTAACCAAAAACGCTTTGCTCATGGTTTGGCCCGACTTCGTCGGGTTCCTTCACTCCGGTCTCGCTCCGTGGGCCCGCGCCGAACGGGCATCCATGCCCTGACGGCGCTCTCGCCGCATCCATGCGGCTCGGCCCACTGCGCGAGACCTGCGTTCAGCCTGCACCCAAGTCGCGTTTGGCGGTGACTGAACCTCTTGCGTATGAAGATCAAGATCAAACGCGCGTTTAAGCAGATCAAAGGCTTCCCGGCTGAAGCCGGTCCTACAGGTGGAGTCGGTCCTACTGACCGCACGCGGTGTTCATGTAGGACCGGCTTTAGCCGGGAAGGGGCCAGTGCGAGCGCCGCCATTTTCTGAGCTTAGGATTCCCCAGCCTTCTTCGACACCGCATGCGCCGCCAGCCGCTCAAGCGCGGCACGCAGTTTCGGGTCGGTGATGCCTTCCGCCGTGGCTGTTATGGTCTCGGCCGCTGCAACGGAAAGATCGCGCGTATGCCCGGCCGCGATACGATGCGTCCTTGCAGGCTGAACCTTTAGTTGCAGGCGGGTGAGGTTGGCGAATTCCGTAAACGCGACCAGTTGCCGTTGCAAACGCTTCTGTTGATAACGCAGTCGTGTGGCCCAGTGGCCGTCGGTGACGATGAGCAGCAGCGTGCCTTCGCGCCATGACGCCACGTGGCAGTGCTCGCGGGCTGCGGGTTGCAACTGGCTTTCCAGCAGGCGCTGCAAGTGCGCGAGGCGTTGGGCGTGGTTGAAGATGGCTTTGAGCGGCCGGGATTCGCGCAGAAGGACAGCCGGTACGCGAGCGGGGAGGGGACGAAATGCCATGATGGGGTGCCTTGTGTTGCCAGGGCGTGATCTTAGCAGAATCGGTTGAAGCACCTTTGCGTCAGGCGTCCCGGGTGCAAATGCGCCGCGCGATCATGAAAAAACATTAATAAAACTTCTTACGCGCATGGGTTGAAGTCACGGGAAATGACCCTATTGTACTTCTGCCCCGTAACATTGCTGTGCCAGCATCGTGGAATAACGCCACTTTCCTCACCACCATTTCCGGGTAGAATGCTCGTTCGCATGCGGCCATCAGGGCTGCTCGGGCGACTCACGGGGCCGCCCTCCATCCCTATGTGTGGAAGATCCTTTCGATATGTTTGCACCTTTGTTAAAAAAACTTTTCGGAAGCAAGAACGAGCGCGAAGTGAAGCGCATGCTCAAGACGGTCCAGGTCGTCAACAGCTTCGAAGAGCAAATGCTCGCCCTCTCGGACGAACAGCTGCGCGCCAAGACCGACGAGTTGAAGGCCCGCATAGCCAAAGGTGAGACCCTCGACCAGCTCTTGCCCGAAGCCTTCGCGGTCTGCCGCGAGGCGGGTAAACGCGTCATGGGCATGCGTCACTTCGACGTCCAGCTGATCGGCGGCATGACACTGCACGAAGGCATGATCGCCGAGATGCGGACCGGCGAAGGTAAGACCCTCGTCGCGACCCTCGCGGTCTACCTCAACGCACTGTCCGGCAAAGGCGTGCACGTGGTCACGGTGAACGACTACCTGGCCCGTCGTGACGCCAACTGGATGCGCCCGCTGTATGAATTCCTCGGTCTGACCGTAGGCGTAGTTACGCCTTTCCAGCCGCCGGAAGAGAAGCGCGCCGCCTACGCCTCCGACATCACCTACGGCACCAACAACGAATTCGGTTTCGATTACCTGCGCGACAACATGGCGTTCAGCCTGGAAGACAAATTCCAGCGTGAACTGAATTTCGCCGTGATCGACGAAGTCGACTCGATCCTCATCGACGAGGCCCGTACCCCGCTGATCATCTCCGGCCAGGCCGAAGACAGCTCCAAGCTCTACACCGAAATCAACAAGCTGATCCCCAAGCTCGAGCAGCACATCGAGGAAGTGGAAGGCGTTGTCACCAAACAGGGTCACTTCTCCATCGACGAGAAGTCCCGTCAGGTGGAGCTGAACGAGTCCGGTCACCAGTTCATCGAAGAAATGCTCACCGAAGTCGGCTTGCTGGCGGAAGGCGAGAGCCTGTACTCCGCGCATAACCTCGGTCTGCTGACCCACGTTTATGCCGGTCTGCGTGCCCACAAGCTGTTCCATCGCAACGTCGAATACATCGTTCAGGACGGCCAGATCCTGCTGGTCGACGAGCACACCGGCCGTACCATGCCGGGTCGTCGTCTGTCCGAAGGCCTGCACCAGGCCATCGAAGCGAAGGAAGTTCTGAACATTCAGGCCGAGAGCCAGACCCTGGCCTCGACCACCTTCCAGAACTACTTCCGTCTCTACAACAAGCTGTCCGGCATGACCGGTACGGCGGACACCGAAGCGTTCGAATTCCACCAGATCTACGCCCTGGCCGTGATGGTCATTCCGCCGAACAAGCCGTTGGCGCGCAAAGACTTCAACGACCTCGTGTACCTGACCGCCGAAGAGAAGTACTTGGCGATCATCACCGACATCAAAGCCTGTCTGGCCGAGCAACGTCCGGTGCTGGTGGGTACAGCGACGATCGAAACCTCGGAGCACATGTCCCGCCTGCTGGTGCAGGAAGGCATCGAGCACAAGGTTCTGAACGCCAAGTTCCACGAAAAAGAAGCTGAAATCATTGCCCAGGCCGGTCGTCCGGGTGCACTGACCATCGCCACCAACATGGCCGGTCGCGGTACTGACATTCTGCTGGGCGGTAACTGGGAAGTCGAAGTCGCCAGCCTGGAAGACCCGACCCCTGAGCAGATCGCGCAGATCAAGGCCGACTGGCAGAAGCGCCATCAGCAAGTGATCGAAGCGGGTGGTCTGCACGTGATCGCTTCCGAGCGCCACGAATCCCGTCGTATCGACAACCAGCTGCGAGGTCGTGCCGGTCGTCAGGGTGACACTGGTTCGAGCCGTTTCTACCTGTCGCTGGAAGACAGCCTGATGCGCATCTTCGCCTCTGACCGGGTGAAGAACTTCATGAAAGCGCTGGGCATGCAGTCCGGCGAAGCGATCGAGCACCGCATGGTGACCAACGCGATCGAAAAAGCGCAGCGCAAGGTCGAAGGCCGCAACTTCGACATCCGCAAGCAGCTGCTCGAGTTCGACGACGTTTCCAACGAACAGCGTAAAGTGATTTACCACATGCGTAACAGCCTGCTGGCTGCGACCAACATTGGTGACACCATTGCCGAGTTCCGCGAAGAAGTCCTCGACGCCACCATCACCGCGCACATCCCGCCGCAGTCGTTGCCTGAGCAGTGGAACGTCTCCGGTCTGGAAGCCGCGCTGAGCACCGATTTCGGCGTGAAGCTGCCAATCCAGCAGTGGCTCGACGAAGACGATCACCTGAACGAGGACACCCTGCGTCCGAAGTTGATGGAAGCGATTCTGGCGTCCTACAACGAGAAAGAAGACCAGGCCAGTGCCGAGGCGCTGCGCACGTTCGAGAAGCAGATTCTCCTGCGCGTGCTGGACGACTTGTGGAAAGACCACCTGTCGACCATGGATCACCTGCGTCACGGTATCCACCTGCGCGGTTACGCTCAGAAGAACCCGAAGCAGGAATACAAGCGCGAGTCGTTTGCCCTGTTCCAGGAGCTGCTCGATTCGATCAAGCGCGATGCCATTCGTGTGCTGTCCCACGTTCAGGTTCGCCGCGAAGATCCGGCCGACGAAGAGGCGCGTCTGCGCCGCGAAGCCGAGGAGCTGGCGCAGCGCATGCAGTTCCAGCACCCCGAAGCGCCGGGCCTCGATCAGCCGGATCTGCTCGCTGAAGAGGGTGAAGACGTGGCGGTAGCCGCTGCTTCAGCGCTGTCGCCGGTTCGCAACGACCAGAAGCTGGGTCGCAACGAATTGTGCTGGTGTGGTTCAGGCAAGAAATTCAAGCACTGTCACGGCCAGATCAGCTGAGTCGCCCACCGCGACAGGCTGTAGCTGAACTGTAAAATCACGCCGCGACCGGCCCAGCCGTCGCGGCGTTTTTCAATCAATCGAGCCGTGTCGGCAATGCCGCATGGCGTGACTGTTTTTCAAGGAGCGCACTTCATGGCTGTTGGTCTTGGTCCTTTGCCGACGCTGCACCCGGTTCCCGGTTTTGAACTCGGCATCGCTTCCGCCGGCATCAAGCGCCCGGGGCGCAAAGATGTCGTGGTCATGCGCTGCGCCGAAGGCTCCAGTGTCGCGGGCGTGTTCACCCTCAACGCGTTTTGCGCTGCGCCGGTGATCCTCGCCAAACAACGCGTGCAAGGCTCCGTGCGTTATTTGCTGACCAACACCGGGAACGCCAATGCCGGCACCGGCGAACCAGGCCTGGCGGCTGCAGAGCGCACCTGCGCGAAGCTGGCCGAGATCACCGGGGTCGACGCCAGCGCGGTGCTGCCGTTTTCGACTGGCGTGATCGGCGAGCCGTTGCCCGTCGAGAAGGTCGAAGGCGCGCTGCAGGCGGCGCTGGATGATTTGTCCGTCGATAACTGGGCCGCGGCCGCCACCGGGATCATGACCACCGATACGCTGCCCAAGGGCGCGAGCCGTCAGTTTGTGCTTGATGGCGTGACCGTCACCGTGACCGGCATCAGCAAAGGCGCCGGCATGATTCGTCCGAACATGGCGACCATGCTGGGCTACATCGCCACCGACGCCAAGGTGGCGCCGAGCGTGCTTCAGGATCTGATTCGCGACGGCGCCAACAAGTCGTTCAACCGCATCACCATCGATGGCGACACGTCGACCAACGACTGCTGCATGCTGATCGCCACCGGCCAGGCCGGCCTGCCGGCGGTGACCGAGGCCAAGGGCCCGCTGTTCGAGGCGCTGAAAAAAGCGGTCTTCGAAGTCTGCATGGACGTCGCTCAGGCCATCGTTCGTGACGGCGAGGGCGCGACCAAGTTCGTGACCGTTGAAGTCAACGGCGGCGGCAATCATCAGGAATGCCTGGACGTCGGTTACACCGTGGCCCACTCGCCGCTGATCAAAACCGCGCTGTTCGCGTCGGACCCGAACTGGGGCCGGATCCTTGCCGCCGTGGGTCGTGCCGGTGTGCCCAACCTCGACGTCAGCAAGATCGACGTGTTTCTGGGTGACGTGTGCATCGCCAGCAAAGGCAGCCGCGCCAGCACCTACACTGAGGAGCAAGGCTCGCTGGTGATGGCGCAGGAAGAAATCACCATCCGCATCGAGCTGGGCCGTGGTGATTGCAGCGAAACCATCTGGACCACTGACCTTTCGCACGAATACGTGAAGATCAACGCGGAATACCGCACCTGAGTCACGAGCCAGTCCACCGGTTTCAACGGAGCCAAGACATGAGCCTGCACCTGATCATCGGCGACAAACGTTATTCCTCCTGGTCGCTGCGTCCGTGGCTGGCGCTTGCGCTGACCGGCGAGGCATTCACCGATCAGGTGATTCGCCTGAATCAGGCTGACACTACGCGCCTGATTCTGGAGCATTCGCCGACCGGTAAAGTCCCTGCGCTGAAGTGCGAGCACGGCACCATCGTCGATTCGCTGGCGATCTGTGAGTACCTGGCGGAGCGCTTCCCCGATGCAGGTCTGTGGCCTGCGGATGTCGCCGCCCGCGCTCAGGCCCGGTCAGCGTGCGCGCAAATGCACAGCGGCTTTGTCGGACTGCGCTCGCGTTTGCCCATGGATTTGCGTCAGGACGAGGCGCTGGAAGTCATCGCCGTCGAAGCTCAGGCAGACATCGAACGCCTGGTTGCGCTGTGGCGTGAATGCCGCGCGGTGTCGGGTGTGGGCGAGGGTTTCCTGTTCGGCACGCCGGGCATCGTCGATGCGTTCTTCGCACCGGTCGCCGTGCGCTTTCGTACCTATCGCGTCGAGCTTCCGGCAGACGCAGCGGCCTACGTCGAAACGATTTATCAGTGGCCTGAGTTCAAGCGCTGGCAGAAAGCGGGTCTGGAGGAAGGTTGAACGTGAAACGCATCCATGTGGCCGCGGCGGTTATCCGTGGCACCGACGGCAAGATCCTCATCGCCCGCCGCGCCGACAAACAGCATCAGGGCGGGTTGTGGGAGTTTCCTGGCGGGAAGGTCGAGGCTGATGAATCGGTCGAAGCAGCGCTGGCCCGCGAGCTGCACGAAGAGCTGGGCATCGTCGTGACAGCGGCGCGTCCGCTGATCAAGATCAAACACGACTACCCGGACAAGCAGGTGTTGCTGGACGTCTGGGAAGTCTCATCCTTCACCGGAGAGCCTCATGGCGTTGAAGGGCAACCGCTGGCCTGGGTATCGCAGCGGGAACTGGCCGAGTATGAATTTCCGGCAGCGAATCGGCCGATCGTGGCCGCCGCGCGTTTGCCGGGTGAATACCTGATTACTCCGGACGATCTGGAAACGCCGGAATTGCTGCGCGGTATCCGCATGGCAGTGGCTGGCGGGATCAAGATGGTTCAACTGCGGGCACCGAACATGTACGACCCGAAATACCGCGACGTCGCGGTTGATGCCGTTGGGCTGTGCGCGGGCAAGGCGCAGTTGATGCTCAAGGGGCCGCGCGAATGGCTGGGTGACTTTCCGGCGGCGGGCTGGCACCTGACCAGCGAACAGCTGCGCAAGTACGCCAGCAAGGGCCGTCCGTTTCCTGAAGACCGCTGGCTGGCGGCCTCGTGTCACAACGCCGAAGAGCTGAGTCTGGCCGAGCAGATGGGCGTGGATTTCGTCACGCTCTCGCCTGTGCTGCCGACACAAAGCCACCCCGATGCACAGCCGTTGGGTTGGGAGAAGGCCCGCGAGATGATCGAGGGCTTCAGCAAGCCGGTGTATCTGCTGGGCGGGGTAGGGCCGACGGCTTGCCAGCAAGCGTGGGAATGTGGTGCGCAGGGTGTGGCCGGAATTCGCGCGTTCTGGCCGCAGAGTTAACAATACCGTTAACCCTGTAGGAGCCGGCTTGCTGGCGAACGCGGTGAGTCAGCGAAATCGATGCCACAGCCTGATTGCGTTCGCGGGCAAGCGCGCTCCTACAGTGGATTTCGACAATTCCCATTATCTGCGGCGGATACAATTCCATAGGAGCCGGCTTGCTGGCGAACGCGGTGAGTCCGCGAAATCGATGCCACAGGCTGATCGCGTTCGCGGGCAAGCGCGCTCCTACAGTGGATTTCGACAATTCCCATTATCTGCAGCGAACACAATTCAGTAGGAGTCGGCTTGCTGGCGAAAGCGTCCGTTCAGTCCCATTGCCGGTATTGATATGCCCGGTTCGCCAGCAAGGTGGAGCGCCACCCCGACGGCTCCTACAGAAGCGGTGTCCATCTTCCGTCGTGAATCCGACAGGCACCGTTCTGTGCGATCACTGCTGCTTCTTCGCAGGCTCCCACAAAATCTCCGCCACCCCCTCGCGCCGGGCAATGATCCGTGCCGCGACAAACAGCAAATCCGACAGCCGATTGATGTACGCCAGCCCGAACCCTGCCAGTGGCTCAACCGCGTTCAGGTGCTGACAGCGTCGCTCCGCCGTACGCGCCAGGCTCCGGCAGACGTGGGCCTGGGCGATCAGCGTCGAGCCGCCCGGCAGAATGAAATTCTCCAGCGGCCCCAGCTCCTCATTCCAGTGGTCGATCGCCGTCTCCAGACGCTCGATCTCCGCCGCATTCAACGCCTGATATTCCGGCATCGCCAGCTCGCCGCCCAGGTCGAACAACCGATGCTGACACGGCGCCAGCACGTCGATGACTTCCTGCAGCGCAGGATGAGTCGCGACTGCCGTGCTCAGGCCCGCCAGCAACACGCCGACCTCACTGTTCAGTGAGTCGGCTTCCCCGATGGCCTCGACCCGCGGATGATCCTTCGGCACCCGACGGCCGTCGCCCAAGCCCGTTTCGCCGGTGTCACCCGTGCGCGTGTAAATTTTCGACAAGCGAAATCCCATGGTTCTACTCCCGGTCGTTCTGACCAATGACCTGTGGTGCAGGCATATCTATCGAATTGTCCACCAGCGGCAGGCGCAAGGTGAAGCAGGTGCCCTGGCCTGGCGTGGAATGCACTTCCATCTGGCCTTTGTGGTTGTTAGTGATGATGAAATACGACACCGAAAGCCCGAGTCCGGTGCCCTGGCCGATTTCCTTGGTGGTGAAAAACGGCTCGAAGGTGCGCTTGCGCACGCTTTCCGGCATGCCGATGCCGTTGTCCTCAACCTGAATTTCCGCCCACGGCGGGTTCAAGCGCGTGCGCAAAATGATGCGCCCCGGCTCCCCGGGATTTTCGCGCTGGTGGATGGCCTGAGCGGCATTCTTCAGCAGGTTGAGCAGCACTTGCTCCAGTTCGTTGGCCGTCGCAGGCACCGGGCCCAGGCCAGGATCGAACTGGCGAATGATGTTCTGGCCCTTGAAGTCAAAACCGATGGTCAGGTCAAAGTCGTTGCTGGCGATTTCCACGGCCTGATCGATCAGTGCCGGCAGATCACAAGGCGCCAACTGGCGGTTGCTGCGTCGGCTAAAGCTGAGCATATGGCTGACGATCTTCGCCGCCCGCGCCCCGGCTGACTGAATGCCATCAAGCAACTGAGGCACTTCGCGCGCGATCAGGTACTGATTCACCGCCGCCAGTTCGATGCCTTCCTGCTCGGCCTGCGCCAGATTCTTCGGCAAGTCGGGCGACAGCCGACGGCGGATGTTCTGCACGTTGTGCATGATCGCACCGAGGGGGTTGTTGATCTCGTGGGCCATGCCGGCGGCGAGTCCGCCCACCGAGAGCATTTTCTCCGACTGCACCATCATTTCCTCCAGCGACAGGCGCTGGGTGATGTCATCGATGCGGATTACCGCGCCACGGCCGGCATCGCCGGTGAGAGGGTAGAAGGTGAGGGCGTAATGGCGGGACTCTTCGCTTTTGACCCAGGTCACGCGCTCGATCTTGGTGACGGTGTGACGCTCGACGGTCTGCTTGATCTGCGGCAAAAACGCCCGCATCGGCGGGAACGCCGAGTAAATCGGCTGGTTAAGGGCCTCGTCCAGCGGCGTACCGGAAAGGGCGCCGGCTTCCTGATTCCACTGCGTAACGTATAGCTGCTCGTCCAGGGCAATCAGCGCCGAGGGCATGGAGTCGATGATGCTATTGAGGTAGTTCTGAAACCCCGTGAGCTTCTTCTCGATCTTGCTGCGCACCTGAACTTCAAGCTCCAGCTTGCGGTTGGTGTGGCGGGTTTCTTCCGCCAGACCCTGCGCCTGATCGTAGGCTTCCTGGGAGTCATCGCGGGCGCGTCTGAGCTGCTGCTCACGGGCTTCCATGCGCGACAGCATGGTGTTGAACGCCTCGGCCAGCGACCCGATTTCGTCCTTGTTACCGGGCGTCGCCCGCAGCGCGTAGTTCTCCTCGCGGGTGACCCGCCGCGACAGGTCTTCAAGCTGATAGATCGGCTCGGTGATAAAGCGCCGAATCTGCCGGGCAACGCCGGCCCAGAGCAGGATGCTGAATATCAGGATGCCGATGCTGGCGGTCAGCGTGCCGGTGTAGAACGCGGTCGGCAATTCGCTGCTGGCGACCAGCAACAGATGCCCCTGGGCTTGCCCGGCTTTGGGAATGGGGATGACCTGAGTGTTGCGAAACTCGGTAATGCGCCAGCTCTCCAGATCCCGAAAGTGGTCGGGCATGCGCAGTTTGTCACCTTGCTGCATCTGCGCCAGACGCGTACCGCTGCTGTCGTAGACCGCCGCCGCGCGCAACGGGCCGTAGTTTTTCAGTTCCTTGAGCAGCGCCTGGGCGTTGTAGGCCGAGGACAGGGCTTGCTCGGACAGCCCCGGATTGCTGATCAGCCGACCGATCGTTTGCAATGCCTGGGGCGCCATCGCTTCCTGAGAAATGTAATAGGCGGCGCTGATGAAAGTCAGGTTGGCGACCACCAGCACGGTGGTGAGCAACACCAGCAGGGCGGCCAGAAGCTTTTGACCGACCGGCAGGTTTTCGAGGCGCTGGCGCAATGGCATGGGGCAGGTCACCGGAATGAGGAGCAGGCAGGTTAGCGTTGTTCCGCCCCTGAGCAAACCCGTCAGTCGCTGGGCAGGCCCCGGGCGTTGAGGTGTTCGATCAGGCGCAGGCGTAGCTGGTTCAGCGTTGGCGTCGGGCAATCAAGCGCAGCCGCCGCAGCGCAGACATGCCCGAGCAGGTAGCGGATCTCCGTGCGACGGCCCTGGGCGACATCCTGATACATCGAGGAATAGTTCGAAGCGGTGGCGGCAATCACCTGTTGCACCTGATCCAGCAAACCTTCAGCCGCGCCGGGCTGACCGCAGCAGTGCAGCACTTGGCCAAGCTCGGCACACAGCGCCGTCACTTCCTCTGCATGAGCCTGCAGCCCTCCGTTGCGGCATTGATGCAACACGGTCAGCGGGTTGATGGCGCAATTGAGCGCAAGCTTGCGCCAGAGGCGTTCAGCGATGTCAGCCGTCCACTGATGCGGGATGCCCGCCTGCTTGACCGCGTCCACCCATGTCGGCGCCGCGCCGCCCTGTGTGTCGCCCAGCCAGTTGAAGCCCTGTCCGGCGAACACCACGCTCCAGTCTTCATCGCGGTAGGCACCTTCGGTGCTGGAGACACAAATACAGCGCGCGTGCGGGATCATGGCGGCCACCGCGTCTTGACTGCCCAGACCGTTTTGCAGGAGCAGCACCTCAGCCTTGTCGGTCAGGCGATGGGCGACGGCTGCCACCGCGCGTTCAGCGTCATAGGCCTTGCACGCCACCAGCAGCCGCTGGATGGGTTCATCTGCACTGACGGCCTGCGCCGGAATGGCGAACGTCCGGCGCTGGCCCTTTTCGTTGAGCGCCAGACCGCCTTGCGCGTTGTAGGCCGCCAGTCGGGCCTCGTCGCGCAAGATCAGCCGCACCGGCAGACCCGCCCGGGCCAGTCGCGTGGCCCAGAGACTGCCCAGGCTGCCCGCGCCCAGAACGTGCCAGCAAACGGGGTTCAAAAGAAAACACGCCCGATGACGAAGATCTCGGTGCGCAAGGAAAACGAAATCAACATCGCAGGCTCACATGAACGTGGGAAAAGTCTCGTTATAATGACCGGGCTTTCATATCGTCAAGTCAGGCGTGCTCCATCCATATGTTGAGCCGCGCCGTATCAATTGGAGAATCTAAATGCCCTCGTTCGACGTAGTGTCCGAACTGGATAAACACGAAGTCACGAATGCCGTCGACAACGCCATCAAGGAGCTGGACCGCCGCTACGACCTTAAAGGCAAAGGCAGCTTCGAGTTCACGGAAAAAGACCTGCTGATCAAGATGACGGCCGAAGAAGGTTTTCAGCTCGAAGCCATGATCGAGATCCTCAAGCTGGCCCTGGTCAAGCGCAAGATCGATGTGCAGTGCCTGGAACTGAAAGATCCCTTTGCGTCCGGCAAGGTCATGAAGCAGGAGGCCACGCTCAAGGAAGGCATCGACAAGGAGCTGGCGAAGAAGATCGTCGCTCACATCAAGGACGCCAAGCTCAAGGTTCAGGCCGCGATTCAGGGCGAACAAGTGCGCGTCACCGGCAAGAAGCGTGATGACCTGCAAGAGGCAATCGCTGCCCTGCGTGGTCACGAGTTCGGCATGCCGCTGCAATTCAACAACTTCCGCGACTGATTGCCCTCGCGATGTACCCTGCGATTTCATGTTGGCTCAGGAACCCGAGGGGTTCCTGTGCGTCCGAATGCAGGTCTCGCTGAAATAACGGGCCCACTCGGCGCCGTTGCTTCAGCCTTCCATGTCGCGACCCCGAGGAGAAATAGATGGACTTGGATTTAAACGGCCAGGTAGACCATCTGGTGAAGGCGTCTCAGGCCTGGATCCCGATGGTCATGCAATACGGCAGCAAAGTGCTGCTGGCAGTGGTCGTCTTGCTGGTTGGCTGGTGGCTGATCAATCGACTGACTTCCCGCGTGGGCGCGCTGTTGGCGCTGCGCCACGTCGACCTGGCATTGCAGGGCTTCATCAGCAGCATCACCAATATCATTCTGAAGATCCTGCTGATCGTCAGCGTCGCCTCAATGATCGGGGTGGAAACCACCTCGTTTGTCGCTGCAATCGGTGCAGCTGGCTTGGCTATCGGCCTGGCGTTGCAGGGCAGCCTGGCAAACTTTGCTGGCGGTGTGTTGATTCTGCTGTTCCGTCCGTTCCGCATTGGCGACTGGATTGAAGCGCAGGGTGTATCCGGCACCGTGGACGGGATTCAGATCTTCCACACCGTGCTGCGCACCGGCGACAACAAGACGGTGATCCTGCCCAACGGCAACCTGTCCAACGGCATCATCACCAACACCAACCGTCAGCCGACGCGCAAGATCACCTTCGACGTGGGCATCGACTACGACGCCGACCTCAAGCAGGCGCTGCAAGTGTTGATGGACATGGCGGATGATCCCCGCATCCTGCAGGACCCGGCGCCACAGGCGGTGGTCGCGGCATTGGGCGACAGCTCGATTACCGTGTCGCTGCGTGTGTGGACCAAGACCGGTGACTTCGGTGACGTGTCGAACCGCTTCAACGCGGAAATCCGCGACCGTCTGCGTGCGGCCAACATCGACATCCCGTTCCCGCAGCGGGTGATTCGTGTGGTGCAGGATGAGCAGCCCGCAAAGGCGTAACGCTCGATCGCAGAAACCAAAAAGCCCCGACTCGTGAGCGTGCGGGGCTTTTTGTTGAGTGGGTGTTGGTGCCTTTGCATGATTGAGGCTTGCTTCTGCCCGAAGGGCGTAGGAGCGTGGCTTGTCCCGCGATTTGGCGCGCAGCGGCAGTCAATCCGGTGAGTGCGGTGCGTCAGCAACGAAGGCCGTCGCAAGCTTTACTACTGCTTCGCAGCCGATCGCGGGACAAGCCACGCTCCTACAGAGTCGGGTTCGCCTTACAGAGTTGAATCCGCAGGCTTGGCGGGCTCTTCGGCTTCTTCCCGCTCTTCCCGCGCTTCTCGGCGTGCTTCCTGCGCCCAGTGCAGGGCGATCATGAACAACGTTGGCACGCCCATCAAAGCGGTCGCCAGGAAGAAGCTGTGATACCCCAGCTTCTCCACCATCACCCCGGAGTAGCCGCCGATCAGACGCGGCAACAGCAGCATGATCGAGCTGAGCAGCGCGTATTGGGTGGCCGAGAACTTGAGGTTGGTCAGGCTCGACAGGTACGCCACGAACGCCGATGTGGCGAGGCCCGAGCTGAAGTTATCCAGCGAGATCGTGACGATGAGCATCTTCAGGTTCGGGCCCATGTCGGCCAGCATCAGGAACAGCAGGTTGGTCGCTGCAGACGTGACACCGCCGATGAACAGGATCGGCAGAATGCCGAAGCGCACGATCGCCAGACCGCCAAACGCCGCGCCGGCCAGCGTCATCACCAGGCCGAAGATCTTGCTGACGCTGGCAATCTGATCCTTGGTGAAACCCTGATCGATGTAGAACACGTTCGCCATCACGCCCATGACCGTGTCGGACATGCGATACGTGGCGATCAGCCCCAACAGCAGAAAGGCCTGCCAGCGATAACGCAGGATGAAGTCGTTGATCGGCGTCAGCACCGGCGCCAGGCCGCGGCGGCCCATGGACGACAGGCAGGCCACGGTCAGCAGCGTGTAGAGGATCGCGCGCAGAAAGGCGCGGTCTTCCATCAGCAGGTCTTTCCAGGTGGTCCCCTGAAACAGCACGCTGGCGAAATCAGTGTTGTACAGCTGGGTGAACATCGCCGGCACCGAGACCAGCAGAATGATCAGCACGAATACCGAGGCCAGTTGATGGGCAAAGCCGTATCGCACCGCCGACAGCTGCGTGCGAATCGGTACGGACGGTTCACGCA
This sequence comes from Pseudomonas sp. KU26590, assembly GCF_026153515.1. Lineage (NCBI taxonomy): Bacteria > Pseudomonadati > Pseudomonadota > Gammaproteobacteria > Pseudomonadales > Pseudomonadaceae > Pseudomonas > Pseudomonas sp. KU26590. The sequence continues at coordinate 1,500,724 of NZ_CP110644.1, forward strand.
TGATCAGGCTGGTGATCAGCGCGGGCACCATGAGCAGACCGAACAGCACATACGTGCCGGCCCAGGCCGAGTGTTTGTAGGCGAAGCCGGTCGAACCGAAGCCTTCGGCGAAGTACAACGCGCCGGCAGTGGCGAGGAGGGCGGCGACGCGGTAGCCGGCCATGTAGCTGGCGGCGAGCGTGGCTTGCTGGCTGTCGCTGGCAATTTCCAGCCGGTAGGCGTCAATGGCGATGTCTTGGGTCGCGGATGAAAACGCGACCACCACCGCAATCGCGATCAGCCATGACAGATGCTGCTGCGGGTCACAGAATCCCATGCCGATCAGGCCCAGGATCACCAGTGATTGCGAGAGCACCAGCCACGAGCGCCGTCGGCCGAGCCGGCCCAACAAAGGAAGGCTCCATTGATCGAGCAGCGGCGACCAGACCCACTTAAAGGCATAGGCCAGACCGATCAGGCTGGCGTAGCCAATGGTTTCACGCGCGACGCCGGCTTCACGCAGCCAGACCGATAGCGTGGAAAATACCAACATGTAGGGCATGCCCGCAGCAAAGCCGAGCAATAAGAGCACAAACGTAGAGGGGCTGGCATATGCGGCGAGCGCGGCGCGCCAGGTTTTGCGGGGCATGGGCTGGAATCTGCCTCAGGTTACGTAAACAAAGCGCGCACTCTAACCGTTGTGCTCTGTCGGGCGCCAGCCATGACGCTGCATATCCACACGATTGTTACGGATGGTCACGCCCTCGGCACGTAGACGTGCGCGTTGCTCCTCGCCCGACACTGTTCCGGGCGCCAGGCTGATGCGCCCGCCAGCGGCGATCACGCGATGCCAGGGCAGGCTGCTGCCGTCCGGCAACTGGCTCAAGGCCCTGCCTACGAAGCGCGCCGCTCGTCCCAGACCGGCCAGCTCGGCCAGTTGACCATAACTCACCACTTTGCCTTCAGGTACTTGATGCAGCGTGAGGTATAACGCCGTGCGCCGTGCCTCTGCAGGGGACAGGCCGGTGGGGTCGTCATGCGCGGGAGATTGTGCGATCACGCATTCGTTCCTGTAAAAGGGATGAACGGAAATTTTCGACAAGGAACTAGGGAAACATCCTACTGTCAGTGTTACCTGTGCCGGCGGTCTGCCGATTGCCAAGACGTTGTCCATCCGGATAATGCCCGATTTCCCGCGAACCAGAGCGTTGTCGTTGCTTATGTTGTCCAGAACCCTGTTGTGCGTTGCTGTTGCCACTGCTTCTACCCCATTGCTCGCTGACACCGTCTGGTTGAAAAACGGCGACAAAATGACGGGTACCATCAAGTTCTTCGACGGCGGCAAGCTGCTGATCAATACCAAATATGCAGGCGACGTCCCGCTGGACTGGAAGGAAATCAAGACGCTGGAAAGTGACCAGCACCTTCTGGTGAAGCAGGACGCCACCACCGGCGAGATCTCCAAATCGTTGCAACCGGCCGAAGACGGCAAGGTCACGCTGGCCAACGGCGATGCGCCGAAGACGGTGGAACTGGCAATCATTCAGCAGATCATCAAGCCCAAGCCGGTGGTCACTGACCTGGTGTGGAAGGGCAATATCGACGCTGCGCTCGACTTCCAGCGCGCCGAGAACGACACCGACGATTACAACATTGCCTTCAAGACCTCTGCGACCCATGGCCAGTGGCGCCACAACGCCAAGGGCGAATACAACCGCGAGTCGCAGGACAACCTGACCACCACCAATAACTGGGACGCCGAATACTCGGTCGACCGGTTCTTCACGGACAAGTGGTTCTGGGACGGTCGCATCACCTACAAGCGTGACACCATTGAAGACCTGTCCCGTCAGCGCACCGTCGGTACCGGTCCGGGCTACCAGTTCTGGGACGACGAACTGGGCGCATTCAAAGTCGGCGGTCTGCTTAACCGCACTGACTTCGAATACTCCAACGGCGAGAAGGACAACTTTTACTCCGTGTCCGGCACCTGGGACTACAACCGTTACCTGATCGGCAAGAAGGTCGAGTTCTTCACCAACGGTGAACTTGGTAAGCCTCTCAGCGGCGTGGCTGACTACAGCCTCGAGACGGAAGTGGGCCTGCGTTACAAAGTCACCGAGTGGGCGTCCCTCAATCTCAAGGCCGAGAAAGACGTGATCAGCGGCTCCGACAACGGCGACCTGGACAAAACCCGCTACACCGCCGGTTTTGGTGTTTCCTGGTAATAGCTGCCTCATCAAGGCATGAGCGTGCGCAGATCACACCCTGATCTGCGCGCGTCGGCTTGTTTCTTTTTTTAAGCGTTTCTTTTTACGCGAACTCTCCGCCCAATCGTCACCCCCGCTCAATCTGGCACCTGCCGGCGATAACGATTATCGTGTGGCATGGGTCGCCGTCTGCTGCTTCGCGTCCCTCGATGCCTTCGTTTTACTGTTCAGGAGCCCCACATGAGCGCCAGTGCCAACCGGCAAGCCCGTACCTTGCTGCTCAAGGAATACCGTGGCGTGTTGTCGACCCATTCCAAGTCGATGCCCGGTTACCCGTTTGGCTCGGTGGTGCCTTATTGCCTGGACGATCAAGGCCGTCCGCTGATCCTCATCAGCCGCATCGCGCAACACACCCACAACCTGCAGCTCGACGCCAAGTGCTCTCTATTGGTGGGCGAGCGCGGCGCCGAGGATGTGCAGGCAGTCGGTCGCGTCACGCTCGTGGCCGAGGCCGAGAAGCTCAGCGACGAGGCGCAGATTGTAGCGGCCGCGCAGCGCTACTACCGTTATTTCCCGGAATCCGAGAGTTACCACAGCGCCCACGATTTCGATTTCTGGGTGCTGAAGCCGGTGCGCTATCGTTTCATCGGCGGCTTTGGCGCGATTCACTGGCTGGACGACGCGGCGTTGGCCAATCCCTTCGCCGGGGCTGCCGAGGTCGGCATGGTCGAGCATATGAATGACGATCACGCCAAGGCCATCGCCCACTACGTCGAGCTGGCCGGTTTGCCAAAGACCGAGCCCGCCACGCTGGTGGGCATCGACAGCGAGGGCATGCACCTGCGCGTAGGTCAAAGTCTGTACTGGCTGGCCTTCGCAGAACCTTGTAATACGCCGACACACGTCCGCCAGGCCTTGGTTCAACTGGCTCACGCTGAAAAATGGCCCACACTTGAACAGGCCGAGGCTTGAATTAACGACTTTGCGACTTCACGTAAGGTCTACTGGAAGCCTTCTTCCGTTTAGGAACTCACCTTGATGCGCGTTTTTCTTCTGCTTTTATTGCTTTTTCCGGTGCTCGAGCTGTTCGTGCTGGTGAAAGTCGGGATGTCGATCGGCTTCCTGCCGACCTTCCTGCTGGTCGTTGCCGGGTCGATGCTCGGTGTTTTCGTGGTACGGATCGCCGGTGTGGCCACCGCGTTGAGCGCCCGTCAGAGTCTGGCCCGTGGCGAGCTGCCCGCGCAGCAGATGCTCAATGGCTTGATGATGACCATCGGCGGTGGCTTGCTCGTGCTGCCTGGCTTCATCAGTGACGTGCTGGGCCTGCTTTTTCTGATGCCGTTTACCCGTCGCCTGATCGTCGGCAAGGTGCGCAACCGCGCAGAGGCCCAGGCTGCGCGCCAGCGTGCGTTTGCCGAGAACATGCATGCGGCCAATTCGGCAGGCCCCATGCACCCCGGTGCTGCCCGTCCTGAGGCACGCCGCCCCGAAGTCATCGAGGGTGAAGTGATCGAAGGCGAATACGAGCCACTGGATAAAAAGTAATCAAAAGTCTCCACATCACGGCACCTGCGGGTGCCGTGCTCGTTTTCGCGACCGCTATTCATGCAAAAAATTTCTGCGGTCAGCCTTGAATTCGGCTTGCTCGCCCTTATGTATGGGTCACCGCAAGGTTTCTGGCGCGTTTCGTCAGACCGTATTCTGCGGTTCGCTCGCGAACCGTAACCGGCAAGCCCGGATGTTTTAACCCGCCGGTGTTCGCACCGGGCGTTTAAAAACCATAATTAGGAGATCGACAATGAAGCTTCGTCCTCTGCATGACCGCGTCGTAATCCGTCGCAGCGAAGAAGAAACAAAAACTGCTGGCGGTATCGTGCTGCCTGGTTCGGCTGCTGAAAAACCTAACCGTGGCGAAATCCTCGCCGTCGGTAACGGTCGCATCCTGGACAACGGTGAAGTACGCGCGCTGGCCGTGAAAGTGGGTGACAAAGTGGTGTTCGGCCCTTACTCCGGCAGCAACACTGTGAAAGTAGACGGCGAAGACCTGCTGGTGATGAGCGAGAACGAAATTCTCGCGGTCGTCGAAGGCTGAGTTGATACCCCATTTCCCGTTACTACAAAGTATTTAAGGAATAACGATCATGGCTGCTAAAGAAGTTAAGTTCGGCGATGCTGGCCGTAAAAAAATGCTGGCTGGTGTCAACGTCCTGGCCGACGCAGTAAAAGCAACCCTGGGCCCAAAAGGCCGTAACGTCATCATCGAAAAAAGCTTCGGCGCTCCTCTGATCACCAAAGACGGTGTGTCGGTCGCCAAAGAAATCGAGCTGAAAGACCGTTTCGAAAACATGGGCGCGCAGCTGGTCAAAGACGTTGCTTCCCGTGCAAACGATGACGCTGGCGACGGTACCACTACCGCCACCGTTCTGGCTCAAGCCATCGTCAACGAAGGCCTGAAAGCCGTCGCTGCCGGCATGAACCCGATGGACCTGAAGCGCGGCATCGACAAGGCGACCATCGCCATTGTTGCCGAGCTGAAGAAGCTGTCCAAGCCTTGCACCGACACCAAGGCAATTGCCCAGGTCGGTACCATCTCGGCCAACTCGGACAATTCCATCGGCGACATCATTGCCGAAGCCATGGAAAAAGTGACCAAAGACGGCGTTATCACCGTTGAAGAAGGTTCGGGTCTGGAAAACGAGCTGTCTGTTGTTGAAGGCATGCAGTTTGACCGTGGCTACCTGTCCCCGTACTTCATCAACAAGCCGGACACCATGGTTGCCGAGCTGGACAGCCCGCTGCTGCTGCTGGTTGACAAGAAGATCTCCAACATCCGCGAAATGCTGCCCGTTCTGGAAGCCGTTGCGAAAGCTGGCCGTCCTCTGCTGATCGTGGCTGAAGACGTTGAAGGCGAAGCACTGGCGACTCTGGTCGTGAACAACATGCGCGGCATCGTGAAAGTTGCAGCGGTCAAGGCCCCTGGCTTCGGCGACCGTCGCAAGGCCATGCTGCAGGACATCGCTGTTCTGACTGGCGGTACCGTTATCTCGGAAGAGATCGGCCTGAGCCTGGAAACCGCTACCCTGGAACACCTGGGTAATGCCAAGCGCGTTATCTTGAACAAAGAAAACACCACGATCATCGACGGTGCTGGCGTTCGTGCCGACATCGACGGTCGTATCGCGCAGATCCGTCAGCAGATCGGCGACACGTCTTCGGACTACGACAAAGAGAAGCTGCAAGAGCGTCTGGCCAAGCTGTCGGGCGGCGTTGCAGTGATCAAGGTCGGTGCTGGTTCCGAAGTTGAAATGAAAGAGAAGAAAGCCCGCGTTGAAGACGCCTTGCACGCAACCCGTGCAGCCGTTGAAGAAGGCGTGGTGCCTGGCGGTGGTGTTGCTCTGGTTCGTTCGCTGCAGGCGATTTCCGAACTGCGTGGCGACAACGCTGATCAGGACGTCGGTATCGCTCTGCTGCGTCGTGCTGTTGAAGCGCCTCTGCGTCAGATCGTTGCGAACTCGGGCGACGAGCCTAGTGTTGTGGTCGACAAGGTCAAGCAAGGTACTGGTAACTACGGTTACAACGCTGCGAGCGGCGAGTACGGCGACATGATCGAGATGGGTATTCTCGATCCGGCCAAGGTGACGCGTTCTGCTCTGCAGGCTGCTTCGTCGATCGCCAGTCTGATGATCACTACTGAGGCGATGATTGCTGATGTGGCTGATGATAAGGCAGCGGGTGGCGGTATGCCTGATATGGGCGGCATGGGTGGTATGGGCGGCATGATGTAAGCCAGCCGTACCCCGATGTAGAAAAAACCCCGCTTCGGCGGGGTTTTTTTATGGGTGCTTTTCTGTTTTTAGTAAGAGCGGGTTCAGCGGGGAAGTGCGCGTTGGGGTCTGCCTAACGGCAGACGTTTCGCCTTCGGCGAGTTACTTGGAAAAGCACCCCAAGTAACCAAGGGTGCTTGCTCCTGGTTGGGCTCCTCCTTCGTCGGAGTACCCTCACTCCGGCCTCGCTCCGTGGGCCCGCGCCGAACGGACATCCATGTCCTGACGGCGCTCTCGCGGCATCCATGCCGCTCGGCCCACTCCGCAAGACCTGCGTTCAGCCTGCACCCAAGTCGCGTTTGGCGGTGACTGGGCTTTTTGTGTACGAAGATCAAAAGCAGATGCAGATCAACGGCTTCCCGGCTAAAGCCGGTCCTACTGAGTGAATGCATTCCTCTGTAGGAGCCGGCTTGCTGGCGAATGCGCCGTTTCAGGCGACACTGTCGTGGCTGACCCACCGCGTTCGCCAGCAAGCCGGCTCCTACAAATTGGCCGTGCCCGGATGAGATCGATCTGGATCGTTCCCACGCTCTGCGTGGGCATGCATCCCGTGACGCTCCGCGTCATCCTGAAATAGCTACTACCCCGAAACCACTTCTCCACTCACCGCCACGTCCTTCTTCTTCGCCGGCCGGTACAGCACGAAGTAGTACGCCCCCAAACAAAGCAGCCAGCAGAACACGGCTGTCCAGATGTTGTGGGAGAAGAAGTGCGCCCCTTGAAGCATTCGGCCGATGGAGAAGACGGTGCCCAGGCCCGCCGCGAAGATCAGGCCGGCTTTGGCCAGGCGGGGTTTGCGGTCGCGGAAGACGAAGAACAGGGCGAACAAGGTAAAGCCCGTCGCCGCGTGACCGCCGGGCCAGCAGCGGCCGGGTTTGTCGGTTTGGGGGCGGGAGCTGAGGAGTTCGCTGTAGGTTTCCTGGCCGCCGAATTCTTTCAGGCTCCACGGGCACTGCACCGATGTCACCACTTTCACCGGCGTGACGAAGCTGGTGGATAACGCCATCGACAGCACCATGCAACCCAGTTCACGCTTCCAGGGCTTCAGCGCACTGACAAAGAACGAGGCGATGAAGCTGACGAAGGACAACACGCCAATCGCGATGACGGCCTGTTTGGCGCGGTCATGCAGGATGTCTTCGAGAAAGAAGCTGTGCCGACCGATGAACTCGCCCGCGACCGGGTCGTAGGCCAGTTTGGCGATGTCCATGTCCAGCGAAGTCAGTTCCAGCAATATCAGGACGATGGCGGTGACGGCCGGGATGCCCAGGTAAACCCAGAAGTTGATCGGGCGTGAGGCGGGCCGTTCGAGTGCGTGTGACATGGCAAATCCCGTGTAGTGGGCGAGGGGAGAGCGGGAGTATATAGAGCCGGAGCGGTGCGAAGTCTGAGCAGAACGCTGTCGTGGCGCTGTGAACCGCGAGTGAAAAAAACGTTATGCACGTCGGCGCTGGCCCTTGAGCGCGCATCGCCGTAAGCTGCCGCCAACTCTGACCTTGTTGAGCGGCATCTCGCGCCGTGTCCCGGGTCTCGCCACACCGCATAGGGAGATACGCGCCGTGAGAATTCTGCTGGTTGAAGACAACCGCGACATCCTGGCAAACCTCGCCGACTACCTCGGTTTGAAGGGTTACACCGTTGATTGCGCGCAAGACGGTCTGTCCGGCCTGCACTTGGCGGCCACCGAGCATTACGACTTGATCGTGCTCGACATCATGCTGCCCGGCATCGACGGCTACACCCTGTGCAAGCGCCTGCGTGAAGACGCGCGTCGCGATACGCCGGTGATCATGCTGACTGCCCGCGACCAGCTTGACGACCGGCTTCAGGGTTTCCGCTCCGGCGCGGATGACTACCTGCTCAAGCCCTTTGCGCTGTCGGAACTGGCGGCGCGCATCGAAGCGGTGTTGCGTCGTGCTCAGGGCGGCGGGCGGCGGACCTTGCAGGTCGCCGATTTGATTTACGATCTCGACACCCTGGAAGTGACCCGCGAAGGGCGTCTGCTCAAACTCAACCCGGTTGGGCTTAAGTTGCTCGCGGTGTTGATGCAGAAGAGCCCGCACGTCCTGCGTCGTGAAGTCCTCGAAGAAGCCCTGTGGGGCGATGACTGCCCGGACAGCGACAGCTTGCGCAGCCATGTTCACCAGTTGCGTCAGGTCATCGACAAGCCGTTCCCCAAGCCGCTGCTGCAGACCGTTCACGGTGTCGGATACCGCCTCGCCGAGGGGCGTGATGGAGTTTAAGCAGAGCCTTGCCCAGCGGATCATCATTGCCTTCGCCCTGATGAGTGCGTTGGTTGCCGGGTGCTTCGCCATGGGCATTGTCGCGACGGTGCACCTGGTCGAAGAGAAGTTGATTTCAGCGGGGCTGGGCGGCGACCTGAACCGTCTGCTGCTGATGGACAGCGTCAACGACTGGAACCATCGCCCGGAACCGGATCAGCTGTTTTACTTCAGCGGCGGTCCGGGGGACTTCGAGCTGCCGAAGGATCTTCGTCATCTGGAGTCGGGCTTTCACGAAGTCTTTCGCGGGCCGTTGTCCTACCACGCCATGGTTGAGATCGTCGACGGTCGCCACTATGTGCTGCTTCAGGACCAAAGCGATTTTGAAGAGCGTGAGCGCGTGCTGTTCGCCGTCGTGCTGGTGGGCTTTGTGCTGGCGCTGGCGCTGGCGATTTTCCTCGGCTGGATACTGGCGCGTCGGGTGATGGCGCCGGTGGTGCGGCTGGCCCGGCAGGTGCGTCATCGCGATCAGTTGCTCGGCCTTGCGCCGCCGCTGGCCCCTGATTACGCCGCCGACGAAGTGGGTGAGCTGGCGGTGGCCTTTGACGCGACCCTGGGCCGTCTGCGTGATGCCCTGACCCGCGAGCGGATGTTCACCAGCGACGTCAGCCACGAGCTGCGCACGCCGTTGATGGTGCTGGCCAGTTCCTGTGAGCTGCTGCTGGAAAACCCGGCGCTGGATCAGCGCGCACGGGCCCAGGTCGAACGCGTGGCGCGGGCGTGCGAAGAAATGCGCGATCTGGTGCAGACGTTCCTGATGCTGGCCCGCACTCAACGCGACGACCTTGCCCTCTACCCGCAACTGACGCTGCAGGGAGCCGCTCAACAGCTCATCAGCCTGTGGCGCGAGCCGATCGAAAGCAAAGGCCTGACCCTGGAATACCTGCCCGGCGAGCCCTCCGAAACCGCTTACAACGCCACCTTTCTCTATGCCGTGATGGGCAACTTGCTGCGCAACGCGTTGCACTACACCGACACCGGCTTTATCCGCCTGACACTGCGCGAAGGCGGGTTCATGGTTGAGGATTCTGGTGTGGGTATCCCGGAAGAAAAACGTGAGGCGATGTTTCAGCCGTTCGTGCGCGGCACCGAGCAACGAGGCGAAGGTCTGGGCCTGGGACTGTCGTTGGTGCAGCGCATTTGCGAAAACCAGGGGTGGTCGGTGAGCCTGGACACCATGGAGCCCAATGGCTGTCGGTTCAGCGTAGACATGGGTTCGCGCCCTGTTAAAGAGCCGATACGGTCGCCGTCGGCAAATGTATCGCCTGTGTAAAAGTGCTTAGGCTCATCGGAACATGGCCGTATGCTGGCCCTAAGTCCTTGAATAATCTCGTAACATATGTTCACTTTTTCGCACGTTTTTTTCACATTGATGTGACCTGAACGTGACGCTCCGCTGCCTAGTTTGGCCATCTCAATTCTGGAGATGCAGTCATGAGCAAGCGGATCGAGCTGGATTTTTCACGTAAATACGACGACGAACACGCTAAAAGGTACTTGCGCAAACACAACGACGGACTGGCAAGACGCTTGTCTGATCGCCGGGACAAACAGCTGGCTCGCCGCGCACTGGCACTGGCAGGCGAACCGGGGTTGGTGCTGGACCTGCCCTGTGGCGCCGGACGTTTCTGGCCGGTCCTGGCGGAGAAAGCCAACCGGGTGATCATCGGGGCGGACAACTCGGCAGCGATGGTCAAGATCGCCTGCGAGTCGCAACCCGCCGAGGTCGTCAAACGCGTCCAGCCGTTGCAGACATCGGCGTTTGCCATCGAGATGCCGGACAACGCCGTCGACAGCATCTTCTGCATGCGCCTGATGCACCACATCGGCAATGCGCAAGACCGCGCCGTGCTGCTGAAAGAGTTTCACCGGGTGAGCCGGGACAGCGTGATCGTGTCGTTGTGGGTTGATGGCAATTTCAAGGCCTGGAAGCGTCGCCGCGCCGAGGGCTCCCGGCAGCAACGTGATTATCAGAATCGCTTCGTGCTGCCGGTGGCGACCGTAGAGGCCGAATTTGAACAGGCAGGGTTTCGGATTCAGGAGCGCCTGGATTTCCTGCCGATGTACGCCATGTGGCGTGTGTATCTTTTACGTAAGAGGTAAGAACAGGATGGCCGTGGATTTCGCAACAGAGTTAGCCGTTCCCGCCAAGGACCGCTTCGCCTATTTCTGGAACACGCGGGGCGAGTGGGTCGAAGAACCCAATGTGCGCCGTGGCGGTGAAAGTGGCGTGCAGCGTGTCGTCTCGGAAAACGGTCGGCTGCTGTATGTGAAGCGCCAGACAGGCCACATCTATCGCAGCTGGCTGCACCCGTTTGGCCGTCCGACGGTGCTGCGCGAGCGAGATGCCCTCGAAGGCCTTCGCCAGCTCGACGTCAATGTGCCGCGCATGGTGTTCTGTGGCGCAGAGCGCGATGAGAACAACGAATGGCGTGCGTTGCTGGTCACGGCCTCGCTGGATGGCTTCGACGAATTTGAAAACTGGCTGCGCGCCGGCGGTCGCGAGCAGCACGGCGAAGTGGTGTACGAGCAGATGCTTCAGGAAATCGCCAGCAATCTGGCCCGTATGCACAAGGGTCGCTGGCAGCACAGCTGCATTTACATCAAGCATGTGTTCGTCCGCGTCGTGGGCGAGGGCGCCAATGCCAAGGCTGAGGTCGCGCTGCTGGATCTCGAGAAGTGCCGCCAGCGCCTCACGTCCTATGCCGCCGCTCAGCACGACATGAAACAGCTACGTCGCCATTCGTCGTTTCAGCCTGCAGACTGGACCAAGCTGGTCTACTTTTACGAGACCGCGTTTGGCAGGCCCATCAAAGGTTTACAGCGATGAAGTTAGAAATGGCGCGAGGTTTGTTTTTGGTCGGGGCGTTGGGAGTGACCTCCATCGCTTTGGCCGCCTGGGATCAGCCCGGGCCAAAGATTTTGAGTGCCGTGCATGGTGAAGGCCATTGCCCGCTGCCTCGGGTGGCCAAAATGTCTGACACGGCCCGGCCCGATCACGATCTGCTGCTGTTGATGTTCGGCCTGGCCCAAGGGAGCGGACCGCAAGGCTGATTCCTTCCTGTTGCGCTGACCAGAAGGCCCCGAAGATCGGGGCCTTTTTTGTTGCAGCCTGAAGTGTCAGTGCTTGGCGTGCCTCTTGTACTCAGGGCATCGGCTTGATGAGATCTATCGGCTTGATGTGATCTGTAGGAGCCGGCTTGCTGGCGAACCGTTTACGCCAAACGCCGACGATGTATCGGGACGGTCGCGTTCGCCAGCAAGCCGGCTCCTACGGATTTGAGTCAGGCACCGGTACTCGTATGGCTACCCGCATCGCCGATGGCGCTGCTATCGGGCTTGCGCATCATCGCGCCGCGCCAGCAGCGTATACACGCATGGCAGCACAAACAGCGTGAACAACGTCCCCACCGACATGCCCGTGGCAATCACCAGACCGATGTCGAACCGGCTGACCGCGCCCGCGCCCGTCGCGAGAATCAGCGGCACCATGCCGAACACCATCGCGGCGGTGGTCATCAATACGGGCCGCAGACGAATCGCTGCGGCTTCCTCCACCGCTTCCCGCGCCGTCAGGCCCTTGTCGCGGCGCAGCTGATTGGCGAATTCCACGATCAGGATGCCGTGCTTGCTGATCAACCCGATCAGCGTGACCAGGCCCACCTGCGTATAAATGTTCAGCGACGAGATGCCGAGGAACAGCGGAATCAATGCGCCGCAGATGGACAGCGGCACGGTCACCAGAATCACCAGCGGATCGCGGAAGCTCTCGAACTGCGCGGCCAGCACCAGAAAGATGATCGCCAGGGCCAGGCCGAACGTGACCCACAGCGCATTGCCTTCCTGGACGTACTGACGGGACGCGCCGGCGTAGTCGAAGGCAAAACCCGGCGGCGATTCTTCGATAGCGATCTGTTTCACCAGCTCAATTGCCTCAGCCTGACTCACCAGCGGGAAGCCGGAGATGATCGCCGAGTTGAGCTGCTGGAACTGATTGAGCTGCCGCGGCCGGGCCCGGTCGCTGACGGTGATCAGCGTCGACAACGGCAGCATCTTGCCGTCGGCGTTCTTGACGTAGTAATTCGCCAGCCAGGCCGGGTTGTCGCGGTAGGCGCGCTCGACCTGCGCGATGACCTTGTAGCTGCGCCCGTCGATGGTAAAGCGGTTGATTTCCGCCTCGCCGAGGAGCGTCGCCAGACTGCCGCCAAGGTCCTGCATCGACACGCCCATCTGCGCGGCTTTGGCGCGGTCGATGTCGACCACTACTTCCGGCTTGTCGAAGGCCAGATCGATGTCCAGAAACGCGAACTTGCCCGAGTCCGAAGCGCGTTTCTTGATGCGATCGGCCACTTCCAGCAGCGCAGCGTAGTCGCCAGGTGAATTGACCACGAACTGAAAAGGCAGCCCCTGACCGGTGCCGGGCAACGACGGCAGGTTGAAGCCGAAAATCTGCAGCCCGGTGATGCCGTTGAGCTTGGCCTGCACCTGCGGCAGCAACTCCATTTGCGTGTGGCTGCGCTCATCCCATGGCTTGAGCAGGAAACCGCCAATGCCGGTTTGCACGCCGTTGAAGCCGTTGATCTGGAATGACGAGTAATACTCCGGGAACGCTTTGAAAATGCTGATGAACTGGTCGGTGTATTTGTTCATGTAATCGAGGTTGGTCGGCTGCGGTGCGGTCGCCATCATGAAGATGATGCCCTGGTCCTCGTCCGGCGCCAGTTGCGATTGGCTCAGTTTGAGAAACACCGGAATCAGGCACAGCACCAGCACCGCAAACACAATGACCACCGGCCGCGTGTTCAGCGTGCCATGGAGGACGCGCTGGTAGCGGCCTTTCAGGCTTTCGAAGGCGTGATCGAGCTTGTGCGCAAGACCGCTGGGATTCTCGTCCCGGCGCAGAAGCACGGCGCACATCATCGGCGAAAGGGTCAGCGCGACGATGCCGGAGATCACCACCGCGCCGGCCAACGTCAGCGCAAACTCCTTGAACAGCGCACCCGTCAGTCCCTGCAGAAAACCGATGGGTGCATACACTGCTGCCAGGGTGATCGTCATCGACACCACCGGCATGGCGATCTCGCGAGCGCCCTCGATCGCCGCATCGAACGGCGTCTTGCCTTCCTCAATGTGACGGTGGATGTTTTCCACCACCACAATGGCGTCGTCCACCACCAGCCCGATGGCCAGCACCATCGCCAGCAGCGTGAGCAAATTGATCGAGTAGCCCATCAACTGCATGAAGAACAGCACGCCGATCATCGACAGCGGGATGGTGATCACCGGGATCAGCACCGAACGCAGGGCGCCCAGGAACAGAAACACCACGACGATGACGATGAGCACCGCTTCGATCAGGGTCTTCACCACCTCATGGATCGAGGCCTGAATAAACAGCGTGGCGTCGTAGGCGATGGACGCCTTGAGGCTCGGCGGTAACTGGGCTTCCAGCTCCGGCAGGATGCGCCGCACTTCCTTGATCACGTCCAGCGGGTTCGAGCTGGGCGTGCCCTTGATGCCGATGTACACCGAAGGCGTGCCGTCGAACGAGCTGACCGTGTCGTAGTTCTCTGCGCCCATTTCCACCCGCGCCACATCGCCCAGCAGCACGCGGCTGTCGCCCACGGTCTTGAGCGGGATGGCCGCGAAGGTCTCGGGGGATTTCAGGTCGGTGCTGGCGTTGACGCTAGTGACCACGTACTCGCCTTTCACCTCGCCCGCCGCGGACAGGAAGTTGTACTTGCGCACGGCCTCGGTGACGTCGTTGGCGGTCAGGCCGTAACCGGCGAGCTTCACCGGATCGAGCCACAGGCGCATGGCGAACACCTGATTGCCCAGAATCTCGGCTTCGGCCATGCCCGGCAGCGTCGCCAGCTTCGGCTGGATGACTCTGGACAGGTAATCGGTGATCTGCGGATTGCTCAGTTCGGCGCTGTAAAAGCTGATGTACATCAGCGCCGAGGCGTCAGCGGCTTCCTTGCTCAGTACCGGGTCTTCGGCGTCCTGGGGCAGCTTGTTCTTGACCTCGTTGGCCTTGGCCAGCAGCTCTGTATATAGGCGGTCGCTGTTTGAGCCGATGCGCGCGTAAATGGAAATGACCGAGAAGTTCTGCCGGCTGACCGAGGTCATGTAGTCGATGCCTTCGGCGCTTGCCAGACTCTGCTGCAAAGGCTGAGTGATGTAGCCCTGAATGGTTTCGGCGTTGGCGCCGGGATAGGCCGTGGTCACGGTGATCAGGGCGTTTTCCATCTGCGGGTACTGACGGATGGTCAGCTTGCTGAACGCCTGAAAACCCAGCAGCACGATCAACAGGCTGATGACGCTGGCGAGCACCGGGCGACGGATGAACGGGTCTGTAAAGGCCATGATCGATTCCTTGATCAGTCCGCTTTGGGCTGACTGTTCTGCGCCGCCGGAGTGGTTTTTGGCGCTGTCGCCGGGTCCGCCGCGATAGCAACAGCGGCACCGTTATCCAGTTTGAGCTGACCGCCGGTGACCACTTGCTCGCCGGCCTTCAATCCTTTGCTGATGATCACCAGCCCGCCGCGACGCTCGCCGGTCTCGACAAAGCGCCGCTCGACCATGAGCTGAGGCTCGCCTTTGCTGTTGTTTTCCGGCTGACCGTCGGCGTTCTTTTTTGGCACCACGACGTAGACCGAATTGCCGTACAGCGTGTAGGTGATCGTGCTTTCCGGCAGCACCCGTTGCGGCGTGTCTTGCCCGAGCAGCACCTGCAGGCTGGTGAACATGCCGGGCAGCAGTTGGCTGTCGGGATTGGGCAGGGTGGCGCGAATCAGCACGTTGCGGGTGGTGTCTTCGACCTTGGGATTGATGGCGCTGATGCGCGCAGTGAAGACGCTGTCAGGGTAGGCCGCGACGCTCACCTGCACCTGTTGGCCGAGGGCCAGTTTCGGCAGCATCTGCTCCGGCACGAAGAAGTCGGCGTACAGGCTGCTCAGGTCCTGGAGCGTGGCGATCACCGTGCCGCTGGCAAGGTAATCGCCGACGTCGACCTGACGAATGCCGATGGTGCCGCTGAAGGGCGCGAGGATGCGCTTCTTTGCCAGGGAGGCGTTGAGTTGCGCGACGGTGGCAGCGGCTTTTTTCTGCGTGGCCGCGAGCTTGTCGAAGTCGCCGCGCGAGATGGCGGATTCGCCCACCAGTTTGCTGCCGCGTCCGTACTCCACCTGCGCCAAACCGAGGTCCGCTTCGGCGGTGCCGAGCAGGGCTTTTTCCACATCGCTGTCGAGTTGTACCAGCGGCTGACCGACCTTGACCTTCTGCCCGGACTCGAACTGCACGGCCTTGACCGTGCCCGCGATTTCCAGCGACAGATCCACGCCTTGCGATGCCTTGAGCGTGCCGATGGCCGGCAGACGATTCTGCCACGGGCGCTCCTCGACAACCGCCACCGCGACATTGATCGGCGGCTTCGGCGCCGTGAATTGCTGGATCTGTTGATAGACCGAAAACGCCTTGTACCCGCCCAGGGCCAGCACCACGATCAGGACAATGCCCAACATGATCAACATGCGGCGACGCAACATATTCCACTTCCTTGGAAAACCGATGAATCAGGCGAGCACGTTAGTCTTGTCGCGATTTAGTTGCCAGTGGCAGTGGTGGATTTTGAGGGCGCTTCCCGCGGACTGTAGGAGCTCGCCTGCCCGCTCCGGCAGCACCGTTGATAAATGTGGTGCCCTGAATCTGGATTCGTGTAGGGCGATTCCGGATCTTCGTTAGGACGCGTCCCCTTCGTGTTTCCCCTATGGAGTCGCACTTTCAAATCACGCATCTTCGCTCGCTTTGACGCGCAGCGGACTTACCGCCTGCCGCGATGCACGACTACCTGAAGCAACTTCATACTTTCAATGAGGAAGGATCCGTCATGAGCGACAGACAGCACCAAACCGATATATTTTGCACCTACAAGGCCGTGACCGCCGGCCCGCAGAAAAAACACTGGGTTGAATTTCAACTGGTGGACGAACTCGGCAAGCCATTGGCCAATCTGCCGTGGCGGGATGGATGCGTTCCCGAATACACAGGTATCACCGATGCCGAAGGTGTTATTCGGCTTGAGGATCTTTACCCACTCGACATGACCTTGCTGATGCCGGCAACGCCGTTGGCTCAGGTGCTGCCACAAAGGCGTTTGCGAGCTGTGCGCCCAGAGCCCGACAGGCCCGGGTTCGGTGAGAGCACGCCGCTGTATGGCGAGCAGCGTTCAGGTTTTTCGCCTGTTGAAAAGACAGCGCATGAGCAAGGCCATGATTACCACTACCTGCGAATCGGGCAGTTGTGCGATGGGCTGCCGGTTGTCAGGCCTGAATTGGCGAAGCGCAAGCCATTGCCTGTTTATCATTTTCCAGACGCAAGCTTCTCGGGTTTCACCGCGCCTTACGAAGCGCTCGACCGACGGCATGTATTGGATGAGCTTGAACGCAATCGTCTGTTTCTTGTGATGCATGAGGAAGTCTGTGCTGCACTGGAAGTGACGCGGCAAGCAGAAGGCGGCCCCGAAGCTTTGCTGCGTCTTGATGCGAGTGTCAGTACATCAGGGGCATGGAATGTTTAGTATTGCTTCATGTTCAAGAACTACCGTGGCCTGTCTTCTGATATTCGGTTCCGTGGGTGGCTGCGCGAAAGACCTCAGCTTTTCTCCCACCCCGGGAGGCGAGAAGGTGACTATTACGGTCAAGGTGCCCAAGGACCTGATAACTGACTCAATGCATGTCATGTACCGGTCCTCAATCTGTAAACGCATTGCGCACGACAGTAACGGGCGTCCCGAACCGCTTGATGGATACAACGGGTATGAGATGGAGCTCAAGCGTGCAGGAAATGACGACACCTTTACCGCACAGTTATTTGTTGACGGTGGTGGTCCATGCGAGTGGCATTTAAGCAACGTAAGGTTCGGCGTTTCGTACCCTGTGCCCAATGTCTTGGGGGAGGACGTCATAGAGGGGGCAGGTGGGAACATCATTGTGGTGTTCGATCACAATAATCCTCAACTTCAAACGGGCTATTCCTGGACGGCAGAGGGGCCTGATCTGAATGTTGTGAAAGATTACTATCCATGGATACACGAAAGTTACATTCGGGGGCATCAGAAGTGGGCCATGCTTGCCGATGAGGAAGGAGGTACGTTTACCTACGAGGCACGTCAAGCTCGAAACATATATTTCGAGCCCGTACTGCATAGAGACTATGTGGTGCGATCGGCGGAGCCCAAAAAACACAAAAGGGGTGATTACATCACTTTCGTTTATCCCGATGGGACGAAGCAGTTCGACGGACGAGCGGTGCCTGACTTTGAAAAGATGCAGAAGGTTCGCCTGGGGGGCGACGGCAAATGAATGAGGTTTCTCATTGCACAGCCGCCGCCTGGCCGCCGCATATCCCCAATCAAACCAAATGCAGATGGTTGTCCCACAACCCTGCCGGCAGCTCCAGCGGTTTGGCGACCAGCACCGTCTCGCGGCAGTCATAGAAACGGCAGCGCCCTTGACCCGAGGTCACAACGAAGCCGTCCGGCACGGCGCCCACCCCCGCGCAGTCGGGCAGCGGTGCGTCGAGCTTCAGCGCACCGCTGTCCAGGTCCCAGATGAAGAATCGGTTGCCCCTCGGCGCGGTCAGCGCCACCAGCCGCAGGTCGTTGTGAATGGCGACGCTGGCCGTGTAATGCGCCATGGCCTGCAACTGTTGCTCCGCCACAGGGAAGGCCTGAAACGGCTGGCCCGGCCGCTTGATGGCGAGCAGCTCGGCGGATTCGTGGGAAGGCCCCATGAACTGCTGCCCCGCGACGATGGTGCCGTCGCTGGCGATCGCCATATGCCGCACGCTGTTCATCTGCTGCGACAACGTCTCTTTGCTCAGCAGCGTGCCGTCGCGTTGCATCAGCACCAGACTGGGCTCCATGGCGTTGAGGTTCATTTCAACGCGGCTCTCGGCTTCGGTGCGAATGCCGCCGTTGGCGACTACAAGGGTTTCGCCGTCCGGCATCCATGACACCTGATGCGGCCCTACACCGTGGGTGGAAATTTCCCCGGTGCGTTGCAGCCGCTCATCCACGAATCGATAGATGCCCAACAGGCCGCGGCCCGGTTCCGTGGTGTCGTTTTCGGTGGCGTACAGCCATTCGCCATCCTTGTGAATGACCGCGTGGCCGTAGAAGTGTCGATGGGGTTGCGAGGTGATGGTCTGCAGCAGACGACCGTCGCGCAAGTCGATCAGGTAACTTTCGGTCCCCGGCCGGCGCGCGACGAACAGCGCGATCGGCAGGTTTGGGTGGTTGATGATGTCGTGACAGCGCTGGGCGACGGCGGTGGCAAACACCTGCGTGCCGTCGACGCGATAACCCACGGCAAAGTGCTGGCCATTGCCGTCGTCCCGGGCGGACAGCAGCAGCGGGCTTTCGCCTTTTTTCGCGAACAGCGTCCAGCCGCCAAACGTGACGGCGCTAAGCAGCAGGCTGCCCAGACCCAGAGCCTGACGTCGCAACATATCAGTCACCATCATTGGCGTTGAAGCCCAGTTGAATGCCCAGCGCTTTGGCCAGTTCGCCTTCGTGCAGGCGATGGACCACGTTGAGGCTGTCGTAGAAAGCGTTGAGCTGCTGGCGGCCTTCTTCGGTGGCCAGCAGATCCGCGAGCGGCGGTTTCAGCGCGGCCAGTTGTCGATTGCTCTCAGCGTAGGCGGCGTCGATCTTCTCGGCCAAAGGCTTCTGCTCCTTCGGCAACAGCCCGCGCAAACCCTTGTTATCAACGCCGGCCCAGACGGTCTGCGCACTGGCCAGACTCGCCTGCAAGCTGCTGAGCGAGGCCTTGCTGCGCCAGGCTTCGGCCTGAAACGGCTGGGGCACGCCCTTGGTGCCACGGCCGAGCGGGGTGCCGAGCTTTTTCTTCAACGAGTCCAGCGCGGTCACTTGCACGCGCAGCAACTCGGCAATGGCTTCGTGGGAGTCGGCGTAACGCTGATTGGGAAACTTGCTCAACTGAGCGAGCATGCCGTCGTTGCTGTTCCAGCTGTTGAGGATGTCTTCGGCCAACGCCTTCTGACGCTCGCCGATGGCCACCAGCAGCGGGCAGTAACGGGCTTTCTGCTCGGCGTTGGCCATGTCGATGTCGGCGTCGAACAGAATGTATTCATACGCCGAGAGGCCCTGAACCACCACGCTGGATTTGCCCAGGGCGTCGGCGCTGATCTGCGGCTGTGCAGTGACCAGTTGTTCCACCTGACGACCGACGAGGTTTTTCTTGTCCGGCCAGAACTGAATCTGCCAGGCGCGATTGCCTTCGGCGAGTGGGCCGATCAGCAGCGGTTGCAGCTCGGCCCAGGCTTTTTGTGCGTGGAGGAAGTCCGCGCGGGCGGTGTCCAAGTCTGATTTGCCCTGGCAGTAGGAAAGCGCACTGATCGCCAGTTGCCGGTCGGCATCGACCCAACGGCTGTAGGTCGGGAGGATGACCTGACTGGCGATGGCGGCAGACGTCACGGCTTGCGGGTCCGACGGCGCGCACGCGCCCAGTGCCAATGCGGCGAGGCTGGTGAGCAACAACTTGGGGCGGAACATGCCCGACTCCTTATCTTCAGAAATACGTTAGAGAGAATTCAAGAACGCCAGCAGCGCCGCGCGTTGCTCGGCGTCGAAGGCCAGCACCTGACGTTGCGCCGGCAGCGCCTCGCCGCCGTGCCAAAGCACGGCCTCCATCAGGTTGCGGGCGCGCCCGTCGTGCAGAAACTGGGTGTGGCCACTGACGGCTTGCGTCAGGCCGATGCCCCACAAAGGCGGCGTACGCCACTGTTGGCCGCTGGCCTGAAATTCGCTGAGGTTGTCGGCCAGGCCTTCGCCCATGTCATGCAGCAGCAGATCGGTGTAGGGGCGGATGACCTGACTCGCCAGCTCAGGCTCGGCGGCGTCGGCGGAGGTGGTGAATTGCGGGGTGTGGCATTGCTGGCAGCCCGCTTTGAAAAACAGATTCTTGCCCGCCAGCACCTGCGGCTCAGCCACGTCGCGACGCGCCGGAACGCCGAGGTTGCGCGTGTAGAAAGTGATCAGCCGCAGGATGTTGTCGCTGACTTCCGGCTCACCGTTCGGGCCATTGCCGTTGGGCGCGGCAAGGCACGCGGTCTGTGACGGCGTGCAGTCGTCGACCGGCATCAGTGTGGACGTCAGGCCCATGTCACCCGCCAGTGCGTGGGCATTCTGCTGTTTGATGCTCGGCTGCGAGGCTTTCCAGCCGAAACGGCCGAGGACGGATTTCTGCTGCGCGTCGTCCCAGACCCAGTTGGGTTTGCCGGTAATGCCGGTGCCCTGCTCATCGTTCGGGTTGGCGTTGGCCAGAATCGCTGCTTGTGGGATGGCTTCCAGAAGCCCGAGGCCGATCATCGGCGGAGCAATGCGCGCGGAAGCTCGCGTCTGCGGGTGCATCGGGCCGTAACCGGGCTGGGTGATCTGCAGGGTAGGGCGGCGCAGGTGCACCGGGGTGCCGTCGCGAAAATGCACGGTCATCGAATCGTAGTCGACCCGCACCTTGCCCTCAGGCGTCACGCCGGGGATGGCCATGTCCTGGAGTTGCTTGCCGTAAACGGGCTCAGGCGTCAGGCCCAACTGCTTGATGTGCTCGGCGAATGCCGGGTCGTCGGGAATCGACAGGCGCACCAGCATCGACACGGCGTTGTCGGCGCCGGACTCGGGCGGGTGGCCGCGCCCGTCCTTGATGTGGCAGTTCTGGCAGGCGTTGGTGTTGAACAGCGGACCTAGACCGTCCCGCGCGGTGGTGGTCGAGGGGGCGATCACCCAGGGATTGCGAAAGAAACTGTTGCCGACGCTGAAGTCCAGCCGCCGGGTGGGCGACAGGTTGGCCGAAGGCAGGGAAAACGCGTTGCGGTCGCTTTTGTTGACGGTGGTGGCGCCGCCAGAACGCGACTCGCCCGGCTCGGCGGCGGTGAAACGCGGGGCGTCATCGCACCCACTGACGGCCAGCGCCATCAGCAGGAGAAACGAAGGACGGAGCCGCGCAGTCATACAGGTCCTGCAAAGGGGTGGAAATCGGGGCGAGCAAGCTTACCAGCCCCGTGTTTGATGAATAAGAGAGATTAGCGTTTGAAGGTCCTCTCGTAACGTGTTGTTACCAAATCATCCGCAGGAAACGGGCCGGCAAAACTCATGCACCGGCGATCTCCAGGGCCGGGTTTTCCACGAGTAATTGCATCAGGCGCCGTTCGCCCTCGACCACCTTGAACGACCGGTAGTCGCCAATCCCGTCTAGTTGCCGTTCGCGTTCGCGGATCGCCAGCTCCTTGGCCCGCTCGTAGCCGTAATGCTCGACCCTGAACGACTTGGTGACACTGCTGCCGTTGCGCAGGGTGGTCCGCGCCACCCAATAGGCGATGCCGGTGTAGCAGCGGTAGTGCACCCCCGGATAGCCGCTGGTGTTGGTGGCGATGATGCGTTGACGGATGTCGCGGCTGAGCTTGGGCAAGTGGGCCAGCAGCAACTGGTCACGGCAGGCATCGGCGGCTTGGCGTGCCGGGTCTCGGCCGCCGTAGCGGGAGAAGGAAAACAGCCGGTTGAAGGTTCTGCCGTCGCGGTAGATGGTCACCTTCCAGGCACGCGGGCCCTTGATGCCGACCAACAGGTGGATACCGTAATCGTTGGCTTTGAGCTTACTGACGCGGCGCCTTTTATTGTTTCTCTTGGGCACTTTCTGTCTCCTCCTGGATAGGGTGGGGTCAAGGAAGTGCGCATGATCGGCGGCGGGGCAGGCGTGTTCAATCCGACAAGGAACGAACAGGAAACGCCCTACAAAGCTTACAGACCGGTCCCCGGATAAGGCCGTTTTGGTGGGGCTTTCCGGCGTCGATTGACGGAAAAAATGCCGGCCCGTGGTCGGGTCGGCATTCGTTTGCAGCAGGGCCGACTTCACCCCAGAAGGGGCTGCCCCACGGGTGTTGAAGCGGACGAGGAGGGGATCAGAACTCGTGGTCGGCGTTGTCCGGGTTCAGGTCGGTGATGCCCAGCTTGCCGGCCGCCTGCTCGATGGCGCCGGTCTGTTTGACCAGCGCGGCGATGGCGTCGCGCACCACCTCGTTGCCTGCTGTATTGCCCGCCGCGATGAGCTGGTCGAAATGCTCGCCCTTGTTGGCGTGGTCGACGATGACCTGCAGTTTTGCCTGTGTCGCGTCGAGGTCGGCGCGCACGGTCTGGTCGGTAGCAGCGTCTGCCTTGGCCACCAGCGACGACAGGCTTGGGCCGGTCACTTTGCTGCCGTCGACGCGGGTGTATTCGCCCAGGTAGACGTTGCGGATGCCCAGGCCGTTATAGAAGTGCGAATTGTGGGTGTTGTCGCTGAAGCAATCGTGTTCGTCCTCGCTGGAATTGGCCTCCAGCGCGACTTTCATGCGTTCGCCCGCCAGTTCACCCAGCGACAGGCTGCCCATGCCGAACAGCATTTTGCGCAGCCCGCTCTCGCCCGATTCGGCTTCCAGCGTGGCGCGGTAATTGTCGGCAACGCCCGGCTTCCAGTTGTTGACCATTTCTTCAAGATCGCTGACCAGCAGGTCGGTGGCGGCTTTCAGGTAGGCGCGGCGGCGGTCGTTGTGGCCGCCGGTGCCGCCCTGGCCTTCGATGTAGTCGCTGGCCGGACGCTCGCCGGCGCCAGGGCCGGTGCCGTGCAGGTCCTGGCCCCAGAGCAGGAATTCGATGGCGTGATAACCGGTTGCTACGTTGGCTTCCGAACCGCCGAGTTCGTTCAGGCTGGCGAGTTTTTCAGGGGTGATTTCCGTGACGTCGACTTTGTCCTCGCCCACCTGCACGGACTTGTTGGCGATGATGTTGGCGGTGGCGCCTGGGTTACCCAGCGTGTGCTGGTAATCCTTGGCGACATAGTCGATCAGGCCTTCGTCCAGTGGCCATGCGTTCACTTGGCCTTCCCAGTCGTCGATGAGGGTGTTGCCGAAGCGGAACACTTCGCTCTGCATGTACGGCACGCGCGCCGCCACCCACGCTGCACGCGCTGCTTTCAGGGTCTGGTCATTGGGTGTGGCGAGGAAAGCGTCGACGGCCGTGCTGAGGTTTTTGGCCGTGGATTCGGCGTCGCTGAAGACGGCAAATACCATGTTGGCGTAATTGGCGACCACGGCTTTGGTGGCGGCTTCGCTGGATTGGGCAGGCGCTGCGGCGGAGGTCGGCGCTGGCGCCGGGGCGGCGGCTGCGGCCGGTGCAGGGGCAGGCGCTGCAGCGGCGGGCTTGTCCTTGCCTTGATCACAACCGGCCAGAGCAATAGCGACAGCCAGCAGACTTGCGGTTGCCAGGGGCATACGAATCATGACGGAATCCTGCATCGAGAAGAGGTGTGAACGGTGGCGAACGCCAAAAAATGCTGCGACATAATGCGAAAGATTTGCATTCTGTGTAAAGGCCATTTGCCCAGGCCGGCGACGGGAGATATTTCAAGCTGTTTCAGGGGAGGACCGCGTTGCGGCGTCAGAATGGCGAGGGGCAACTGCGCAACGGCTGCCTTCGTGTCGGAAGGCGGGTGTGCTACAGCGCCTCGCTATGAGTGCGCTGCGCCTGTTTCAGGTAGACCAGCAGCTCGCGCGCCGGAAGCGGCTTGCTGTAGAAATAGCCCTGACCTTCGTGGCAACCCTCGGAAATGATGTACGCCTCTTGCTCGGCGGTCTCAACGCCTTCGGCGATGACCTGCATGCCCAGGCTTTTGCCGAGCTGGATGATGGCGCGCACGATGGTCGCGTCGTCATCGTCATCGATCAGGTCCTGTACGAAGCTCTTGTCGATCTTGATCTTGTCCAGCGGCAGGCTTTTCAGATAGCTCAACGATGAATAACCGGTGCCGAAGTCATCAATGGCGATCAATGCCCCGGAGCGGCGCAGGCTCAGCAGGTGCTGCGCGGCGGTGGTGATGTCTTCCATCAGGCCGGTTTCCGTGACTTCCAGCTCCAGGCTTCGGGGCGGCAGGCGGTAGATCTGCAGCAGGTTGTTCACCACCCGCGGCAGTTCGGCGTGGTGCAGCTGGACGGTGGACAGGTTCACGGCCATGCGCAGGTCACTGAAGCCCTGATCGTGCCATTCGCGCAGCTGTTTGCAGGCCTGATCCAGCACCCACTCGCCGATGGCGATGATCGTGCCGTTCTGCTCGGCCAGCGGGATGAACAGGTCCGGCGGCACGAAGCCATGTTCCGGGTGAATCCAGCGGATCAACGCCTCGACACCGACCACGCTGTGATCGCGATAGCTGATCTGCGGCTGATAGACCAGATGAAACTGCTCGCGGGCCATGGCTTCGCGCAGGTCTTTTTCCAGCTCGCGACGCCGACGCATCTCGCTGTCGACGCTGGCGATATAAAACTGATAGCGATTGCGCGAGCGGGTCTTGGCCAGCGTCATGGTCTGTTCGGCTTTCTGCAGCAGCTTCTCGGTGCTGTCGCCATCTTCGGGGAACAGCGTGATGCCGATGGTGGCGCGCAGACGAATCTCTTGCTGATCGACGGCGAAGGGCGCTTCCAGATCGTCGAGGATGTTCTGCGCCAGCTCGGCGGCTTCGTAGGGCTGTTCGATATCGGCCTGAACCAGCGCGAACTGGTCGCCGCCCAGGCGGGCAAGGGCGCCGAGGCGTCCACTGTGGCTGCGCAGTCGATCGGCGAGGGCCAGCAGCAACTGGTCGCCGGCCTGATAACTGAATTGTTCGTTGATGCCTTTGAAGTCATCCAGGCCGACGCACAACACCGCGACGCGGTGCTGCACCTTTCCGGAGTCGACGAGGATTTTGTCCAGCTGCTTCTGCAGTTGCAGCCGGTTGGGCAAACCGGTGAGGAAGTCGTACTGGGCCATGCGCAGCAGGCTGGATTCCGCCTCGTGGCGCAGGGTGGTGTTGCGTTCGATGGACGCCAGCAGTTGATTGGCGGTGTTGACCCAGACCCCCAACTCGTTTTTTTCGTGACCTTTGAGCAAAGGCAGTTGGTGCTCGCTGGGGCGGTCGGGGTTGATGCTGGTCAGGTGCTCGATGATTCTGGACAGCGGTTTGGTCAGCAGCCAGTGATAAACCAGGTACAACACCAGCCCCATTGCCAGCGCGCGCAACACACCGGAGATGAAGATGATGAGGGAGTTTGTGAGGAAGGTTTCGCCGTAGGTGGCGGTGTCCAGGGTGATGCGCAGGTCGCCGTAATATTCGCTGTACGGGCTGCGGCCGACCAGTTGCGTGGTGAAGCTGCGTTCCTGGCCAAGGATCAGATCGGTCAGCCAGCGGGTGGGGGTGGCGTCGAGGTCGCGGGATTTCTCGGCGAGCACCGTCTCGTTGGGATGACCGATTGACGCCAGACGCACAGCTTTGTCCTGAAACAACCCTTCGATGACCTGCATGCCCATTTCCCGGTCCAGGCTATAGACGGCCTGCGTCGACGGGTCGCGAAACATGTCGAGGATACGCGCCGCATCCGAGGCAACGGCCTGGCGGGTTTTGTACGCGTCGTAGACGATCTGTGCGCAACTGAGCACGACCCCCACAATCAGCGCTGAAAGCAGCACAACGCGAAGCAGCTTCACCGACAAGCTGTGTTTGAGTTCCAGCTTCAAATGGCCATTCCTTCATCCATGCTGATAGCGGCTTGACTGCGTTCAAACACTGTCAATGCAGGCATTCGTATCAGGCGCTTCTGGCTTGCGCGTGACCCCATCAATCGGGAAAACAGTTAATACGCAGACCACTCAGGCTATCGGCACTGTGTCGGTCATACCCTGGGAAAACTTGAGCCCAGCCGTTTGAATCAGCACGAAATTTGATAGTAGTCCGCTGCCGCTTCCAGACAATACATAAACGACAAACAGAAGGCGAAAAAAAACCCGGACGTGCCGGGCTTTTTTTTATTCGAGCATTCAAGCATTTATCAGGCGGTGAAGCTTTTGCCTTCGAACTGCTCGGCAACGAACTTCCAGTTGACCAGGTTCCAGAACGCCTCGACGTACTTTGGACGCAGGTTACGGTAGTCGATGTAGTAAGCGTGTTCCCAGACGTCGCAGGTCAGCAGCGGGGTGTCGCCGCTGGTGATCGGGTTGCCGGCGCCGATGGTGCTGGCCAGTGCCAGGGAGCCGTCAGCTTTCTTCACCAGCCAGCCCCAGCCGGAGCCGAAGGTGCCGATGGAAGTTTTGCTGAATTCTTCCTTGAACTTGTCGAAGGAGCCGAAAGCAGCGTTGATCGCGTCAGCCAGAGCGCCAGTCGGTTGGCCGCCGGCGTTTGGCGCCAGGCAGTTCCAGTAGAACGTGTGGTTCCAGACTTGAGCGGCGTTGTTGAAGATACCGCCCGACGAGGTCTTGACGATTTCTTCCAGAGTCTTGCCTTCGAACTCGGTGCCTGGCACCAGGTTGTTCAGGTTCACGACATAGGTGTTGTGGTGCTTGTCGTGGTGGTATTCCAGAGTTTCCTTGGAGATGTGCGGTGCCAGAGCATCATGTGCGTACGGCAGCGGAGGCAATTCAAAAGCCATGGTAATTCTCCTAATCAGGTCAGTTGCGGTTTGCGCAAGGCCGATCACGGGCGGCCAGACAGAACTTACGCTGGCGAGTTTGTACTCTTTGCAGCGCAGGGGCTGGATCATAGCACCGGCCCCTGACCTTAACCACGCAACAACTGTGTGGGATAGAGGTTCCAGAGCATTGCGCTGAAATGACCGAGTGCAGGCAGCGGTCGCTCTGGCCAACGGGTGGCACGGCCGCAACTGGGCAAAATTTCTCGGCACCCATCGGTATTTTGTTAAAAAGATTGACGGGTCAAGAGTCGAGGGTGTTTCCCCGTCCTGCTGTTTCGCCTTGCGGGCGGGAGCGCAGCGCCCGTTATCGTGCCTGCTGGCCGGTGATTAATGTGAGGACCCCGCCTGTGGATCTACGAGAACCGGACCGTCGGGGACACCCCATTTGTTGAGCGCATAGCCAAGCGCAGTAGCAATTAAAATGAAAATTGAAAGGCTTTCCAGAGGGGGCAGTGGTGCGTTGGAGAGGATCACGCTGACTGACCCGGCAGTCACGAACATGATGGTGCCGCCCGCTGCAGAAGACGCCCCCGCTTTTTCGCTGAACATCTCCATTGCGCGCGAGGCCGCTGCTGGCCTGACGAGGGTAGTTCCAATCGTGCAGATAATCATTGGGATGGCGACCGTGGCAATCGAAAGCTGAAGTTGAATCATGCTGACCATGATCAACCCGGACAGCCCCGAGATCGCCAACCCTATCTTTATCTGGGCATCGATGACCAAGGTCCTGGATAGCCGTGTAGCGACCAATCCCCCTACCACATACGCGGCTCCATAAAGTAACAGCACAAGCGCGTAGGCAAGAGACGATACCTGCAGTGTATCCAGGAAAATAATGGGGGAGACGGCGATAAAGCCGAAGTGGCAAGAGAATGCCAGCGCGGACGTTAACCAGGAACATACAAAGGGCCTGAAGGTAACAATGTCTGCGTAGCGCGCCACGATATTGAGTTTCTCGTCTCGAGCGGATAACGGCAGATCCTGCAAGTTAGGAAAATAGAAGATGATCTGGCCTAGAAGAATGAACGCCAGGGTTGCAAATAAGTAAAAACTTCCCTGCCAGTCCAGCGCATATTGCAGATACGTCCCGAGCAAAGGTGAGAAGGAGATGCAGATGCCGCTTAAGGAAAGCAAATAGATACGAATTCTTTGCCGGTCTTCGACAGTGAATACATCCTGGACGATGGCCTGGGCTAGCACAAAGCACCCGCACCCAGCGCCTTGCACGACCCGCGCTATGGCGAAGGCGGTTTGAGTGTTTGAAAGTAGGCATCCCATAACACCCATCAGTGATATCACAAGCCCGATTTTCAACATGATGGGCCGTCCATACTTATCTGAAAGAGGCCCGATCAAAATTTGTGAACCGGAGAACCCCACTGCGAACATTGCAACAAAAAGCGTCACCTCATTTATCTTCATTCCAAAGGCATTTGCCAGTGCAGGGTAGGAGGGGAGCATCACATCAAGGGGGAACATGCCCAGCACAACCATTAACGAAAGCAGAAACAATGCAGACTTTTTTGAGGACGGTCCGGCCGGTTTGTTCATGGTCTATTCAACTGTCGTTTAGTGAGAGAAGTCCAGCATCAACGAAGCGTTCTACATTCTGAGTGTCTTTAAAAAAACCGCTGCGCTTCATTGCCGTTATTGTCGCGGTGCAGCCCGCTTTTGCTCTGACTCGGTGTGGCAAAGCTCCTTGTTGCCGTTCATGGATAATCCGCGCGCTGGTATCGTCAATGCCCACACATCTAAGGGTTTCATACAGCCATGATGTATGCAGTCTAAAAAACTCGTAAATGGCGTGGATGATGAAGGTTGAAATGAACGTCTGCTGAGCAGTCGACGCGCGTTGCCAGACAATGCTAAACAGATTGGAAAAATAGAGAGAGTGTTTTAGTTCATCCTCTAGGTGGTCACGAAGCATCAGGTAGACGGGTTGGTATATAGTTGCCTTGGAGATTTTGAGGAATTCTTTGGTGATCACGGTCTCTGAGACGAAGCCGATGATGAACCAGGCCAGTTCAGTGTGGACCGGGTCAACGGTGCGTGCCAGTGCACGAATATTCTGAACACGCTCAGACGCTATCTCGCGGTTCTCGATACGGTAAACAGTGCATACTTGATTAGCCACGGCTGCTGAAATCACGGCATGGTAGGCTTCATCTGCATACAATTTCAGCCCTGTCAGCTTCAGCGCCGGAGATAATCCAAAACCGACTCGATCATGGGCGATTGAGAGAATCGAGCGATTGACAATCCGAGTCTCCAGTTCAGTTGTATAGTCTAAAAACATCACTAGATACCTCGCCAGCAATGCCTGCCTGACCTCTTCTCCGCGGGAGTGAACGGCTTCGTCAGCCAGCCAGGGAAGCGCGGTTGGCACAAACCAGTCCTTGCGGAGTTCTCCTTCCCGTGTCCAGCCTGAAAGGTCATAGGCATAAGGTTGCGAGCGTACGGTAGAAGCCTTGTCCCAGTCTCCAAAGACCATCAGCGCGTCGCGTTCAGTCTTGGCACAGCTGTTAATCATCATTGGGTACTCTCCCCGTTGGCGTGCAGTTCTTCCAGGGCTGTCGGCATATCCCGGCCAGTGCTGACGCCGGCACCGACAAACAGAAGGGGTGCTGACCGGTCGAGATGATTCATGACTGGCTCCAGACAGGATTCATCAATCGCTGCAGAGACCCACGTACCAAGACCCAATGAAGTCGAGACGAGCTGCACGGTTTGCGATATATGACCTGCATCAAGAAGCGCTACGCGGTAGGCTCTTGAATGAGGATACTTCCACCAGAGGCGGTCGAACTGGCAGGTTAGAAAGATTCCGAAGGGGATGTCCTCTGCGAAAAACTGTCCATTGAGTGCTCTACCTATACTAAAGTCACGGTCGCTGCTGATTAACTCCAAACGGTGGCACGCAGGATTGTAGTAATAGAACCCTGCAGGAATCTCTGCCACGTTTCTGATGTAAACGTATCCGTCGATCGAGTTGAGCCCACCGCCTGAGGGACTGCTCCTGCGATCTCGCAGCCCCTCGGGACACAGCTTACTAACGTCGGCAGACCGCGAAGGTAAGTAAGCGAGGGAGTAATAAAGTATCGACTCAAGTTGTTTTTTTGTGATCGCCTCCTGCAGGAACTCTCTTACGCTGCGACGTTGGAGTAATGTCTGTTGCAGGTCATGGGTTTGAGCGGTGCCAGGGACATCCAACTCAATGCTATTTATTATCTTCCTGCCTTGAGCTTCATGCCTTAATTTTGGAACAGGCACTTCGACTGCGTTGTCGCAGGCAGCCTGGTACGCAATTGCCCACTCCCGAGTGTTGTTTGGCTGCTCTGCATAGTCGATACGACTTGTCCCAAAATGGAAAATCTTGGAAAGATCATCCCACCCCCAATCAACCACGGGAAATGAATGCTCCGCCAACAGACCCGTCGCGAGCAGGTCATGATCGATTGCATGATCCTTGTCCGGATCTTCATGGGGATTCTGACTGAGGTGCAATAACCGTGAAAGGTACGCTTGGGGAATGGAATACTGCTTGTGCGCAGCGTAGTCCCATAGCACCAGTTGGTTGTTCTTGATCAGGAAAAAAATGGTTGAGCTGATATAGGATGGCACTGTTCTCTTCCATGAGGCACTTTAAAAGAAAAAAAGCCCGGAAGTATCACTTCCGGGCCCGCACGTCACTTGCTCGGCGTTTTCACCGGGCTTGCAAGTTGAGTCCAGTTTGCCAAGGCTTTAGATTCAAGATTGATAACGGTCATGGTGCTTTCCTTATCTAATTGACGGGCCGAACCATTCGGCAGCGCTAGATTTGAATATATTTCCATGTGTGTCAACAATGTAATTAGAAAGTTTAAATTCATATTTTGGTGCGTTGCGGGTGCGCGGTGCACAATCGAGGTGCTTGAACTTTATGCCATCGGTAGGTGGTTGTTGATGTTCAATATTTTTGTGCGCCAAGTGAGTGCGGGGGTTATAAGCAACTCTCTTGCGACAGAAATATACGGCCGGATTGTC